>NZ_CP041327.1:0-306875 GCF_013394125.1 Pseudoalteromonas sp. Scap25 | reverse complement strand
GAATATCAACATGAAGAAGCAGAGCACGTAGGTGGTGAAGCACCGCAAAGCGCTCAGGTTATGGCACGTAGCGAACCAAAAGTTGGCCGTAACGATCCATGTCCATGTGGTTCAGGCCAAAAATACAAACAATGTTGTGGTAAATTAAAATAACACCACTTTGCTACGTTAGATAAAAAGCGACGCTTGCGTCGCTTTTTTTATGCTGTTTAAGGGAGAGGTAATGACTAAAGTAATCATCAATGTTGCTGTGGGTGTAATTAAAAAAAATAACAATTTGTTTATTTGTAAACGTGCAGATGAGCAACATCAAGGTGGGCTATGGGAGTTTCCTGGTGGCAAAGTTGAAGCTGGAGAAAGTGTGTTTCAAGCCCTAAAACGTGAACTGCTAGAAGAGGTAGGACTGACTATTCATAGTTCAAGCGAACTTATCACTATAGAGCATGACTATGGCGATAAATGCGTACGACTTAATGTGCATGTGGTCAGTAACTTTAATGGTCAAGCTCATGGCGCAGAAGGACAACCAAGCGAATGGGTCAGCATAGACGAACTTGATAACTATGATTTCCCTGCGGCCAATGTCGAGATTATCAGCGCCATAAAAACGAAATATAGCTAGTTTCATCATCAGGCATATAAGTAACTAAAAAGCCAGTGAGCATGATGCTCACTGGCTTTTTATTTTGCGATTAATAGCTCTAAGCTAATTTCAGCTCAAATTACCAAATTTTTACGCGATCTTCAGGCTTGATATACATTTTATCGCCCTCTTTAACATCAAACGCTTGGTAAAATTCTGGCATGTTCGACAAAATACCAATTACGCGATAATGACTCGGTGAATGTGAATCCGTCATTAAACGATTACGTAGCGCCTCATCACGGTATTTACGACGCCAAATTTGCGACCAGCCCATAAAGAAGCGTTGGTCGCCCGTATAGCCTTCAATAATGGGCGCTTTCGAATCACCCAGCGATAGCTGATACGCTTTATAAGCGACGGTTAAGCCGCCTAAATCACCAATGTTTTCACCCAGTGTCAGCTCACCATTAACGCTGGCATCTTCAAACGGTTTATATTGATTATACTGTGCAACTAAGGCAGCACTTCGCTGTTCAAACTGCTTAAGGTCTGACTCGCTCCACCAATTACGTAAATTGCCATCACCGTCGTATTTTGCCCCTTGGTCGTCAAAGCCATGGCCTAACTCATGGCCAATAACCGCACCAATAGCACCATAGTTAACCGCATCATCCGCTTCTAAATTAAAGAAAGGAGGCTGCAGAATCGCCGCAGGGAATACTATTTCGTTATTCACTGGATTGTAGTAAGCATTCACTGTTTGTGGAGTCATATGCCACTCAGAGCGATCAACTGGCTTACCTAATTTAGCAATCATATCTGCATAAGCCCATTCACTGTAGCGAATATAGTTACCTACCAGTTCATCAGGGTTAATCGCTAAATCTGAGTAATCTTTCCATTTATCTGGGTAACCAATTTTAGGGGTAAACTTATTGAGTTTTTCTTGCGCCGCCACTTTTGTTTCAGGGCTCATCCACTCAAGGTTTTCAATTGCCACTGAATAGCCTTTAATCACATTATCAACTAACTCTTCCATACGTGCTTTTGCTTCTGGCGGGAAGTTTTCTTTAACGTAGACTTTACCTAAAATTTCACCCAGTACACTGTTTGATGCATCAACGGCTTGCTTCCAAAGTGGTGCTTGCTCTTCAACACCACGCAACGTGGTGCTGTAAAAATTAAACTTCAAATCCACTAAATCTTTATTAAGTAGCTGCGCGTAATTACTAACAAAATGGAATTTTAAATAGTTTTGCCAAACAGCTAAGTCAGTATTGTTGAAAATCTCTGCAAATTTTTCAAAGTAACTTGGTTGGCGCACAATTAACTCTTGAGCATCAACGCCAACTGCTTCGAAATAGGCATTTAAATCAAACTCACCCATTAGCGAGTTAGCTTCAGCTACCGTCATTTTATTGTATGACTTAGTTGCATCACGGCTTTGCACTCGGCTCCACTGTGCATCAGCAAGTGTCGTTTCAAGTGCTAATATCGCTTTGGCTGCATCAGCAGCATTATTAACGCCAGCTTTAGCTAAAATATCGGTGATATACGTTTGATAAGCCGCGCGAATTTTTGTGAATTTTTCATCATCTTTTAAATAGTAGTCACGATCAGGTAAACCAAGTCCCGCTTGATAGGCATAAAGCGCATTTTCACTTGAGTTTTTAGCGTCATTATTAACATACCAGCCAAAAGGAAGATCGCCACCTTTAACTTGTAGCTGTGCCATCAGTGTGACCAACGCGGCTTTATCTTTCACTGTATCAATGCTTTTAATAGCTGGCTCAAGTGGCAAAATACCTAACTCTTCACGAGCATTTTCAGCCATATAGCTAGAATAAAATGCACCAATCTTATATTCATCTGAACCTGGTTTTGCACTACTATTAGCACTGGCGTTTTCAAGCACTGTTTTCATTGCTTTTTGCGATTCATCATATAACTGTGAGAACGACCCATAGTTAGACTTGTCACCTGGAATCTCAGTTTTTGCTAACCATTGACCATTAACATGGTAATAAAAATCATCCTGTGCACGAACACTTTTATCCATATTTTGTAAATCAACACCTAGCGCACCAGGGGCCGCCACCGGTGCAGTTACTGTGGTTGATTCTGCTTTCATTTGTTGTGGCTTTTCGCCGCAGCCAACCAAACCTAACGCCAATGCAATACTGGCGGCAGTCATTGTTATTTTTTTCATAAGAATTCCGTATATTAATTAGAATAAATACGCATTTCATTAAGATTTGATAACTCAAAAAAAACAACAATAGGATGCAGTCTATTACCTGCTTAATGAAATACGCATCAGCTACAACCTAATTTAGGAAGCACTAGCTAAGCATAATAAACCTGATTTAAATAACAATAAAATCGAATATGTAACAAAGTATTTTGCGTTTGTTCAAAGCGTGAAAAAGAGCCTAGCATGAGGGCTAGCTAGGGCTTACTTTTGCCATGTAATGCTAAGCGCTGCAGCTTTTCTTTTAATGAAGGAGGGGCAGAATCGGCGATCGCATTCAAATAATCAGCCGTTTGCACACTCATTTTAAGAGAGTTAGTCGCTTGGCTATCTGTCGCTTTAGGACGATTACTTAATCGTTGAGTTGCTTGTGGATTGGCGGTAATTTTTATTTGTCCAAGCTCTGCCATACCTGCGGCTCTAAAATGAGACTGCATATCCATTTTTAAATAATTAAGCCTAAGAGCAATAGGAGCTGAAACAGCTTCTATCATCAGTGTGCCGTCACGATAATTACTTACTCGACATTTATCGCCTAGCTTAGGCCCTAAAAAATCGCGTAACAGTTGTTGCTGTGTATCCAATGCTTGGCTTTTTCCCGCATAGGCTGCTAAACGGTTGTTTAGCCCGGCCATAATGTCAGTTAATGGTTTTGGCGCATATCTATCTTTAGCCATATCACACCTTAAAAACCTCAAAGGAAAGTTTGCTTAAATTAAGCTTAATTTAAGCAAACAAAGTGGGTGTATACCAATTCGCTGAATTAAGTATTATTGTGGAAGGGTATTAAGCACCCGCAATTTGCATTTGCTCAATCAGCACTGAGCCCGTTTGAATACCACCACGTCGCTCTATATCGCCACCAATAGCTGAAATACCTTTAAACATATCTCTTAAGTTACCAGCAATAGTTATTTCACTTACTGGGTACTGTATTTCACCATTTTCAACCCAAAAACCAGCTGCACCACGAGAGTAGTCACCAGTCACGGTATTTACACCCTGCCCCATAAGTTCAGTGACTAACAAACCCGTGCCCATGGTTTTCAATAGTGTAGCTAAGTCCTGATGGGTTTGCTCAACCAACCAGTTATGAATACCACCGGCATGGCCTGTTGGCGTCATATTCATTTTACGCGCTGCGTAGCTCGCTAATAAATATGTTTGCAATTCACCACCGTGTATTATTTCTCTGTCTAGAGTTTTAACCCCTTCGCTATCAAAAGGTGATGATGCTAACCCTTTTAATAAGTGTGGGCGCTCTGAAATATTAACAGTTTTGCTGAACACTTGTGTACCTAAGCTATCCAGTAAAAAGCTGGATTTGCGATACAGTGCGCCACCGCCGATCGCTGACACTAAATGGCCAAACAATGAGTTAGCAATATCGGCTCTAAAAATAACCGGCACTTTCATGGTGCCTAGTTTTTGGCTGTTTAGTTTAGCTAGGGTTTCTGCAGCAGCTTCAAGCCCAACACTTGCAGCATCTTTTAGCCCTGCTTGATCGCGGGAAATTGTGTAGGCTGAGTCGCGCTGCATATGTTCGCCCTCTTTGCCTATTACCATAGTGCTTATGCTATGGCGTGTTCTTGGGTAGCCTGCAATTAAACCATGACTATTGCCATACACTCGCAACCCTTGGTGCGAAGAAAAACTAGCACCATCAGAATTCACAATTCGCTCATCCGCATTTAATGCGGCTTGCTCAGCAGCATGACATAAATCAATCCCTTGCTCAGGACTTACATCCCAAGGATGAAATAAATCTAAATCTTTAGGCGAAAACTCAAGTAATTCTTTATCAGCAATACCATTACACGGATCATCTGAGGTGAATTTAGCAATATCTATGGCTTTTTCGACCACAGATCGCAATGTTTTTGGATTTAAGTCAGCCGTAGAGGCGGAGCCTTTGTTATTACCAACATACACGCTAATACCTAAACCACCGTCTTGATTAAACTCAATGGTTTCTACCTCGCCCATACGCGTACTTACCGACAGCCCTGATGTG
The DNA here is from genome assembly GCF_013394125.1 of Pseudoalteromonas sp. Scap25. Taxonomy (GTDB): domain Bacteria; phylum Pseudomonadota; class Gammaproteobacteria; order Enterobacterales; family Alteromonadaceae; genus Pseudoalteromonas. The sequence goes on along the minus strand of NZ_CP041327.1, from coordinate 302,024 downwards.
CTCGACATAGCAGCTTCAGCAGCAGTAGCGCCTAGTTTTTTAGCATGTTCGAGTACTTCAGAAACGGCATCTTTTACTTGAGAAATTTGCGAATATATTGGATCTTGGTGTTGGCTTTTCATAAATTCTGTCCTGAGCCCAGAAGGCAATGTTGCACACATTTTTTATATTTAAATGCTAACACACTCACTGCACCACATCAGCTAATATTAATCACTAAAAGAATCGCGTATAATAGATAAAGTTATTTTTACTTAAGAGCACCCCATGGCGAAGAAAAAAGGCAAGCCTGCTGAAATTGAAGAAGAAATTATATATGTATCAAAAAGTGAACTTAAGCGCGAAGCGCAAGAGTTTCATCAGTTAGGGTCTGAAATTGCCAAAATGGGTAAAAAGCAGCGCGAACGCTTACCGCTTAATGATGATTTAAAAGAAGCAATGGTTGTTGCCGATAAAATTAGTAATAAAAGTGATGCATACCGCCGCCACTTAAATTACATAGCAAAAACCCTTCGTACAGTAGAAAACATTGAAGAAATTAAAGCGATCATTGATGTAATGCTTAATAAAAATAACCAAGCAGAGGTTATGATCAAAAAGATTGAGCAGCTGCGCAGTGATTTAATTGAGCAAGGCGATGACTTAATCAACGAAACAATTGAACAATACCCAGCTCTTGAGCGCCAAAAAATGCGCCAACTGGTGCGTAATGCGGCCAAAGAAGTAAAAGCAGAAAAGCCTGCGAGAGGCTACAAAGAGCTATTTCAGTATTTAAAAGACGCCATAATGTAACGCAGCCACGTTACATACTAAAAAGGTGCTACGGCACCTTTTTTTGTTGTAGATCAAACCCCCTTCCCCTTTCCTTTTTTACAATACGCAGCAACTTAAAAGATAAGGTGCGCGTGATGATTAAACTTCCTCAATGGGATCAAACTTTAATAAACAAATACAATGTATCGGGTCCGCGTTACACGTCTTACCCGACTGCACTTTCGTTAGCTGACGGCTATCAGCAACAAGATTTGATTAGCGCTATTGAATCATCGCAAACCCGTGCTTTGTCTTTATATATTCACATTCCTTTTTGTAGCCAGCTTTGCTATTACTGTGGCTGTAATAAAGTTATTACTCGCCATCAATCTAAAGCTGATACCTACCTAGATTTTTTAGCTAAAGAAATCGTGGCACAAGCGCCGCTATTTCAAGACTATCAGGTTGAGCAATTACATTTAGGAGGCGGTACTCCAACCTTTTTGACCGCAGCCCAAATGACTCGCTTAGTAAAGCTACTAGAGCAACACTTTAACTTTAGCGATACCTGTGAGCGCGGTATAGAAATAGACCCTCGCTCACTGGCTGACAATATGCTGATTGACTTAAGCGAGATGGGATTTAATCGTGTGTCATTTGGTATTCAAGATTTTAATGATCAAGTTCAACTAGCTGTTAACCGCCCTCAACATGTTGATGAGGTAAAGCAGTTAATTACCCAAGCAAAACAATTAGGCTTTAAATCAATTAATGCAGATATGATTTATGGCCTGCCTCTACAAACACCTGAGAGTTTTAAGCAAACTATTGAGCAACTGATTGCTTTAGACCCCGACCGTGTTTCAGTATTTAACTACGCTCATTTACCTGATCGTTTTGCCGCTCAACGTAAAATAAAAGATGCTGATTTACCCAGTGCCCATAATAAGCTCACTATGTTCAAAAATACCCTAGAGCAAATGACACAGGCGGGCTATCAATTTATAGGTATGGATCACTTTGCAAAAGTTGATAATGAATTGGCTATTGCTCAAAATAGCGGCCAACTTCATCGTAACTTTCAAGGTTACACTACCCATGGAGAATGTGATTTACTAGGCTTAGGGGTCTCGTCAATATCGCAAATAGGCACAGCCATACTACAAAATAAGAAAGAGCTAAAACACTATTACCAAACAATCGATGAGCAAGCAGGCAGTGCCATTAATAAAGGCATGCATTTAACCCAAGATGACCTTATTCGAGCGGATGCAATTAAACAACTTATTTGCCAGTTTGAGCTTGATATGAGCGTATTCGCGAACAGACATAAAATCAGCTTTAATGACTACTTTAAAGATGCCTTAGAGGCACTCGCACCATTAATTGCCGATGAAATGGTAACAATAGAAAACAACCTAATTAGCGTAACACCAAAAGGGAATTTATTTATTCGTATTATTTGTATGTGCTTTGATGCGCACTTACAAAAACAAATAAATGCCACTCGCTTCTCACGGGTTATATAATTTAAAAAATAGCGCGCATAAAAAAAGCAGACCTAGGTCTGCTTTTTTATGCTGTAAAATTTAAGTGCTAGTTAAAAACCACGTTTTCGCTGCCTTGGGCTGCTTTAAACTCAACAATAATTTTTTTACAGTCAGCTTCAATTTCATCACTCAGTGATTCTTCTGCGCGCCAGCGTGCGGTATCTTGCTTAAAAATTTCTTTTTTAGCGTACTTTTTGCGCGAATCGTGAGTTGGCATTTCTTTTACCACGTCGTACATTTTATAAATGCCTGGGTATGCAGTTGTTAAGTCACGCTCAGTATCAAAACTATATTGCGACATCAGCACCCAGATACGTAAACAGCCCTCAGAGTAATCACATTGCTTTTCATTCATCGCACGTGCAATTAAATGAATACTATCGGCTAGCTTTGCATTACGTTTTAAACGCGACTGCTTAAGTTTTTGCTGTTGCTCTGCCTGTTGTTTGCTAATTAGCTTTTTTTGCACATTTAGCTTGTAGAGCAACTGACCCGCATAAAATGCCAAGCCCGCTATAATAGCAGCACCTACAACTAAGGCTAAGATCACTGCTGTACTCATTGCGTATCCTTATTACTTATCTTCGTCGTCATCTAGCCATTCATTAGCTAGGTCGTTTGATAGGTATTGATCAAAATCTGAATTACTTTCTTCATCACTGAAGTCATCTTCAAATTCTTCTTCATCTTCAATGCCTAATAACTTACACAGCACTTGGTGACGCGCTATACGGCTATTAAAGTATTTAGCATCTTTACCCGTTAGCATTTCACCTTGCTCATGACGCTCAACTAATTTAAGCAAGCGCTCATCATTTTCAAGCGCCTCTAATTCTTGCTCAGGCGTTAACTCAGGCTCAATCGCCTTTTTAAGCTCTGCTACAGGCTTAAGGTTACGTTTCATTTCGACTTTTGGTTCAGCGGCTGGGGCAACTAATGGTACTGCTTTTTTACTACCAACACGTTTGTCTTTAGCAGCCGAACCTGTTTTTTGAGTGTCATTACTCAATGCATCAGGTGCATTACGTGAACCAGACTTAGCGCCTTTGGTTTTCTTTACACGTTGCTCTTTCAATGCACGCATTTCTTTAAGCTTATCTTGGCTTAAACGAACGGGTCCATTTGATGGAATTTTACGTGACTTTTTCTTTCTACTCATATCTTGATCGTCTCACTTAAGAGGTTTTGAGCGAGGCGCAACTCAATGGGCATCGCGATGCTGGCCTAGCCAGAAGAATTCGGTTTGCGTTTTAGAGGTTGGGTTTCTCTATATATACGCCAAAGCATATTTAGATGCTTTTTTTAAACGGGGGGTATTGTAACAGGACAAATAAAAAGGCGGTAGAGAAAACATCTCTACCGCCTGCTAATCTGAGCGCCATTATATGGACACTTCTCCCTTCGACTTTTTAGTCTTTATTATTTTTATTATTATTTCTTTATCCGTATTATTATTATTTATCTTCCGTGTAGCATTCCATTTTGTTTTTATTATTAAACTTCCATGAGTTTTTATTATTTTCGGTCTTTCCTGACACTTTTTTGTTATTTCCTTTAGTAGCACTCTCAATGTGCTATTCAGTCGTGCCGCGCTACGATCCTTATAACGTTTTCCTATTTGTTATTATTGTTGCGACAGGGGTTAATTTACTCGTTAATAATTTTGTTACAACTAATTTATATCTTTTTTCTTGTGTAAAACATAACAGAAAAGGTTAAAAAATATAAGTTACAATAAGTTAACTTAAAAAATAAAAATAAAATGAGACTTTTCTTACATTAAAGTATGGTCAATGTCTTACAAGTGAAGGGGCTTTATCGGTCATTTCAGAAACAAAAAAAGCAGCCAAAGCTGCTTTTTGTCTATTTAACATTGTATTATGTTAACAATATCTAAATAAATACGACTTTAGTGTAGACCACCTAGGTATTTAGATAATGTTTCAATGTCTTTATCTGTAAGTTTCTTAGCAATATCTTGCATAACACCATTTAGGTCGTTATTACGAGTGCCATCTCTGAACTGCTCAAGTTGTGACTTGATGTATTCAGGATGTTGGAAAGAAATTTTTGGGAATTTAGCTAGTGAAGAGCCATTACCACGTGGACCATGACAAGCCGCACATGATGGAATTCCGCGTTCAGCGTCACCCGCTTTGTACAACATGGCGCCTGTTTCTTGAACATCTTTAGGTGTAGCACCTTCAGACATGTTCAAAGAAGCAAAGTAAGCAGACAAGTCTTTCATATCTTGATCGCTCAATGGCATTGCCATACCGCTCATTACTGGATTCATTCGACCTTCTTTACCGCCCGAAGTCATACCTAATTTAAATTCAGTAAGTTGTTTGTATATGTAATCTGCGTGTTGGCCTGCAATTTTTGGGTAGATGTTAACCGGCGCATTACCGTCTGGGCCGTGACAAGCCGCACACGTTGCTGATTTTTCTTTACCTGCGTTTACATCGCCATCAAATGCTGTTGCGTTGCTTGCTGACAACGCACCAAGCAATATAGTTAAAGATAGTGCTATTTTTTTCATGGTGAATTCTCTGTTTCCGACCCTGTATCATCTACAATATGGATGTTGTGATTTTTATATTCTACACGATATTAAATTCTCTGGCACGTTTTCTACACACATTAAACCTATAAATTATAGGGTTTTGAGTAAAATTAATCGCTAAGCCAGTTAAAATGTACCATCAGCAACGGTTTTACATGCTCGAAGACACTTTTTAATAGCTACTTTATAGTATAAAATACGCGCCACGGGTGAATTTGGTTTACCCAATGTTATTTTTTTTAGTTTTAGGAGAGCCTGTGCTCAAATCTCGTATCAAGTATAACACTGCGTCTTTCGTTACAAGCGCGCCAGACATCACTAAATTACCTGCTGATACGGGAATTGAAGTCGCGTTTGCCGGTCGCTCAAATGCAGGTAAATCAAGTGCGCTTAATGCCCTTACCGATCAAAAGTTAGCACGTACTAGTAAAACACCTGGCCGTACTCAGCTGATCAACACATTTGAACTTGCCGATGTAGATAACATGCGCCTAATTGACCTACCAGGTTATGGCTTTGCGAAAGTGCCAATTGAAATGAAAAAGAAATGGCAAAAGTCGCTAGGCGAATACCTACAAAAACGTCAAAGCTTAAAAGGTATTGTGGTGTTGATGGATATTCGTCACCCATTAAAAGATTTAGACCGTGATTTAATTAATTGGGCTGTAGGTAGTGAAATTCCAGTATTGGCACTATTAACTAAAGCAGATAAGCTCAAGCAAGGTCCACGTAAATCACAGGTACTTAGTGTTCGTCGTGAATTGAGTGAATTAGATGGCGATATAACAGTTCATGCTTTTTCATCACTTAAAGGCACAGGCTTACCAGAAGTCGCTAAAAAGTTAGATGAGTGGTACTTAGGTCCAATCGTAGCAATTCCACCTGCTGACACAGAGTAATTACCCTAAATAAAACCGCTCATTCGCGGAGGTAATAAAATAGCCGAGCTCATCAGTTTCGGCTATTTCAGCCCACTGATAAAACACATTTCTGGCAACTCGCGCAAAACAACCATAGGGTAATTGCATATAAGGCACTGCAGCGGCTTTGTAATTATTAATATGTAGCAGCTCAGCACGACTTAGTAGCCAGGTACGCTGTAGGTTATCAATACAACAAATAACATCACCATCAGAGGTCGACTCACGATGCCAACTTACAATAATAAATGGCGCATCCTTAACCTCAATCGCAATTTTCTCTACTGGCGTTTTTAAATAAAACTGTCCATCTTCGCGACACAACACACTAGCAAACAGCTTTATCATGGCTTGGCGGGTAATTTCACTACCCGCATAAAACCATTTACCTTGTTCGTCAATCAGCAGTGGCAATTGCCCGCAATGAGCAGGCTGCCATTGTTCAAAAGGTTTACTTGGCTCGCTTAGTTGCTTACTAAGTTCGTTAAGAGAAATCACTGTTTTTTAAAGGTCAGTGCAAAAGTAACCGGTACCGCAGTAGCAATCGAAGGTAAGCCGGCTAGTTTTTGTAACTGCATTATCCCTTCGGTGACTTTAAAGTCATCGCTATTAATAATGATAGGTGTAAATGATGCTACGCTTAAATCCCCGTTTTCCGCACTACTAACAAGTACATCAACTGCAAGTGGCTTTTTATGACCGTGAAAGTCTAGCTCGGCGCTAACACCTTTTAATACGTACTGACCAGGCTGCTTAATAAGTGACAATTTATCAGATAAGTCAGCGGTTAATACTGCATTTGCAAATGTGTCAGATTCAAACAAAATTTTGCTTAGGCGCTCGTTACGAATAGGAATAAACGTTTCAGCTGAGGTTAAATCAACATTTACGCTAAACTGACCTTGCTCACTCAATTGCCCTGATAACTGAGTAAAATGGCTTGCCTCAGCAATGCTATTTTTTTTAATTGAGACAAAACTTAATTGGCTTTTATCGTTGAGTAACTGCCAGTTTGCCGATGCAACACCTGAAACTAGTAAACATGATAAAGATAAACCTGCTACAGCTAACGTTTTAAACATAATGTACTCCTAAAATAAAAGATTTATACCCGAAAAAATAATACTTTGATCAGTCAAATTGAAAATCACTAATACGCTGAGTTAAAAAGAAAACGCACAGTAAACTGATGGTATCACTTGAAACGCTAAGTGCAATTAGAGAATAAATTTAACGCTTAGGAGTAAAGCTATAAAAAAACGGCCCATCAAATATATGATAGGCCGATATAGCAAACTGGGGAGAAGCTATCAATACGTTGCATCTTACGATGCATCATCAACAGGATGTCCTACAGGATGAGGACGGGCGGCACTTTACCAAAAGCAAGCGTAAAAATACAAGCATATTATCGATATTCGAAGCGAATTGACGAACCTCTAACGATTTAATACAAACTGCTGTTTAATTTAACTTTTTTTTAACCTGCAAGCTAAAAGAAAAGCGCCTATTGGCGCTTTTAAATAATTCTTTTTAACTGTTGTGTTTACCTAAGACAAGGCATCCTTGGCATACCAAATTAGTGCGCTTGTTCCCAGTTATCACCTTCGTCAGCTTCAACTATAAGTGGTACATCTAGCTGTGCCGCTTGTGACATCAGCTCACAAATTTGCTGAGTGTATTGCTCTGTGCACTCTGTTTTAATCTCAAATACCAATTCATCGTGTACCTGCATAAGTAGCTTAACCGTATTAGGCGCTTGCTGATTAACCCATGCATGTACTGTTAACATGGCTTTTTTAATAATATCAGCAGCAGTGCCTTGCATAGGGCCATTAATTGCTGCGCGCTCAGCGCCTTTGCGGCGTGCTCCATTGCGGGCATTTATTTCTGGTAAATGTAAACGGCGGCCAAAAATAGTTTCTACGTAACCATTTTCTGCTGCTTTTTCACGGGTTGTTTCCATGTATTCTAAAACACCTGGGAAGCGCTCAAAATATTTATCAATATAATGCTGCGCTTCATGGCGTGGTACATCAAGTTGACGTGCCAAACCAAATGCCGACATGCCATAAATTAAGCCAAAGTTAACGGCTTTAGCTTTACGGCGCATATCAGATGTAACCTCTTCAAGCTCAACTCCAAATACCTCAGCAGCTGTAGCGCTATGCACATCTAAGCCATTTGCAAAGGCATTGAGCAAGCCTTTATCTTGTGAAAGATGCGCCATAATACGCAGCTCTATTTGGCTGTAATCGGCCGCCACAATTTTATATCCATCGGCAGCAATAAAGGCTTCACGAATACGGCGCCCTTCTTCTGAGCGAATAGGAATATTTTGTAGGTTAGGATCGCTTGAACTTAATCGACCCGTTGCTGTTACCGCTTGATGATAAGAAGTATGCACACGCTTGGTTTGCTCATTCACGATCAGTGGCAATTTATCTGTGTAAGTTGATTTAAGCTTAGATAAACCGCGATGCTCAATAATCACTTTAGGCAATGGGTAATCGTGTGCTAATTCTTGCAGTACTTCTTCTGCTGTAGAAGGCGCGCCTTTGGGTGTTTTTTTGATAACGGGCAATTCTAGCTTTTCAAATAACAGTACTTGTAATTGCTTTGGCGAGCTTAAGTTAAACGGTTCGCCTGCGATTTCAAACGCTTCTTTTTCAAGCTCAAGTAACCGTTCACCTAAGCGTTGGCTATGCGTGGCCAACATATTGCTGTCGATAGCAACACCGGTGCGCTCAATGTCAGAAATAACGCTTACTAGTGGCATTTCTATATTTTCAAATACCGATTTAAGCTTTTCATCCGCTTCAAGTTTCGGCCATAGTACTTGGTGTAAACGCAAAGTAATATCGGCATCTTCTGCGGCATAAGGCGCCGCTTTTTCAAGTTCAATTTGATTGAACGTGAGCTGCTTTTTACCTTTACCAGCAATGTCTTCAAAGCTAATATTTTTGTGGCCTAAATATTTAAGTGCTAATGAGTCCATATCATGACGAGTACCTACGCTGTTAAAAACATAAGACTCCAACATAGTATCAAACTTAATACCATTTAATTCATAGCCAGCATTGGCAAGCACACTTTTATCATATTTTAAATTTTGACCAACTTTAGCTTTATTTTCGTCAGCTAATATTGGCCCAAGCTTTTGCATCACAAATTCAAGGCTTAGCTGTTCAGGCGCACCTGGGTAATCATGTGCAACCGGTAAGTAGGCGGCTTCCCCTGCTTTTACTGCGAAGCTCATCCCTACCAACTGCGCTTTCATATACTCTAAACTGGTTGTTTCAGTATCAAAAGCAAATAGCTCAGCTTCATTGAGCTGCTCTATCAATGTATTAAATTGGGCCTCAGTTAAAATCGTTTCATAGTGCGCATCTTCAACTTTTGGCAACTCATTCTCTTGGGTTGGGACCGCTAAATGTGTGTCAGCATCTTTTGGATTGTCTAGTAATTCAGCTAACCAGCGACGGAACTCGCACTCACCATATAATGCAATTAATTCGTCTTTATTCGGTGTTTGCAATTTAAAAGTATCAAGATCGGATTCAACCTCCACATCACACTTAATAGTGGCAAGTTCATAGCTCAATGGTAAATGATCAATCGCTTTTGCAAGCTTTTCACCTATTTTACCTTTGATATCAGCAGCATTATCAATTACGCCCTGAAGCGATCCGTACTTTTGTAACCATTTAACCGCTGTTTTAGGCCCGCACCCTTCAACGCCTGGAATATTATCTACTTTATCGCCCATTAAGGCTAAATAATCGATAATAAGTTCAGGTCCAACACCAAACTTTTCAACCACAGTGTCGGGATCTGAAATACTGTCGGTCATGGTATTGATCAAGGTGACATGCTCATTAACCAACTGTGCCATATCTTTATCACCAGTTGATACCAGTACATGGCGTTGTTGCTCAGAAGCAATGCGCGCAAATGTACCAATCACGTCATCGGCTTCTACACCTTCAATACTAATTAATGGAAAGCCCATCGCTTTAATAATGCTATGTAGCGGCGCTATTTGGGTACGCAGATCATCAGGCATTGGCGGACGATTCGCTTTATACTCGCTGTACATGTCATTTCTAAAAGTTTTACCTTTGGCATCAAACACCACTACCATATGTGAAGGATCGTATTGTTTGATCAAACTTTTCAACATGTTTACCACGCCATAAATGGCGCCAGTGGCTTCACCTTTAGAATTAGTTAAATGAGGTGGAGAATGATAAGCACGAAACAAATATGAAGAGCCATCAACAAGAATAAGCGGGTTTTCGGGGATCTGAGCCATGGTAAAATTGGATCCTAAATACAAAAAAGTAATATAAGTATAAGCATGCCATAAGGCAGTAAATAAAACGACTGTGAATTAATGTGATTAAGAGCGCTACATTTTTAGCAACTTGTGGATAACTATGTAGATAACACCCACAAACCATCCATCCGAAACATAGCAAAATGCTTAGATTAGTTTGTAATTTATTGTTTTGTTTAAAAAAAGATAATTCGAGGTTCTTTTTTATTATTCTTCTATCAATGTGGAAAAGGCATTTAAACCGTTACTGGTGTTGTAACCCACTTTGATTATTTACGTCCATTTAAATAACTGGATGAGCATTCTAGCATAATGGATCAAAGATCATAGCGATCCTTTATAATTTTTTTTACCCTTACTAGTTATCAAATGGCATATAGCGCATAACAACTTACTTTGCGGCTAAAAAACCAGCAAATAAATTTTTAGATAGGCTGATTCGTCGTGTTAAACTTTATTAAAATGACTTCAATGGAGCAAAATAATATGAAAAATATAGCGGTAATTTTAGCAGGTTGTGGCGTATTTGATGGCAGTGAAATTAATGAAGTAGTGCTTACTTTATTACACATTGAAAAAAACAACGCGAAATATCAGTGTTTTGCACCCGATATTACGCAGTACCATACTCTTAATCACATTACTGGTGAAGAAATGGCAGAGTCGCGTAATGTATTAGTGGAATCGGCTCGAATCACCCGTGGCAATATAAAGTCACTCGCTGAATTAGACATTACACAATTTGACGCTTTAATTATTCCTGGCGGCTTTGGTGTAGCTAAAAACTTATCTGACTTTGCTATTAATGGCACTAACGCGAAAGTAAATGACGAAGTACTGAGCGCTTGTAAAGCATTTGCAAAAGCAAATAAAGCCACCGGTTATATGTGTATTGCACCCGCTTTATTGCCATTCATTTATAATAAACCACAGCTCACTATTGGTAATGATAGCGACACGGCCGATGCTTTAACCACATTAGGCGCTGAGCATATTGAGTGTAAAGTGGATGATATTGTTATTGATAAAAATAATAAGCTGGTTACAACACCTGCTTATATGTTGGCACAATCAATTATGGATGCCGATGCAGGAATCGAAAAACTAGTACGTAACGTATTGGCCATTAGCTAATTATTAGGGTTCTGATCGCATTTAGATGTCTAATGATCCCGTTTTATTTAGGTAATTTATTGAGTTAAGACAATCATTAGTCGTATTTATAAATAAAATCGACTCTGAGCATTTTATAAATCACTGAGTGGAGTTATAATTGGTCTAAATTCCGTCATTTAAAATCGTGATTGATCACGTTCAAATTGAAGTGGGCAAGGCAAAATGAAAAAACTATCAGCTGCAGCATTACTTGTGCTAGCAACCACCGCATACGCACAGCCATATGATAACTCTATGACTGAAGATGCAATTAAAAAACGTTTAGCGCCTATTGGTGCTGTTTACCTTGAAGGTGAGAAAGTAGCGGTTGCTGCACCAACAGGTCCTCGTTCAGGCGAGCAAGTATATCAAGCAGCCTGTTTTGCTTGTCACGGCACAGGTGCTTTAGGCGCTCCTAAATCAGCTGACGATTGGGCTCCTCGTATCGCTAAAGGAAAAGACACCTTATTAGATCATGCGATCAATGGCTTTAATGCCATGCCACCGCGTGGAACGTGTATGGATTGTTCTGATGATGAAATAAGCGCAGCAATCGATTTCATGACCGCTAACTAAAATTAGCCAAGTCAAAATGCTTTAAATAAAAGGTTTACGTTTTAGTAAGCCTTTTTTGTTTCTAATTCATGAGTTTTAGCTACATAATTAAGAAAAATATCTACTTGACGCAAAATGTTAAAAGTGGAACTATAATGATTAATAACTATACAAAAAATTATAACTGGTTAAACATCATTGGAAGATAAACTTATTGTACCTAATAGCGTAGTGCGTCAAAATAAACGACTAAAAGCACTATTAAAAAAGTACAAACATGCCTACCACCTCCACAATGCCCTGATACAATTATCAGAGCAAGCAAGTACTGTTGCCGAGCTAACCTTACTTTACCCTGCTATTCATGACATTTTACAAAAGTATGTTCCGAGTAAAAGCTTTTATGTGGTGCTGGTTGATCCCCAGTCACAACAGTTAGAATTATCTTATTTTTCTGATGAAAAAGATGGCATTGCAGTACCACTTAATCGAGATAATAATTTTGAAGAAGGCGCAACGGGTTATGTCTTCAAGCAAGGGAAAACCACTTACTTTACCAAACAGCAAATGCATGATGCTGCCCAGCAAGGCTTATTTAAAGCATTGGGTACACCTGCAGAACACTGGGTAGGCGTTCCCGTTTATCAAGAAAGAAACATTATTGGTGTGTTAGCCGCGCAAAGTTACGACACAGAACAAGGTTACAGTTCTCAACAAATAAACCTGCTTGAGGCCATGTCACTCTATTTAGCCACCGCAATTGAACGGGTTAAAAAACGAGAGTTACTCGAATCAGAAGTAAAATTAAGAACCCGAGCATTAACGCAAAGTAATGACGCTTTAAATGTTGAAATACAACAGCGAAAAGGTGCCCTGCAACGCCAGCAAATATTATTCAAAATTTCAGAGCTGACAACCCAAGCCAAAAATTTAGATGATGCTTATTTTCAAATACACGAAATAATAAAAACCATTACTTACGCAAAAAACCTTTATATTGCCTTGTATGATAAAGAATCAGGTTGGATCAGTTTTCCCTACAGTGTCGATGAATTCCAAGGCAGCACTCAACCACGGCGCTTTGCAAAAGGCTACAGTGAACTGGTTATAAGCACCGAAGAAACACAAATAATTCATCCGCAAAGAGCACAAGAGTTATTAAATAGTGGCATTGTAGAGCGTGAAAAACCAATTGATGAATCCAAGAGAGCCACCAGCTGGCTAGGCGCTCCGCTAAAAACTTCGCAAGGCGTTATAGGGTTAATTGTTTGCCAAGCTTATAATAATGAACACCTTTTTACACATGATGATGCAGAGCTAATCACCTTTGTATCGCATCAAATTGCCACGGTATTACAAACAAAATTAGCTTCACAGGCACTAAAAAAGAGCCACCAAGAACTTGCCTCACGAGTTAATGAAAAAACTAAAGAATTGAGCCAAGCAAATTTACATTTGCAAATGCAAATTGATGAACGTAAAAAAATAGAACAACAACTTTATCACGATGCTCACCATGACTCACTAACAGGCTTACCAAATCGGAATTTATTTTTAACTCAACTAGAAAAAACCCTGCAATATTATCAACGCAATCCAAATGAGCACTTTGCTGTATTGTTTATTGACCTTGATAAGTTTAAAGATATCAATGATCAGCTCGGGCATCATGCCGGCGATGAGTTTTTAATTAGTGTTAGTAAATTATTCTCACAATGTATTCGTGAACATGACTTATTAGCGCGTTTAGGCGGAGATGAGTTTGTAGTATTACTGACCCACCTGACTGAGCCAAACCAGGCAGAAGATGTTGCCAATCGCATAATTAAAATTATGCAAAAGCCGTTTTGTACTAAAGGCGTTTGTGTACAAAGTGGTGCCAGTATTGGGATTACCTATTCAAAGCAAAGCTATAAACATACCGATGAAATCATTCGCGACGCCGATGCTGCTATGTATTATGCTAAAAATTCAGGTAAAAACCGCTTTGAGTTATTTCATCCACTGCTCACTGAGCCTATGTTGCAACATGAGTCACAAACATTACATCACCTTGATGTATTGCCTATGACGTTTCGTAGCTCAGATATTATCACCTTGGATGAGCATTATCAGAGTGCATCGTTATTTGAGGCTTTTGGTGAACACCCAGTCCTTGGCTTTACCAGTTTTGATATTTTAAAGAAATTTGCGAATGATAAAGAACAACATACCAAAGTTGAACTACAACTCATCCAACAAGCTTACCAACAAGCACAAAATGCAGAGATAGCCGTTGCGCTATTGCCTTGCTCCAGTTTACTGTTAGAAGAGCATGAATTTTCTTTACTAAAAGCTACACTAAAACAACCGGTAAACAATGAACAGCTTTGCTTGTTGTTTGATGAGCAGGAGCTGCGTTATGCCAGCGCACAGCAATTAGAGAACTTAAAACAGCTTAAAAAACTCGGTCATTCGATTGGCTTAAACAATTTCGCAAAAGACAAATGCGAGCTTAATTTGGTGACTGAAGTAGAGTGTGATTATTTACTCCTTAGCTCCACCTTCAGTAAACGAGTATTACAACAAGAAAGCTACGATTTACAGTTGCAGGGGGTGTTGGCTATTACTAAGCTTAAACAGATAAAAGTGATAGCTAAAGGCCCATCAATATTAAACTTTAGAGCTCTTTTAGATAAACACGGCATAAACCTATTCGTTGCTAAACAGCACCCACTAACCAGCGCTATACCAGCTACACTTAAAAACTCAGAATTAAAATAGCGCTAAACACATCTTATTGTGGCTTTTTCAGCATTGCTCTTAAATTTGCAACCCGAGCTTGGCCTTTTTCCATACGTTCAGCTTGGGTGTTAGGCGCTTTTTTGTTTTCAAAGGCTAAGTCATCTTGCGGTAACTCTTGCACAAATCGACTGAGCTCTGTTTGTGATGTTTCACCAAACTGACGGCGGATTTTAGCATAGGTTAAAGTCAGCTCTTGTTGCGCGCGGGTAATACCTACATAGGCAAGACGGCGCTCTTCATCCACATTATCTTCATCAATGCTTACTTGATGTGGCAACAATCCTTCTTCCATACCGACCATAAATACATAGGGGTACTCGAGTCCTTTTGAGGCATGCAAAGTTAATAATTGCACGGCATCAGCTTCATCTTCTTCTTCGTTTCGCTCTAGCATGTCCCGAAGGGTCAATTTACTAACTACTTCAGCCAGTGTCATTGGCGGATTATCGGCATCGCCTGTTAACATGTCTGTTATCCAGCGATACAGCTCGGACACATTTTTCATCCGCATTTCAGCGGCTTTGGCACTAGGCGATGATTCATACAAGTAAGCTTCGTAATTAATATTACGCACTAAATCCTTCACCGCCTCCAGTGTATCACTGCGCACTGCGTTATCTGAAAGCTCAACCACCCACCGGGCAAACCCAGCTAGTGCATTTAAACCACGTCCTTTTAGTCTGTATCCTAAGTCGTTATCAAAGCAGGTCGCAAATAAGCTTTGGTGTTTTTCATTAGCTAAGGTGCCAAGCTTTTCAAGCGTGACTGTACCAATTTCACGACGTGGGGTATTCACAATTCTTAAAAAAGCATTGTCATCATCTTGATTCACTAAAAGACGTAAGTAAGCCATGATATCTTTAATTTCAGAACGTGAAAAAAACGACATTCCACCACTAATTTTATACGGGATTCGGTTACTCATTAACGACTTTTCAAAGCCCCGCGCTTGATGGTTACCCCGGTACAAAATAGCGTAATCTTTATAGCTGGTGCGTTTCATAAATTTATGAGAAATAATCTCTGCGACCACACGTTCTGATTCATGTTCTTCATCACGACAGCCAATGACTTTAATTTGCTCACCATAGCCCAACTCACTAAAGAGCTTTTTTTCAAACTCATGGGGGTTATTTGCAATTAAGATATTGGCCGCTTTAAGAATGCGCCCAGCACTACGATAGTTCTGTTCTAGTTTTATTAATCGAAGCCCAGGGTAATCTTTACTTAATAACACCAAGTTTTGTGGACGAGCACCACGCCAAGAGTAAATTGACTGATCGTCATCTCCCACCACAGTAAAGCGTGCTCGTTCGCCTACCAGCAATTTCACTAATTGATATTGGCTGGTATTGGTATCTTGATATTCATCCACCAGTAAATAACGAAAACGCTGCTGCCATCGCTCACGTGATGTGGCATTACTACTTAAAAGCAGCGTGGGGATCATAATTAAATCATCAAAATCCAGCGCGTTATACGCTCTTAATTGATTTTGATAACGCGCATACAACTGAGCAAACAATGCCTTTTGCGGCTCTCTGGCTTCGCGAATAGCTTGTTCTGGTAAAATAAGCTCATTCTTCCAACTACCAATTTGCATTTTAAGTAGATTTAGTAAGTCTTTGTCTTTTTTAAGCTCGTCTTCGGTTAAATCACCGAGTAATTGATTCGTATCTTGGTCGTCAAACAACGAAAAACCGGGTTTAAAACCCAGTGTTTTTAACTCTTTTTTAATGATTTCAAGCCCAAGCGTATGAAAGGTAGACACCCATAAACCTTTAGACTCTTGTTTTCCCAAGGTTTGCAAAACCCGCTCGCGCATTTCTTTAGCCGCTTTATTGGTAAAGGTAACCGCCGCAATATTACGCGCTTGATACTCACATTTTTGTACTAAGTAAGCAATTTTGTTGGTGATAACTCGCGTTTTACCCGAGCCTGCGCCGGCTAATACTAAGCAAGGACCACTAATGTACTTTACCGCTTCATCTTGTTTAGGATTGAGTTTCATAACGACCAGCTGATTGCAAAAAGACGGGCAATTTTAACGTAATCACTACAATACGCCTAGCCAATAAGGTAATATTAGTTATTATCATTTTAGGCAACAGGCAAGGGACGACTATGATTAACCCAGCAAAACTTGAAGAAATTGCGAAACAGATCACTAATAACATGCCACAAGGTGTAAAAAACCTGGCTGACACACTTGAAGGTAAAACTAAGCAAGTGTTACAAAATAAGCTTGCCGAAATGGACTTTGTAAGCCGTGAAGAGTTTGATATTCAAAGCCAAGTGCTGATCCGCACACGTGAAAAGCTAACTGAATTAGAAGCAAAAGTGGCAATACTTGAACAGCAATTATCGGCAAAAACAGACGCTGAATAATAAATATAACGCCATAGACGAACCTGCTTTATGGCGCTAATCACTCAGTTATTCAAATAGCTCGTCCAGCACATAATAACCCGTTGCTTGTTGCTGCTCTATGCTTACCCTCAGCAATTTATTAGCTACTTGCTCACCGGTAATGGGTCTATACCGTTTGAGGATACCAAAACGCGTTAGCAGTGGAAGTACCACCTCACCTAGCTTTTCTGCAATTCTAAGCTCTGAACGCTCGCCGACTAATAAAGACGGTTGCAATATACTCAAGCGTGCAAAGCCAAGCTGCTTCACCTGCTGCTCAAGCTCTCCTTTTATTTTTAAATAACGGCTCATACTATGCGCATTTGCGCCACTTGACGATACCAAACAATAATGCGGAACAGCGTTATTGGCCGCCATTTGCGCACAAATAAATTGGTATTCAAAATCAACTTTACGTTGTGCAGCCACACTGCCCGCTTGCTTTAATGTGGTCCCTAAGCAAGAAAAGAATACGTCACCTTTGAACAATTCAACATGATGCGTCAAATTTTCAAAATCAATAACATGGCTAATTAATTTAGGATGAGAAAAATCTAATTGGCGGCGCGATAAACTCACTACCTTTGAATAGCAAGAAGATGCTAACAGCTGTTGTAATAACTGGCTGCCAACTAAGCCGGTACTGCCGATTATTAGCGCCGTTTTGGCCATATTAAAGGTGACTGTCCGCAGATTTATTTAGTACATGGTGTACTGCTTTTTTATAGCTTTCACACTCTTCTTCAGCACAACTAACTACCGATTCTAAGTCATGCAAATGACCATTTTCTAAGCCATATACCCAACCATGCACCGTGAGTTCCTGGCCTCTTAACCATGCATCTTGAACAATGCTAGTGCGAGATACGTTACGCACTTGCTCAATCACATTAAGCTCTATTAAACGATCAAGACGTTGTTTTTCTGGCAGAGCATTAAGTTGCTCTAGGTGTTTTTCTTTTACATCACCAACGTGGCGGAGCCAGTTATCAATAAAGCCAAAGCGGTCCTCGTTTAGTACCGCTTGCACACCACCACAACCGTAGTGGCCAACAACCATAATATGTTTTACTTTTAATACTTCGACCGCGTACTGCATAACCGATAAACAATTATGATCGGTATGTACAACCACGTTGGCAACATTACGGTGCACAAATAACTCACCCGGTAATAAATCAACAATTTGATTAGCTGGCACCCGTGAATCAGAGCAACCTATCCATAAGTATTCTGGGTTTTGTTGCATCGATAAAATTTTGAAAAATTCAGGGTTCGCTTCGCTCGTTCTAGATGCCCAGCGTTTATTATTTTCTAGTAAGTTATTTAAATTTCTCATTACATCTCTTTTAGGTTGAGGGCGTTTTTAAACTGGCTAAAATTAAAATATTACGGGGTGTTAATTGCTTCTCACAAAATGTATTAACACTGACGTCATAGCCTTGCTGCTGCAAATATAAAGCACGATCGAGCACAAGCCAAACTTCTATTGCTCTTCTAAACACATGTCGAACCAGTTCAACTCGCTCTGTTACTTTTTTTCGCGCCTGCCCAATCAATAAAAACTTATTGTAATCAATATCTTTTGGCAGTTTTAAGGCTTTTTTGTCTGCCGCCCAGTTACAAAATGCTGCAAACGAATCTGAAAATATCGCTTTATTCACTGAAGGGACGCTGACATACCCTAACTCACCAGTAAGTGACTTTCTTAAGGCATCAAATCCGAGTCGCCACTCCACTTCTGTTTTTCGCACTTTGCCTACTCGCGAAGGAGCTGTAACAGTTTCTTGCAGGGCGAGCTTTAAATCTCTGTGAGTTAAGTTTAATCGACTTTGCTGAGCATGCTCGCTCATCGCTTGGTAATTATTATCAGTAAATAAATGATAACAACAAGGTGAAAAGCTAATTTGTGGTACTTTTGCTGCACTGGCTTGATGCATAAAAGTTTGGTGTAACGCACCGCAGGCATGCAAAGCGACGGCATGAGTGTGTGGGCTAAAAAAATCCTGAATGCTATCCTTAAGTACATCGGCTTGGCTAAATTGTATTGCAAGTCCCTGCTGCTGTGCACTTTTTTTCCCTTGTTCACACAAATGAGATTGTAGCTCAACGCTGTGTACACTCTGCGCACCATTAAAAGCTAACATTCGCCCTAAATGGCCTTTACCTGCACACCACTCTAATACAGGCTGATTACTAGTGGGCAATGCGCCAACAAAATCTTGTAGCTGAGTAAACTTTCGACCTTTAATACCATTACTGATCCAAAATGGGTACTCCTTCCGAGTGTTGGTAATGGCAGGTAATGAAACTAATCGGCTAAGTTGCTCAACAGCGGGAATATAGGATGAAAAAAACTGATAGAGCTGCTCTTGATCAGAGTCTAATTCAGCAACCGCCTGATCGGATAAAGCGCTCAAAGGAGCATGTAATTCAGGCCAAGGTAAAGCGTCAAAATCAAATGCAGTACACTGCCAATACAAGCGAGTATTCATTAGCAAAGAGTTGAGGGCAGAAAATTGCTCAGTTAAGGTCATAACAGCTTAGGATATAAAAAAGACGCTTAATTATACCAGCACAATAGCACCTAATTAAGCGGTTATTTTTTTAACCTCGCAGAGCAAGGGAATTGCTTAACCTTATACCCGCTTTTGTTTAGCCGATTTAAGTATTAAACGTAAATACAGAGGGATAGAAATAATGCTTATTATAATAGCCGCAATTAGCATCCAAGAAAGCTGCAGTGTTTCTTGCTTTTTATATTTATAAATAAAATCAGCTTTTACTTCATCAAACTTTGTTTGATCAATCTCATATAAGTCAGCAATTAAACGCCATTTAGCCATCGACATATTACCCACAGTAGTACTCGGTGGAGCAATATAGTCTTTAAGTACCTCAGCCTCATATGCCAGTTGATGAAAACTGCGATCAGGCGCATAAAACTGTTGGGTTATGGCAATGGCTTCATCCATATTCATTACCGCGTAGCGCCACCCTTTTAAACTTGCTTGATAAAACTTTTCTACCGTATCGGGGTGATACTTAACCATACTATCGCTGGTAAATAAAATATCCGCGTATACATCCATCCCATAACGTTGTGGACATATAAGTCTATGAGCAACCCCTTGCTGATCCATATGATAAGGTAGGTCGGTAACATACACTTCTATGGCATCTAATTTATTTTCCATCCATGCTTGTTGCAATTCATCGCCTTTGTAAACAGCCAGTTTTTCGGTATCAGTACCACTGCGCTTAAGCATAGTTAGTAACTCAGAATTACTCTCTTTGCTGACTTCACTTACACGCTTGTTAATAAAATCACGAGCATGAAAAATATCTGAAGTTTCTTTTACCATCCAACAGTAAGGAGAAAACTGTAATATGGCAGCCATGGCTACAAAGGGTTCACCGGCAATACGGCGTTCTAATATACCTGAATGTGCTACACCAAATTGCGCCTCTCCTCGCTCTACCGCACCAAAACTATTTGGCCGTTTTGGATCGGCAGGAACTATATTGACGTCTAAACCGGCCTCATTATAAAAGCCTTTTTGTTTGGCCATGTAATAGCCAGCAAATTGAAATTGGTGCGTCCACTTTAATTGTAACGTGACTGATTCCTGCGCCATTAACTGGCTACAAAAAAAGCAGATGCTAATTATTATTCCTTTAAGTAGCAAAGCAGGCTTCCATAAACATGATAATTAATTATAACTATATGTAAAACAGCTAATAAAGCAAGCATCGGGATAAGATGCTTGCTTAGGATAGAGTTAGGCTAGAGCGATTTTTTCAAGCTTTTCTGCTTGAGGTTGGGTAGTTAAAAACTGAGTAAAACAGGGATTATCGGTTTCGTCTTGGACACTGTAACCTAGCCGATTTAAGTGCTCATTAAACATCTCATATTGGCTTGGTTCAATAGCAAAGCCTGCTAATACATTCCCCATTGACCCGCCATGATTGCGGTAGTGAAATAAAGTGATATTCCAGTTACTACCCAGCGTATCTAAAAAGCGCGCCAATGCGCCTGGATACTCTGGAAACTCAAACCTTAGTAAGCGTTCATGTAACTGCTCTGGCGCTTTACCGCCAACCATATAGCGTACATGCAGCTTTGCTAATTCGTTATCTGACAAATCGCAAAAGGTATATTTGTTATCTGTTAGACTTTGTTTAAGCTCTTCAAGTTCTGCTAACCCTTGACGTAGCGCAATACCAACAAAAATTTGCGCCTCGCCAGGCCCCGCATAACGATAGTTAAACTCAGTAATGGCACGCCCACCTAAAGATGTACAAAACTGCTTAAAACTACCGCGCTTTTCATCAATGGTCACGGCTAATAAAGCTTCGTTTTTCTCACCCAGCGCAGTGCGCTCAGCCACATAACGTAAGCGATCAAAGTTTAAATTAGCACCAGACAAAATAGCGGCTAAATTTAACCCCTTTAAACCCGACTGCTGAGACCATTTTTTAAGCCCTGCAGTTGCAAGCGCTCCTGAAGGCTCAGCTATAGCACGGGTTGATACAAAAATATCTTGCATGGCTGCACATATTTCATCGTCTGATACGGTAACTACTTCATCACAAAACTTTTGTGCCAGTCTGAATGTTTCGCTACCAATTATTTTAACGGCAACACCATCGGCAAAACTGCCAACGCGATCGAGTTCTACCGGCTCGCCTGCTACTAAAGCAGCTTTTAAGCAGGCGCTTTCATTCGCCTCAACCCCTATCACTTTGATATCGGGGCGCAGCGACTTAATATATACCGCCATACCTGCCAGCAAGCCGCCGCCGCCAACAGGAATAAATACCACATCTAAATCGTTGAGCTGTTGCATTAATTCACGGGCAACCGTACCTTGACCAACAATCACATCAGGGTCATCAAATGGCGGTACAAATACGCCGTTTCGCTGCTCAGTTAATTCCAGCGCATACGCTTTTGCGGCATCAAATTGATGGCCATGCAATACGACTTCACCACCCAATGCCCTTACCGCATTAACCTTTATTTCAGGTGTGGTCACGGGCATCACAATGGTGGCTTTGTGCCCTAAGTGTGAGGCACTTAGTGCCACACCCTGGGCATGGTTACCTGCGGATGCGGTGATCACAACCGAGCCTTTAGGCAGCTTATTTAATTTATTAAAAGCACCGCGTAATTTAAACGAGTACACGGGTTGCTGGTCTTCACGTTTTAACCAAACATGATTACCTAATCGTGTACTCAATTCGGCCATTTCACTTACCTCAGTCACCTTGGCTAAAGGCTCCATATTGGCTTGGATAATCGCGCGAAAATAATCGAGTTCTTGAGAAACCATACCTAGCTAAGCTCCTCCAGTTTGGCTAAATCGCGAACTGCACCTTTATCTGCGCTGGTTGCAAGTAGCGCATACGCTTTAAGCGCAGATGATACATAACGATCACGATTAAGCGGTTTATACGCTTGTTTACCACGAGCCAGTTGTTTTTGCTTGCGAGCTTCAAGCTCTTCATCGCTTAACGCCAGCGTAATTTCTCGGGTGGCAATATCGATGATAATTTTATCGCCGTTTTCAACATAAGCAATTGCGCCACCGCTGGCAGCTTCCGGCGATACGTGGCCAATCGATAGACCTGACGTGCCACCTGAAAAACGCCCATCAGTAATTAATGCACATTGCTCTGCCAAGCCTTTTGATTTTAAATAGCTAGTTGGGTATAGCATTTCTTGCATACCAGGGCCGCCTTTAGGCCCTTCATAGCGAATAACCACCACGTCGCCGGCTTTTACTTCGCCATTTAAAATCCCTTCTACAGAGTCATCTTGTGATTCGTATACCACAGCAGTACCTTCAAAATGCAGCATTTCATCAACAACACCCGCACTTTTAACGATACAGCCATCTATTGCTAAATTACCTGAAAGCACGGCAAGGCCACCATCTTGGCGAAATGCATGTTCTACACTACGAATACAACCGTTTTCACGGTCGTTATCACCCTCATCCCAACGACAATCTTGGCTCATTGCTTTGGTGGTACGAATACCTGCAGGGCCAGCACGATAAAACTTTTGCGCAGCTTCGTTATTCGGATCGGTTGCATCCCACTTTTTAACCAGTTCACCCATTGTCATACCAGCAACATGGTTAACCGATAAATCAACTAACCCAGCCTTTCCAAGCTCGTGAACTATCGCCATCATGCCACCAGCACGGTGTACGTCTTCAATGTGGTATTGCGCTGTAGCTGGAGCAACTTTACATAAAAACGGGGTTTTACGTGAAAGTTCATCAATGTGTGACATATCAAAATCAACGCCGGCTTCTTGTGCCGCCGCGAGTAAATGCAATACCGTATTTGATGAACCGCCCATAGCAATATCAACCACCATAGAGTTCATAAATGCGGTTTTATTAGCGATAGCACGAGGCAGTACGTCTTGGTTATCTTTTTGATAGTACTCACGGCATAAATCAACGATACGTGCACCCGCTTCAACATACAGTTGTTTACGGTCTTTATGGGTCGCAAGCGTGGTCCCATTACCAGGCAGCGCAAGGCCAATTGCTTCTAGTAAACAGTTCATAGAGTTGGCGGTAAACATCCCTGAACACGACCCACAAGTAGGACATGCAGAACGCTCAACTTGCTCAGAGTCGGCATCACTTACCGATTCATCAGCGCCTTTAACCATAGCATCAACCAAATCGAGCTTAATATCGATATTCGCTAATTTGGTTTTACCTGCTTCCATTGGGCCGCCTGATACAAAAATAACGGGTATATTTAAACGCAGCGCCGCTAACATCATTCCAGGGGTGATTTTGTCGCAGTTAGAAATACAAATCATCGCATCGGCACAATGGCCGTTCACCATATACTCTACTGAGTCGGCAATTAAATCGCGCGATGGCAGTGAATAAAGCATACCGCCGTGACCCATGGCAATACCGTCATCGATAGCAATGGTATTAAATTCTTTTGGTACACCACCGGCCTGAGTAATGGTTTCAGCCATCAGTTCACTAAGCTGATTAAGATGTACGTGCCCCGGTACAAATTGCGTAAATGAGTTCACAACAGCAATAATTGGCTTACCAAAGTCGGTATCAGTCATGCCTGTTGCACGCCATAATGCTCTTGCGCCTGCGCGTTTACGCCCTTCAGTGGTGGTTGCACTTCTTAATTTAGCCATAGTTACCTCAGTGTTTGCCGCAATTAATGCGGGCATTCCTCATTCTAAAAATTGATGAATAACCAAATAATCGGTTATTCGTAAAATTCGTTAAATTTATTTTATACAGCCTGTTGCTGTAAGCTTTGTAGCGTCACATGTTTCACATCAACCAATTTATTTAACTGGCTAGTAAGCAAGTAAATTGGTTTATCACTATCAACCGTTATTGCCATATTATATTGACCATCGTCCATATTGAGCTGTAAGTGAGTCAAGTCAAAACCACGATGACGCACCACACGTAAAAAGCGCTCGATTGCGACACTTTGACTTTTTAAGGCAATAGTTAAACTGTGTTTCATTGTGCTTTCTCCGTCATCATTTCATCGTTAGCAGCCCCAGGTGGAACAAGTGGCCATACGTTTTCTTTATCATCGATACAAGCATGAACAATATAAGGTCCATCGCTATTTAATAAAGCAGTGATTGCATCATCCACTTGGTTGGCATGGGTAATTGTTTGCCCAGGAATGCCAAACACAGCAGCAAGTTGTACAAAGTCAGGGTTGTCTGACAGGTTAGTTTCGCTGTAACGCCCTTCAAAAAATAGTTCTTGCCATTGGCGCACCATGCCCAAGCGCTGGTTATCAAGTATCAGTATTTTTACTGGTAAATTATTACGACGTATAGTGGCAAGCTCTTGAATATTCATCATGATTGAACCATCACCTGAAACGGTGATCACAAAGTCACCTTTACGCGCTATCTGTGCACCTATAGCCGCGGGTAAACCAAATCCCATAGTGCCTGCACCACCACTGCTCAAATGGTTGCAAGGGTGGCTAAACTTCATGTGCTGAGCTACCCACATTTGGTGCTGGCCTACATCACAACACACCACACTAGTGCTTGGCATACGCTGGCTAAGTTGATTAAGTAAGTAAGGAGCAAATACTTTTTCACCAGGGTAGTCGTAGCGCCACGCGTGTTTGACCTTCATTTGTTTACTATGATCGCACCACGCTTTTGGTGTAACCACGCACTCAAGTGCAGGGAGAGAAGTTTTTAAATCAGCAATTAATGACGCTTTTACAGGTTTACGTTTTCCGACCTCGGCTGCATCTATGTCTAAATGAATTACGTTTGCTTTTGCAGCAAACTTAGCTAAATTGCCCGTTACACGGTCATCAAAGCGTGCGCCAATACACACTAATACATCACATTCTTGCACCGCTAAATTAGCCGCTTGACCGCCATGCATACCTAGCATGCCTAAATCATATTCGTAATCAGGTAATACACTGCCCAATGCTTTAAGGGTTGAAACCGCTGGCATTTGCGTTTTATTTAAAAATTGCATTAACTGCGCTTGCGCATCAGCGGCATGGACCCCGCCACCAACATAGGCAACAGGCTGTTTGGCTTCACTGAGTAGTTGGTTAGCAATAGCGACTTGATTTAGATCTAGTTGAGGCAAATATTCATCTACCGCTAACCAAGGTTTAAAAGGTACTTGCGCCATTTGAATGTCTTTGGGGATATCAACCAAAACAGGGCCTGGTCGACCGCTTTGTGCTAAATGCATCGCCTCTTGTAATATTTCGGCTAAATCTTCTGCTCGCTCAACCATATAACTGTGTTTTGTACATGAAAGCGACATACCCAACACGTCTATTTCTTGAAAGGCGTCAGAACCAATAGCTGCGGTTGGTACTTGCCCGGTGATGGCAAGTAAAGGCACTGAGTCCATCATGGCATCAGCCAATGCGGTAATTAAGTTAGTAGCACCCGGGCCTGATGTTGCTAAACATACACC
Source organism: Pseudoalteromonas sp. Scap25 (assembly GCF_013394125.1). Classification (GTDB taxonomy): domain Bacteria; phylum Pseudomonadota; class Gammaproteobacteria; order Enterobacterales; family Alteromonadaceae; genus Pseudoalteromonas. The sequence goes on along the minus strand of NZ_CP041327.1, from coordinate 276,000 downwards.
TAAGCGGCCAGTACTGCGTGCATAACCTACAGCTGCAAACCCTGCGCCTTGTTCATGGCGAGTGAGGTAATGTTTTACAGGCGCACCATACAAGGCATCGTAGATGGGCATAATAGCACCACCTGGGTAGCCAAATACTTCATCTACGCCGTGCTTGGCGAGTAAATCAATTGTTAGTTCTGCGCCTGTCATTAGTAAATCCTCATTCCTGTGTGACAACCCGTTAAAATTTAATCTTAAAACTAAAAAGCCCCCCGGACGGTTAAGTGCGGAGGGCTTTTCAATGCTTAGTTTTTTAAAGCACTACGAAGCCCTCGCGGGAATAATCACCACGATAATAATCAGGACTAGGTTAAGTGCATTGTTAAGCATAAAATTTAATACCATTTAATTTCTGTAATTACGAAACTCTTGTTTCGCTGTCTTTTTATATTAGTACCGCGCTCAGGGCGCTAAGTCAACATCAAATTCAATCCAAAATAATTATAAAAATACGCAGGCCTAGGTTTTAAAATTCAAACAACCTAAACAAAGTGAATTTTTTATCCCTTCATTTCAACTCAGGAAATTCACTATTCTTATAACGGTGAATTATGGTTTGATTAATTTTTAGCAAACCGCTGTATTTTATAGCTCACAAAATAAAATAAATTGACTTCTTAAGTGTTTCTTAAGTGTGACGACCTAGCATAACAACGTTCACTAAAAAGAGATGTGTTATGAATTCAATTTTCAAACTCAGTAAGCAATCGCAAGCAAACACCAAAAAGCGCTTTTACTTTAACTGCAGCGCTAATGCATTTGTTATTTTAATGGCATGCTATTATGGCTTAATCATTAATATTCCATTTATGCATGGTGCGTTTAGCGCTATTACTTCGCTGCACACATTTTCGTGGTTATTTCTATTCTCTGTACCGCTACTACTTGTGTGTTTATTAGTTATATTTTTTTCTTTGGTGTCTGTTCGAGGGCTATTAAAACCCATCAACTACTTACTACTCGTGCTCTCAAGTGCCGCACTTTACAGCTCATTAAACTATGGAGTGGTATTTGATTACTCAATGATACAAAACGCAGCAGAGACGGACTCTAGTGAAGCGTTAAGCTATTTAAACTTGCAACTTGTTGGCTTTTTACTGCTTTTTGGCGCATTACCTGCCTTTGTTTTGAGTCGTATAAACGTAAACTGTGCCCGCCCACACAAAGAGATACTCAGTCGTATTAAACTGTTACTAGCATGCGGTGCTTTGATTGCTTTAGTGGTAGTAAACTTTTACGCCGATTACGCGGCAACAGGTCGAAATAACCGTATATTGAAAAAAGAAATCATTCCATTTCAATACCTTTCTAGTGGCTATAAGTATGCACGTGACCAGTTGCTTTACAGCGATATTAAATTTAAAAATATTGATACCACACCAACTTTAGCATCGCCAAGTACAACACGAGTTACTGTCATAGTAGTAGGTGAAACCGCACGAGCTGAAAGCTTTTCCTACCAAGGCTATGAGCGCAATACCAACCAATACACACAAAAACATAATGTCACTTATTTCGATAATGTATCGTCGTGTGGCACGGCCACGGCAGTGTCAGTACCGTGTATGTTTTCACTGCAAACTCATGCCAATTTTTCTCGTTTAGACAGTGATAATCAGCAAAACGTGATTGATTTGATACAGCAAGCAGGCGCAGATGTCTTATGGGTTGATAATAACAGTGGCTGTAAAAACGTCTGCTCGCGCGTACCTACCATTAATATTGATAGCAAAGCATCCGGACTATGTGATGGTAAATACTGTTTTGATGAAGCGTTGCTAGCCCCACTAAAGCACAAGCTTGCTAACTTGAGTCAGGCTAATACGCTTATAGTGCTGCATATGATGGGTTCACATGGCCCTACTTACTTTAAGCGCTACCCTGAAAAGTTTAAACAGTTTAGTCCAACCTGCGACCGCAGCGATATTCAGAACTGTAACGCTGAAGAACTGGTTAACACCTACGACAATACAATTGCTTATAGTGATTTTATCAACGCTCAAGTTATTGAACAGTTAAAGGCACTACCGGCCAATATTGATAAGCAATTACTGTATGTGTCGGACCATGGCGAGTCGCTCGGTGAAAATGGTGCGTACTTACATGGCTTTCCCTATGCATTTGCACCAACAGCTCAAACCCATGTGCCTCTTTACATCTGGGCTGATGAGCATAATCAGCGCATTACAGCCAAGTGTCTCAACAATTTAAATAGCACTTTAGCGCAATCACACGATGCTATTTTTCATACCCTTTTAAACTTAACCGGTGTTGCGAGTAAAACCTACCAAACCTCTGAAGATTTACTCGCGTCATGTCAAACGATTAACCATAGCGAAGCTAAAATATGAATAATAAAACCGTTATAAAACGCCAAGGCCTAATGCGCCTAATTTTTACCTTAAGCCATACATTTAATGGTCTAAAATGGATGAGCCGATTTGAGGCTGCTTTTCAGCAAGAGTTGGTTTTATTTAGTTTGCTAGGCGTATTTGCCTGCTTGCAAGAAATTACCTTAAGTAGCAAATTAATATTGATTGCCAGCTTATTGTTTGTGTTATTTGCTGAGTTGGTCAATACCGCAGTCGAAGTGGTGGTTGATCGCATCGGTAGCGAATATCATGAACTATCAGGCCTAGCTAAAGACATCGCTTCTGCCAGTGTCTTTATCGCCATGCTCATCACCGTTCTGCTTTGGTGGTCTGTTTTATGGGCTTAATTAGCCAAGGTAAAAAAAGCATTAGTGCTGCTGTAGGTCATGGTGGTGTTTTTTCTCAGTCTATGAAGCTTTTCACGAATCGCCTTGAGTTCATAACAAAGTGAACGCGTTTTGACTAATTTTGGCAACATGGCCTACAGCAATAATTGGTATCAATAGCGCTTTTTAATCTGGCATTTTTACGTTACCTATAAAGTAAACTAAGTTAGTATTTATAAAACAACTTTAACTTGGTTAGGATTCTTTATGAAAGTGTCATTGCGTATCAGTCATATATTGATGGCGTTCGTTTTTTTAGCATTTAGTGTGAATGGCTATGCAGCTCCAGCTCTATTCAAAATAGAAAAACAAGGCGCTAGTTCATATTTATTTGGCACCGTGCATGTAGGTGATGCCAGCATGAAAGGGCTACCACAAAAAGTGACTAACGCACTAGGTAACAGCAAGCAAGTGGTTGTTGAAGTGGATATTAGTAAGCTATCACCTTTACAAATGCAGCAACGCTCTATGCCGTATATGCTGCTTAATAACGGGCGTACACTACAGAGTGAGCTGTCGACAGAAAATTATCAACTCCTGAAAGACTACTTTGCAAAAAAGTCGATTGATATTGCCATGTTCAACAGCTTTAAACCTTGGGCTGTCATGTTAACCATGATGCAAATTGAGTTTCAAAACGCAGGATATTCAGATAAAAATGGCATTGATAAGCAAATATTAGATTATGCCCAACAGCATAATATTAAAATTGCGGAGCTTGAAACCATAGAGCAGCAGCTACAAATGTTTAATGGTTTAGAGTCATTAAGCAACGCTATGATGGCAGAAACCTTTGAACAACTCAGTGATATTAATACCTACTTTATTTCTCTAGTAAATGCATGGAAGCAGGGCGATATGAAAACCCTAACCAGCTACTACCACACCAGTTTTGATAACAGCCAATACGGCCAACAAAGCGAACAAGTGATGCTAATTGAGCGTAATAATAATTGGGTCACTCAGCTCACCCCAAAACTTGAACAAGGCAATATTTTTATAGCTGTAGGTGCTCTGCATTTAGTTGAGCAACATGGCTTAATTAAACAACTGCGTGACCAAGGATTCACAGTGACTCAGTTATAAACAAGCTTATATAATCGACTCATTATGAGCCGCCTGCTGCTCATAATGAGTTGGTTTAAAGTCTTCCATTTTTAGGGTGTGTTCAACCCCTTTAATGGCATCTGCTGCATGATGGTTTACATAAATAACAGTACTCGTTTTTGCCGCACACACCTTTTCTATAAGCAGTAAAACGCGTTGACGATTTGCCTCGTCAAGCCCTAAACATGGCTCATCCAAAATAACTAATGCGGGGTGTTTAACCATTGCGCGTACAATCAGTAATAAGCGCTGATCGCAATACGATAGTTGAGTAAAAGTGCAATTTGCTTTATCGCTTAGGCCAATTAATGCCAGCCACTGTTTCGCTAACCGCATTTGTAACTCGCTGGCTTGTTGATATAAACCAATACTATCGAAAAACCCAGAGATAACAGTATTGAGCGCCGAAATACTCACTCTATACTGTAAATGCAAGGTATTAGAGATATAACCAATATGCTGTTTTATATCCCAAATACTCTCTCCTGTGCCACGCTTAAAACCAAACACCTCAATCTCATTGTTATAACACTGAGGGTTATCACCGGTGATTAAATTTAATAAACAGGTTTTTCCTGAGCCATTCTTGCCGGTAAGTTGCCAATGTTGGTGTTGCTTAATCGTCCAGTTTAAGTTTTCAAAAATAGTCTGTTCACCATAACGTACATGCGTATCAGTAAGCTTAACGAGTGGCGCGTTTACATTTGAAATAAAAGTAGGCTCGGGTGAATCTGGAATAGTTATAGATGTATGTTCTAAATGCAGTAACTTAAATAAATCGGCTCGTTTTGCTGCGCACGGTTTTGCTAAGCTATGTTGTAAAAGACCCTTGCTCACATAAGCAAAGTGATCAACAAACGCAGGAATTTCATCAACACGGTTTAGTACAAACACAAAGCAAGTGTGCGTACTCAGTTGCTTTAATAGGCGGTTTAACTGCCTAGCCGATTCAGTGTCTAAGCCATCAAATGGTTCATCAAGCACAACTAAATCACTATTAGCAGACAGTGCTTTAATCAATAATAATTTACGTGTTTCACCGGTCGATAAATCAGTAAAATTACGATTAAGTAAGGCATCAAAATTAAGAGCAGTAATTAGCTGTTGACATAAATCGCGATTAATTTCAGGCGCAGAAAAGAGTATGTCGGTTACTTTTTGTGGTTTATCACTTTTGCGATTAGCGCTTAATAACTGCTTTTGTAAATCACTTGAAACTAACTGTAGATTATTAAAAGTACTATGGCGTTGCCCACTTTGTTGCTTGGCTTCACCAATAAGCGTAGCCCCAAGCGCAGATTTACCGGCGCCATTGCCGCCAAGCAATACCCAGTGTTCCCCCTGTTTTACTTGCCAAGTTAAATCCTTAATATAATAGCGATTACTGCCACCGGTGGATAAATAACCATTAAATTGCTGAAGTAAAATTGAGCGCACACTAGATCCCAAAATAAGGCTTAAAAATTCAAATTAACGTACAAAATAACAATTAGGCAAGTGAGATTTAATCAACCTCTGTTAGAAGAGCATCGTTTAGTGCCGCTATTATACTTTGCTGATCTATAGGTTTATGAATATGACTTATTGCTCCACAAGCTTTAGCGCGAGCTATATCACTATCAGAAGTGTTTGCGGTAACCACAATAATGGGTCGTGTTTTGTCTTTTTCATGTAGCAGCTTTGTGGCTTCAAAGCCATCCAAAACCGGCATATTTAAATCCATAAATATAACATCATAGCTATTTTCAGCCGCCATTTCACAAGCGACTTTGCCATTTTCAGCCGATTCAACCTGTATATTCAAAGAACTTAATAACTTTGTTAGAACTAACATGTTGAGCGGGTTATCTTCAACCACTAAACACTTAAGATCATCAGGCAAGCGCGTTGGCTTAGTTTCGCTTGTGTCCATCTCTAATGGTAGGCTTAAAAATACAATGGCGCCTTGTGGATGATTATTCTCAAAACGAATGTCGCCATTAAGCGCATTAACAATATATTGCACGCGGGTAAGCCCTGTTCTAAGGCCTTGAAAATGGTTACTTTGTTGATTGTTGTTTAATTCGAGCTGATCAATTTGGTGGCTAAAGCCACAACCACTGTCTTTTATGCTTAACTCTAACTGATGGTTATTGAGCGTAGCAATGACGGTGACCTCTCCTTGCTCAGTAAACTTTAATGCGTTATTAAGTAGTTCAGAAACAATTTGTTGTAGCCGTGCGTGATCTACAATCACCGCGCAGTCTAAGTTCGGTGCTAACTCGGTAATTAACTTTAACCCTTTCTCAGTACAGCCATATTGATACACAGCCAGTATTTTGTTTAAAGTTGTTAGTAGGTTGTCTGAGGTCGGCTTTAATGACCAACGGTTTAAACTAAGCGCCTGTAAATCTTGAAGTTCATCTAACATCGCTAGCAGCCTAACAGAACAATACTGAGCTTGACGCTGAATTTGTTGTTGCGAGCTGGGAATGCTTAATTCATTTATAGAACTAATTAATCCCTGTAACGGAGTTCTAAACTCATGACTGGCGCGTGCAATAAAATGTTCTTTATTCTGACTGACTTGCTCGGCAAATTCTTTTTGTTGTTGATACTCAAGCAGGGTCTGCAAAACTTGCCTTTCCATTGGCATAAACACAAATCTTAACTCTAGAAGCAATAACGCTAGAGTCAAAAACCAACACAACAGCTCAATATTGGCTACCCAATTAACCTTTGTCACCGCTTGCTGCTCAAATAAGCTCACCGCGGTGTCTAATTTTTTTAATAATGCTTCAATCTCGCCCACAGAAAACATCACGGGATTCGCTTGTTCTTGTTGGGTCAGTAATTTTTTTGCTTGTTTTATAAAACTAGATACCTCGGCATCTAGGTTACCTGGGGCGGCATAATATAAATCAACTAAAGCAGCATTTAAATAAATCGCCTCACCTTGCTTATTTTTAGTGAGTAAAAAAGTATGTCCTTGCTCGAATAACCCAAGTGAGTGGGCTAACGATTTCAGGTGTTGTTCGTTGTTAGCTGTTTGATTAATTAGCGCATTACTATGCCACGCTATTTTTTGTGACAGCATACGTTGCTTACCCGCTATATTGATAATTTTCGCATCGTATTTTTGCACAGAAAAGACGTATTGCATGAGTAGTGCGGATACGCTGATCAGCAAGGCAATAGCAATTAATGCCCACCGATAACGTTTGCGAATACTCTTTACAATATTAAACATAAACCAAGCTGCTTTTTATTTTCACTTTAGTCTAACTGTAGCAAGTTAATTAGTTAATTCACTAATTATTAGATATAAAAAAGCCCAACTAAAAAGCTGGGCTACTTACAATATCATTAACGATTTTCTAAGCGGTTATAATCAAACATACCAAATTCAACCCCTCGATACTGGCGGGCAACGTGATGTAATATATCGCTGTATTGCCAAAACTGAGGGTGCGTTCGACGAATCGCAAACTTAGACTTTAAAGCCCGATAATCCGCCTCTACTTGCATAAGCGGTAGCTGCTCTGCAAATGCAGCAACTTGTTGCGGGTTATTTAAATACCAAATTGCTGATGGGTAATCACCAATAAAACCTGGCACAATTGTCACGGTATCTTCTTCATAAGCACGCTGGCCGTCTTCGTTTAATAAGCTCGAAATATTATAATGCGCGTTATGATGAATAATCGTATAAGCCTTGTGCTCATCTTGCTCTTTTACTAACACATACGATAGCTGCGGGAGTAAGTTAATTGCTTTAGCGGGCATGGTGTTAATTGTACTTAATGGTGCGGGTACTTTTTTATAGTCATAACGAGGACTTAATACCGGCTCAAGCGTTTGTTTAATTAATCCATATAACTCTGATTGTGGCTTATCAGTTTGGTAACTAATACCGCTGGGCTGACTAAACTCACGGTTATTTTCGAAAAAGGTCGATAGACTTGGCGGTGATTTACGATACCAACTCTGCTTAATAGCTTCGCGTTGTGACTCGGGTAATAACGCAAGGAAGTTTTGCTCACCCTCTAAGCGTAAAAAATCCATATATAAACGTGTTATCAATTGATGGCCAATATTGCCATACACATCAAACCCTGCCACTAGTAAGTAGTGAATACGCTCAAACAATGCATAATCAAGTACCCACATCGTTTTAGGTTGCTGGCCAATAAGCCCTTTTACAACAGTTGCACTATCGAAATGGCGAAAAATTGTCAGCGCCGCATTTTGGTTATGCCCTTCCCCTTTCCACAGTAAATCAGTAGTTAAGTGCTCGCCATTTTTGAACATTTTATTAGCTAGCTCTACCTTGGCTTTTAAATAGCGTTTTTCGCGAACTGAGTATTTTACCCAGTTAGAAATAGGTAACGCATTACTCTCCTCGGCTGCTGGTAACTCTAATGCGTCTTCATGTTGCATTAGCATTTTACCAACCTCTGGAGTCGCCACTTTTTCAGGATCGGCAAATGCCACCCAAAAATGGTCATTAATCACGTTCAGTGCTATTTGACCACGGCAAACAGGTCCTTTAATGAAGCCCATAATAATTAACTCAGCTTCATCGAGCATAAATTGATACTTAGCATCAATAGGCAGTGCTTCAAAAGTTTTAAATGGGTTTGATGCAAGTGCTGGCTCATAGCTTGGTAAGCTAGATACAGTGTATTTTGGTGCGATGAACTGCTGATATAAGCGCGTTAACTTCTCATCCGTTAACTTAAGTGGCAAATGCGTTTTTGACAAAATAGTAGAACGGTCGTGAAGCAGTCGATAATAAACACGCTCAACATTTGGGTTATCATAAGGGCGACGAGCGCTAATTAACTTAATATCTTCCCCAGGAGGAGTGCTTGAACGCACCAACTTAAAAAAGTTTGGTGATTGCGAATCACTAAAATAGATGTGCGCTAAAAACCAATGTTCATAAATATAACGCGCTGATAACTGATACTTCAAACCATCTTGATTTAAAAATGCTTCCCAGTTTTTTACCTTTGCAAGCTCAGCAGCTGATGGCGGCTTGATATGCGCCATTTTCCCACCTTTTTTAATCCAATTTTGTAGATGCTGAAATTCAGCAGCCGACACTCCTGGTAAGCCATAAGGCATACCCGCATGCGGTTGCTCATCCGCTAATTGGTCAAACTCACCCATGGTCGCACAACTTTGGTTGCGACTAAGCGAAAAATCAAAGCGTTCATCTAATACTTCATCTTCTGGCAAAGGTGAACTTTGCTTTAATACCAGCGTGTTAAATAACACACTACCGGCTAAATTGGCTTCTTCATTTTGTGCTCGCTCGTTTAATACCGGGCTAAACTCTTTTTCACGCCATTGCTCAGTGGTGGTTGCATCAAATAATAGTCGGCTCGGCGTTGAGGCTAACAACCGAGTACCGTCGTACACCAGCTCTTTACTTAGCCCTCTATCTATTCCCTCAGGAGACGACAACTTCAACTGGCAAGGCGCATCATAACAACCATGGCAAACCACGCAGCGAGTATCTATTACAGGCTTTACATGTTGAAGAAATTCGGCGCCATCACCACTATTAGCGTCAACAATACGCGCTTGTGTTTTTTCGGGACCAAACAGTTCGTTATAATGAGCATTTCCGAGGTAGGCACAGCCACTTAAAATAATCAGTACAAATGTACTTATAATGATCTTTTTCATTACTCTGCCTCATCGCCCAAATCGAACGTGGGCATCATATCAACTTGAGGTGATACGAATGTCAGCTCATCAACTGTAGTCACTACAGCGCTTAATAGAGGGCCTTGAGTGAGCGTTAGTTGAGCGTCATGTTCGCTTTGCACTACACTTGAAAAGCTTGAATTGATGACATTCAATTCATAGTCCGTAATGCTTATGCCAATACTACTGTCAGCACTGGGGTTTTGACATAGCTGAGTCAGTAGCTCATCACTTAAAATAACTGAAATTTTCACGTCAGGCTGCGCTAAGTCACGGGTACTTAGTGTCTCATCTAGAATAAATAAAGGGAGGGTTAAATTGCTATCTTGTTCAAGTTCCATTGGACTCTCTTGCTGACTGGCGGTGTAATTACCGCCATTATAGCAAAAAAGCACATAATTACTGCGACTAAATAACCATACTAAAGCCTAAAATTAATCCTAAGCATTGCTAATTACTAAGCTTTAATATCATCCATTGCCGATTCAATCATAGAAAAAACAGCCCCTTGAGGATCGCAAATAACACTAAAACGCCCTACATCAGGGATATCTGTAGCAGGTACGCACACTTGCCCTCCAAGGATCGCCGCTTTTTTTACATAGCTATCGCAGTTATCCACGGCAAAGTAAATCATCCAATGGGGAGGCACGTCTTCTGGCCACTCATTATTCATTTGTAGCATGCCCGCTACAGGCTTACCTGCAACTAAGAACAAGGTGTAATCCATACCTTCCATAGGCTTTATTTCACTTTGCCAACCTAGTAATTCGCAATAAAAGTGACGGCTCGCTTCGCTATCACGCGTTGCCATTTCGTGCCAATAAGGCGTGCCGAGCTCACAAGGACGCTGACATCCTATATGCTCTTTACCTTGCCATAACGCTACGGTGGCCCCGGTTGGGTCTTTAAGCATTAACATGCGCCCTGCATTCATAACATTGTGAGGGCCTGTTATAATTTGCGCGCCTAGCTTTTGCGCCTTAATTGCACATGTATCAACATCATCTACTGCAATATAGGTAAGCCAGTAGCTAGGTGTGGAATCGTCCACTTGCTCTTTAGGCATTTGGTACATGGCAGCAATATCGTCACCTTGCTTTTGAAGCATTGTGTAATATTCATCTTCGCCAATTGGCTGGTCGTCATTCCCCCATTCAAACAACGAGGTATAAAAAGCTTTTCCATCTTTCCAATTATGAGTACACAGTTCAGCCCAGCAAAATATACCTTGCGGATAATTATTTTTATTATTCATCGCCCATTTCCTGTTGTAAATTTAAGCTATTTTTAGCTTAGGCTAATAGTCTATAAGAGTCGATAGCTATTCAATGAATAGACATGTCTTTACTGAGTTTTAGCGTATAGTCATATTCCCTCCTGTGAAAAAAAGCGCTCAAATATTAAACTATAGATATTCAGAGGTTCTTAAACCGCTGGCTTCTACTCGGGGTTGATAGTAACTCAGGCTACTTAGCTTACATTAGCACCGAGCAGCTAAAAGCTGATAGCTAATCACTTTTCTTCAAGCATTAAAAAACCCGAGACTAAGCTCGGGTTTTTTTAATGCTTAATGCATTACAACAGTTGATTACTCAACGATAGTTGCAACAACACCAGCACCAACAGTACGGCCACCTTCACGGATAGCGAAACGAAGACCTTCGTCCATCGCGATTGGCGCGATTAGAGTTACTGTCATCTTAACGTTATCACCAGGCATTACCATTTCTACGCCTTCTGGTAACTGTACGTCACCTGTTACGTCAGTTGTACGGAAGTAGAACTGTGGACGGTAACCTTTGAAGAATGGAGTATGACGACCACCTTCATCTTTAGAAAGTACGTATACTTCTGAAGTGAATGTTGTGTGTGGGTTGATTGAACCAGGCTTAGCTAGTACTTGACCACGTTCAACGTCTTCACGCTTAGTACCACGTAGAAGTGCACCAATGTTCTCACCAGCACGACCTTCGTCAAGAAGCTTACGGAACATCTCAACACCAGTACAAGTAGACTTAGTAGTCTCTTTGATACCAACGATTTCAACTTCGTCATTCACGTTGATGATACCAGCTTCAACACGACCAGTTACAACAGTACCACGGCCTTGGATTGAGAAAACGTCTTCGATAGGCATGATGAATGGCTTATCGATGTCACGCTCTGGCTCTGGAATGTAAGAATCTAGTGCTTCTGCAAGCTCAACGATCTTGTCTTCCCACTGCTTTTCGCCTTCAAGTGCTTTAAGTGCAGAACCTTGAATTAGTGGTAAGTCATCACCTGGGAAGTCGTATTCAGAAAGAAGTTCACGAACTTCCATTTCTACTAGCTCAAGTAGCTCTTCATCATCAACCATGTCACATTTGTTCATGAACACAACGATGTAAGGAACGCCAACTTGGCGAGAAAGTAGGATGTGCTCACGAGTTTGTGGCATAGGGCCATCAGTCGCAGCAACTACTAAGATAGCGCCGTCCATTTGAGCAGCACCAGTGATCATGTTTTTAACATAATCGGCGTGACCAGGACAATCTACGTGTGCGTAGTGACGAGTAGGTGTATCGTACTCAACGTGTGAAGTTGAGATTGTGATACCACGCTCGCGCTCTTCTGGAGCGTTATCGATTGATGCGAAATCTTTAGCAACACCGCCGTATACTTTTGCAAGTACGTTAGTGATTGCTGCAGTTAGTGTAGTTTTACCGTGGTCAACGTGGCCGATTGTACCAACGTTTACGTGCGGTTTTACGCGTTCAAACTTTTCTTTTGCCATCTTAAAAAATTCCTAATAAAGAAATTAAAGCCTGACTCAGTATTGAGCCAGACAAGCTAAAATCATATAACAGCGCGAGCTGAAATTATTGTATCTGCAACCTGCTTAGAGGCTTCAGCGTACTTCAAAAACTCCATAGAGTATGAGGCACGGCCCTGTGTTGCAGATCGTAAAGCAGTCGCATAACCGAACATTTCAGATAGTGGTACCACAGCATTAATTTGCTTAAGGCCACCAAGTGCATCTTCCATGCCTTCGATCATGCCGCGACGACGGTTTAGGTCGCCAACTACATCACCCATGTTTGCTTCAGGAGTGAGTACTTCAACCTTCATTACTGGTTCTAAAAGTGCAGGGTTTGCATCTAGCGCACCTTGTCTCATAGCCAGTGAACCTGCTATTTTAAATGCCATTTCATTCGAATCCACATCATGGAATGAACCATCATATAAAGTCGCTTTAACACCAAGTAATGGGTAGCCTGCCAGTACACCTTGAGCCATTTGCTCTTGGATACCTTTGTCTACCGCAGGGATGTATTCTTTCGGCACTGAGCCACCTACGGTTTCGTTTACGAACTCGTAAATTGGGGCTTCATCATCCGAAATATCCATCGGTTCAAGTTTAAGCCAGACGTGACCATATTGACCACGACCACCTGATTGACGTACAAACTTTCCTTCAACTTCAACAGTTGAACGAATAGCTTCTCGGTATGCAACCTGCGGCTTACCAACGTTACATTCAACACTGAATTCACGTTTCATACGGTCGACAATGATATCAAGGTGAAGTTCACCCATGCCAGAGATAATAGTCTGGCCTGATTCTTCGTCAGTTTGTACGCGGAAAGATGGATCTTCTGCAGCTAGTTTTCCTAGCGCGATACCCATTTTATCCTGGTCAGCGATTGTGCGAGGCTCAACCGCAACAGAGATAACTGGTTCTGGGAACTCCATACGCTCAAGCGTAATAATAGAGTTCGGATCACACAGTGTTTCACCTGTTGTTACGTCTTTGAGACCAATAGCCGCCGCGATGTCGCCTGCGTGGACTTCTTTGATCTCTTCACGTGAGTTTGAATGCATCTGAACGATACGACCAAGACGCTCACGCTTACTTTTTACTGGGTTATATACCGCGTCACCCTGTTTAACAGTACCAGAGTAAACACGGAAAAAGGTTAAAGTGCCAACAAACGGGTCTGTTGCAATCTTGAATGCAAGAGCAGCAAACGGCGCTTTATCATCAGCAGGACGCTCTTCCTCAGTACCATTTTCTAAGATACCTTGGATTTGTTTCACTTGTGTTGGTGATGGCATATATTCAACAACGCAATCAAGCACAGCTTGAACACCTTTGTTTTTAAATGCACTACCACACGTCATGGGAACAATTTCGTTCGCTAATGTGCGTTGACGCAAAGCATTTTTAATTTCTGCTTCGCTTAACTCTTCACCTTCTAAGTATTTATCCATTAGTTCTTCAGTAGCTTCAGCAGCGCTTTCAACTAAGTGAGAGCGCCATTCTTCGGCTAGTTCCTGAAGTTCTGCCGGTATTGCCTCATAAGAGAAAGTCATACCCTGGTCTTTATCATTCCAGTTAATGGCTTTCATTTTAATAAGGTCAATAACACCTTTAAAGTCGTCTTCAGCGCCAATAGGCAGCTGGACTGGAACAGGCGTTGCTCCAAGACGAGATTTCACCTGGCTTACAACCGTTAAGAAGTCAGCGCCCGTGCGATCCATTTTATTTACGAAGATCATTCTCGGAACTTCGTACTTGTTCGCTTGACGCCAAACTGTCTCAGTTTGCGGCTGTACACCCGATGAAGCACAAAGAACAACTACCGCACCATCTAGTACACGTAAAGAACGCTCTACTTCGATAGTGAAATCTACGTGCCCTGGGGTATCAATAATATTGATGCGATGGTCGTCAAATTGAGCGTCCATCCCTTTCCAGAAACACGTTGTTGCAGCAGAAGTGATTGTGATACCACGCTCTTGTTCCTGCTCCATCCAATCCATAGTTGCAGCGCCATCATGCACTTCACCGATCTTATGAGAAAGACCTGTGTAGAACAGAACACGTTCTGTTGTGGTGGTTTTGCCTGCATCTACGTGAGCACAAATACCGATATTGCGGTAACGCTCAAGTGGAGTTGTACGTGCCATAAAATCCTCTTAAAGGTTAAGGACAGATTACCAACGGTAATGAGCGAATGCTTTATTCGCTTCAGCCATACGGTGAACGTCTTCACGTTTCTTAACCGCAGTGCCTTTGTTATCAGCAGCGTCAACGATTTCTTGAGCTAAACGTAAGCCCATAGATTTTTCGCCACGCTTACGTGCAGCGTCTACTAACCAACGCATACCTAATGCGTTGCGACGTACTGGACGTACTTCAACTGGTACTTGATAAGTTGAACCACCAACACGGCGAGATTTAACCTCTACCTGTGGACGGATGTTATCAAGTGCAGTTTCAAAGATTTCTAGGTGCGACTTGCCTGATTTCTCAGCAGCCACGTCTAGCGCACCATAAACGATTTTTTCAGCAGTAGATTTCTTGCCGTCTAACATTACGATGTTAACGAATTTTGCAAGAAGTTCCGATCCGAACTTAGGATCTGGAAGAATTTTACGTTGACCTATTACGCGTCTTCTAGGCATTTTGTATCTCCGGTTTATTCAGGTTTGTCCTTTTGGAACAATAACCCAAAACAATAATTAATAATATTTAGTGCTTGGCCTTACTAACGGAATACAATTAGCCTTTAGGGCGTTTTGCACCGTATTTAGAACGAGCTTGACGACGGTCGCTTACGCCTGCACAGTCAAGTGCACCACGTACAGTGTGGAAACGCACACCTGGTAAATCTTTAACACGACCACCACGGATTAGGATTACACTGTGCTCTTGAAGGTTATGACCTTCACCACCGATGTATGAAGTTACTTCGAAACCGTTAGTTAAACGTACACGAGCTACTTTACGTAACGCCGAGTTTGGTTTCTTAGGTGTAGTTGTATATACGCGAGTACATACACCACGCTTTTGCGGACACGCTTTAAGCGCAGCTGAGTTACTTTTAGTAACCTTGCTACGACGTGGCTTACGCACTAGCTGGTTAATAGTTGCCATTTAAATAGCTCCTGAAATTAAAATTACTACTGAAAAAAATAAAAAATCCGCCCTTGTTTTACGAGCATGTATTAAACGTGCAAGTAAATGGGTGGCGGAATTTTAATGAGCAAAGATTGACCTGTCAACCTAAACCGCTCGCAAGGCAGTAGATAACTACCTTGCTAAACTCTAATCTATTGATTAGATTCGGTTTATTGATTTCCAGATAAATCCGCGTTTAAGGCATCAGTCAGTGCTTGAGTCGCCTCTTCTGCACTTACCGTTTGCTCTTCAACAACGTCTTTTTGCTTACGACGAGCCATACGATCTTGATGATACGCAAAACCGGTACCGGCTGGGATCAATCGACCCACAATTACGTTTTCTTTCAGACCGCGTAACTCATCGCTCTTACCATTTACAGCGGCTTCTGTTAGGACACGAGTTGTCTCCTGGAACGAGGCTGCTGAGATGAAAGATTCTGTCGCTAGTGATGCTTTAGTGATACCCATTAACTGGATTTCAAACTTAGCTGGGATCTTACCTTGAGCTTCAAGGTCGCGGTTTGCGATATTAACGCGTGCCACTTCAATTTGCTCACCAGCTAAGAACTCAGTATCACCACCGTCTAGAATGATACATTTACGTAGCATTTGACGAATAATAGTTTCAATGTGCTTATCATTGATCTTAACGCCCTGCAAACGGTAAACCTCTTGCACTTCGTTAACAATGTAGTTAGCAACATGAGTCACACCACGTAGGCGTAAGATGTCATGCGGTGACTCTGGACCATCGGCGATAACTTCACCTTTAGACACTTGCTCACCTTCAAACACGTTAAGTTGACGCCACTTAGGAATCATTTCTTCGTAATGATCGCCTTCAGCTGGAGTAATAACTAAACGTTTCTTACCTTTAGTCTCTTTACCGAAACTAATCGTACCGGTGATTTCAGCTAAGATAGCTGGATCTTTCGGCTTACGCGCTTCAAATAAGTCGGCTACGCGTGGTAGACCACCCGTGATATCACGAGTTTTCGAACCTTCTTGCGGAATACGTGCTAGTACGTCACCAGGATTTGCAGTCGCGCCGTCTGTTACTTCAATCGTAGTGAATGAAGGAAGACGTGTTTCTTGCAAGCCACGCTCATCACTTTCAATGATAAGTTTCGGCTCTTTCGCATTCGCTTTAGCAAGATCTTTAACAACTACGCGAGTTAAACCCGTTAGTTCGTCAGTCTGTGCTTCAGTATTTGAATCATCGATATCGCTGAACGATACTTTTGATTTATGCTCAAGAACGATTGGGTGACTATGCGGGTCCCAAGTAGCAACAATGTCGTTACCTTGAACTTCTGCATTGTCTTGCACTGTTAATACCGCACCGTAAGGTACTTTATAACGCTCTTTCTCACGACCATAGCTATCAATGATAGTGATTTCGGTAGAACGAGAGGTAATAACAATCTTACCATCTGTATTTAATACATACTTAGCGTTGTGAAGTTTTAATGTACCGTTAGTTTTAACTTGTACATTATTTTCAGCAGACGCTCTTGATGCCGCACCACCGATGTGGAATGTACGCATCGTAAGCTGTGTACCCGGCTCACCGATTGATTGTGCCGCGATAACACCAACTGATTCACCCGCGTTGATGATATGACCACGTGCTAGGTCACGACCATAACACTTAGCACAAACACCAAAGTCGTTATCACAGGTGATAACAGAACGTACACGAACTTCATCAACTGAGTGCTCTTCTAAAAGGTCACACAGTTTTTCGTCAAGCATGATGTTACGTTCTACAAGTACTGTATTAGTACCTGGAATAACAACATCTTCAGCAACAACACGACCTAGTACACGTTCGCGAAGTGCTTCTACAACGTCACCACCTTCAATAAGCGGTTTCATTGTTAAGCCATCTTCTGTGCCACAATCGTCTTCATTGATTACCAAATCTTGTGCAACGTCTACTAGACGACGCGTTAGGTAACCCGAGTTCGCTGTTTTCAGTGCTGTATCGGCAAGACCTTTACGCGCACCGTGCGTTGAGATGAAGTACTGAAGTACGTTTAGACCTTCACGGAAGTTAGCCGTGATTGGCGTCTCGATGATTGAACCATCTGGACGTGCCATTAGACCACGCATACCTGCTAGCTGACGGATCTGAGCGGCACTACCACGAGCACCTGAGTCGGCCATCATAAACACTGAGTTAAATGACGGTTGCTCTTCTTCTTCACCTTGCGCATTCACTACGGTGTCTTTTGACAAGTTAGCCATCATTTCACGTGATAAGTTCTCATTTACACGTGACCAAATATCGATAACTTTGTTGTACTTTTCACCAGCCGTTACAAGACCTGATTGGAATTGTTGGTTGATTTCAGTTACTTCAGCTTCTGCTGCTTCAATGATTGATGCTTTAACTGGTGGGATAACTAAGTCATCGATACCAATTGAAACACCTGACTTCATTGCGTAGTGGAAACCGGTGTACATAACTTGGTCAGCAAAAACTACTGTGTCTTTTAAACCAAGACGACGGTAACACTCATTTAGTAAGCTAGAAATTTGCTTTTTACCTAGAGCTTGGTTGATTGACTCAAACGGCATACCTTTAGGTAAAATAAGAGACAGAATTGCACGACCCACTGTAGTATCAATGATAGTGATTGTATCTTCTACAACACCATCTTCATTAGCTACTGATTGGCTAATACGTACTTTCACTTTTGCGTGAAGGTCGGCATTACCACTACGGTATGCTTTTTCTGCTTCTTTAGGATCTTTAAATACGGTGCCTTCGCCTTTGGCGTTAATGCGGTCACGCGTCATGTAATAAAGACCTAATACAACGTCCTGTGAAGGAACGATGATTGGCTCACCATTAGCAGGCGATAAGATGTTGTTTGTAGACATCATTAACGCACGAGCTTCTAGCTGCGCTTCAATTGTTAGCGGTACGTGTACCGCCATTTGGTCACCATCGAAGTCGGCGTTGTAAGCCGCACATACTAATGGATGCAAATGAATCGCTTTACCTTCGATAAGCACAGGTTCAAACGCTTGGATACCCAAACGGTGAAGTGTTGGTGCACGGTTAAGTAATACTGGATGTTCACGAATTACTTCGTCTAGTACATCCCATACTTCCGCTACTTCACGCTCAACCATCTTTTTAGCTGCTTTGATTGTCGTAGCCATGCCGCGACGTTCTAATTTGCCATAGATGAATGGTTTGAAAAGCTCTAATGCCATCTTCTTAGGAAGACCACACTGATGAAGCTTAAGTGTAGGACCAACCGTGATTACAGAACGGCCAGAGTAATCTACACGCTTACCAAGTAAGTTCTGACGGAAACGACCTTGCTTACCTTTGATCATATCAGCAAGCGATTTAAGTGGACGTTTGTTAGAACCTGTAATTGCACGACCACGACGACCATTATCAAGTAGCGCATCAACCGCTTCTTGTAACATACGTTTTTCGTTGCGTACGATAATATCTGGTGCAGCTAAATCTAGTAGACGCTTAAGACGGTTATTACGGTTAATAACACGACGGTAAAGGTCATTTAGATCAGATGTCGCAAAGCGGCCACCGTCTAGTGGTACTAATGGACGTAAGTCAGGTGGCAATACTGGAAGTACTGTCATGATCATCCACTCAGGGTTATTACCTGATTGGTGGAACGATTCCATTAACTTAAGACGTTTAGTGATCTTTTTACGCTTAGTTTCAGAGTTAATTGTTGGTAACTCTTCACGCATCTCTGCAATTAATTGAGCAAGATCGAGTTCACGAAGCAAGTCTAATACTGCTTCAGCACCCATCTTCGCTTCAAACTCATCGCCGTGCTCTTCAAGTGCATCTAGGTATTCTTCTTCACCTAATAGCTGACCACGCTCAAGCGTTGTCATACCAGGCTCAGTTACTACGAATGATTCGAAGTAAAGAACACGTTCAATATCACGAAGCGTCATATCAAGCATTAAGCCGATACGTGACGGTAATGATTTTAAAAACCATATATGCGCAACTGGACTTGCCAGTTCTATATGACCCATACGGTCACGACGCACTTTAGTGAGTGTTACTTCAACGCCACACTTTTCACAGATCACACCACGGTGTTTAAGGCGTTTATATTTACCACATAAACACTCATAATCTTTCACTGGGCCGAAAATACGGGCACAGAATAAGCCATCGCGCTCAGGCTTGAAAGTACGGTAGTTAATAGTCTCAGGTTTCTTTACTTCACCGTATGACCATGAACGAACCATGTCTGGTGAAGCAAGACCAATGCGAATTGCATCGAATTCTTCGGTCTTATTTTGTTGCTTCAGAAACTTAAGTAAGTCTTTCACCTTAGCTCTCCTGTCGGAGTTAATCTTGAGGACGGATGTTCTCGTCCCTACATTCTATTCAGCCATAACAGATGCTGCAGCGTTCACTGCAGCATCTAATTGGCTTAATTTTCTTCCAACTCGATGTTGATACCCAGTGAGCGGATTTCTTTCAACAATACGTTGAACGATTCTGGCATACCTGGTTCCATTTTATGGTTACCATCAACGATGTTTTTATACATCTTAGTACGACCGTTCACGTCATCCGATTTCACTGTTAACATTTCTTGTAGAGTGTAAGCAGCACCGTAAGCTTCAAGTGCCCATACTTCCATCTCACCAAAACGCTGGCCACCGAACTGTGCTTTACCACCCAGCGGCTGCTGAGTAACAAGGCTGTAAGAACCAGTAGAACGCGCGTGCATCTTATCATCAACCAAGTGGTTAAGTTTAAGCATGTACATGTAACCTACAGTTACTTGACGTTCAAACTGATCGCCAGTACGGCCATCATAAAGTGTAACCTGACCACTTCTAGGGTAGCCGCCTAGCTCTAGCATGTCTTTGATTTCGTCTTCTTTCGCGCCATCAAATGCAGGAGTAGCAATCGGTAAACCACCTTTTAAGTTTTCAGCTAAACGACGAATTTCGTCATCAGAGAAACTAGCGATATCCACAACCTGACGAGATTCACCGATCTCATAAGCTTGTTTGATGAATTCACGTAGCTCATGAAGCTCGCGTTGCTCTTTCATCATTTCTTCTAAGCGCTCACCAATACCGCGTGCAGCTAGACCCATATGTGTTTCAAGGATCTGACCGATGTTCATTCGCGATGGTACACCTAGTGGATTTAGTACGATATCTACCGTACGACCTTTGTCATCGTATGGCATATCTTCTACTGGTACGATAGTCGAGATAACACCTTTGTTACCGTGACGACCCGCCATTTTATCACCCGGTTGGATACGACGTTTAACAGCTAAGTATACTTTAACAATTTTAAGTACACCTGGTGCTAAGTCATCACCTTGAGTAATTTTACGACGTTTGTTTTCAAACTTCTTATCGTATTCAGCTTTAAGCTCATCGTACTGTGCAGCTAGTTGCTCAAGTTCAGCTTGCTTGTCTTCTTCAGCAAGGCTTTGAGTTAGCAACTTTTCAGCATTCAGTGACGCTAAGTTGTCTTCATCGAAGCCAGCTGCCACAAGTAACTTGCGAGCACGCTCTAAAACACCAGCTTCTAGAATACGGAACTCTTCGTTGAAGTCTTTCTTCGCTTCGCGAAGCTGCATGTCTTCAACTTCTAACGCACGCTTATCTTTTTCAACGCCATCACGGGTGAAAACTTGTACGTCGATTACAGTACCAGTTACAGAGTTAGGTACACGTAAAGAGCTGTCTTTAACGTCAGACGCTTTTTCACCGAAGATAGCACGTAGTAGCTTCTCTTCTGGTGTTAATTGCGTTTCGCCTTTCGGAGTCACTTTACCTACTAGGATATCGCCGCCTTTAACTTCAGCACCAATATATACAACGCCTGATTCATCAAGCTTGCCTAGTGCAGATTCACCCACGTTCGGGATATCTGCTGTGATCTCTTCTGAGCCTAATTTAGTATCACGGGCGATACACTGTAGTTCTTGAATGTGGATAGTCGTTAGACGATCTTCTTCAACTACGCGCTCTGATAGTAAGATTGAATCCTCGAAGTTGTAACCGTTCCATGGCATGAATGCCACGCGAAGGTTTTGACCAAGGGCTAAGTCACCTAAGTCAGTCGAAGGACCATCTGCTAACACATCGCCACGAGTAACCGGTTCACCAACCATACAAGTCGGCTTTTGGTTAATACATGTATTTTGGTTAGAACGTGTGTACTTGGTTAAGTTGTAGATGTCGATGCCCGCTTCACCAGGGATGCGCTCTTCTTCATGTACATTAACAACGATGCGACTTGCGTCGGCATACATTACTTCACCACCACGTTTAGCAACAATCGTTACACCAGAATCTTTTGCTAGTGTTAACTCAATACCTGTACCTACTAACGGTTTGTCCGCTTTCAATGTTGGTACTGCTTGACGTTGCATGTTTGAACCCATCAATGCACGGTTAGCATCATCGTGTTCTAGGAACGGGATAAGTGCTGCCGCTACAGAGATCACCTGTTGTGGTGATACATCCATATATTGCTGGTCCATACGACCCATAAAGGTTGATTCACCTTTGTGACGACATGGAATAAGTTCATCTACAAACTCATTGGTTTCAGTTAAGTTTGAGTTCGCCTGTGCGATAACAAACTGACCTTCTTCAATGGCTGATAGGTAATCAACTTCATCAGTTACTACACCGTCTACCACTTTGCGGTAAGGTGTTTCTAAGAAACCGTAGTCATTGGTACGTGCATACGTAGACAATGAGTTAATTAGACCGATGTTTGGACCCTCAGGAGTCTCGATTGGACATACGCGACCGTAGTGAGTTACGTGAACGTCACGTACTTCAAAGCCAGCGCGTTCACGAGTTAGACCGCCCGGACCTAATGCAGAAATACGACGCTTATGCGTTACTTCTGATAGCGGGTTATTTTGGTCCATAAACTGTGATAACTGAGACGAGCCGAAGAACTCTTTAACCGCTGCCGAAATAGGCTTAGCGTTAATAAGATCTTGTGGCATTACCGCATCAAGGTCACCTAAGCTTAAACGCTCACGTACAGCACGTTCTACACGTACTAAACCTACACGGAATTGATTCTCAGCCATTTCGCCAACACTACGTATACGACGGTTGCCTAAGTGGTCTATATCATCAACATCGCCAACACCGTTACGAATAGCAATCAATACTTTCATAACCGCTACGATGTCTTCTTTGCTTAATGTGCCAGGGCCTGTGTCTGAATCGTAACCAACACGGCTATTGAACTTCATACGACCTACTGTTGATAAGTCATAGCGTTCTTCTGAGAAGAATAAGTTCTCAAATAAGGCTTCAGCCGCGTCTTTCGTCGGTGGCTCGCCTGGGCGCATCATGCGATAAATTTCTACTAGTGCTTCTAAACGGTTGCTTGACGAGTCAATATTCAACGTATTTGACATGTAAGCGCCGCTGTCCACTTCATTGATGTATAGTGTATCAATGGTCGTGTGACCGGCTTTAACCAATTCAGCCATCATTTCAAGCGTTAGCTCGTCATTTGCAGTAGCAATGATTTCACCTGTTGACTCATCAACATAGTTCTTCGCTAATACACGGCCAATGATGTACTCATGTGGTACTTCTAATTGCTTAATGCCTTTTTTCTCGATGCTCTTGATGTGGCGAGCCGTAACACGACGACCGCTTTCAACAAGGACTTCACCGTCTTCGCTCTTGATATCAAAAGCGGCAGTTTCACCACGTAAACGTGAAGGCACAAGTTCCATAAGAACCTTACCGTCAGCGATTTCAAACGCAGTAGTATCGAAGAAGATATCTAGGATTTCTTCACTCGTGTACTCAAGTGCACGTAAGATGATAGACGCCGGTAATTTACGACGACGGTCAATACGTACATATAAGTTATCTTTTGCATCAAATTCGAAGTCTAACCATGAACCACGGTAAGGAATTACACGTGCGTTATAAAGCACTTTACCTGACGAGTGAGTTTTACCGCGGTCGTTATCAAAGAATACACCAGGGCTACGGTGTAGCTGAGAAACGATAACACGCTCTGTACCATTGATTACAAAAGTACCGGTATCGGTCATGAGCGGAATTTCGCCCATGTAAACTTCTTGCTCTTTAATGTCTTTAACTGTGCCTGGAGCTTCTTTGTCCATTACTACAAGACGCAGTTTCACGCGAAGTGGAGCAGAATAAGTCACACCGCGAATTTGACATTCTTTTACATCGAATACTGGCTCACCAATACGATAACTTACGTATTGAAGCTCAGAATTTCCCGAGTAGCTTTTAATTGGGAACACAGAACGGAAGGCAGCTTCCAAACCATGATCGCCATCAGCGTCCGGGACTAAGAATTTTTTAAACGATTCTAACTGCGTCGACAGTAAGAAAGGTATATCCAAAACTTGTGGACGTTTACCAAAATCCTTACGGATACGTTTCTTTTCAGAATAAGAGTAAGCCATGGGGTTCCTCAGCTTGCTGATCTTTGACCCGACCTGTTCTTGTAAGAACAGACTTAACTGGCATCTATGCCAAGATGTACAACATTAACTGTTGTTCCAACTTAATCCCACCTCAACACTAGCAAACTATAAAGTGTTGAAATTAAAGAATAAATCAGATTTTATTTGCGCTATAAGAATAGTCGCTCTATAGCGCAAAAAGGCCGGTGATTAAATAATCACCAGCCCTTGCCTGATTTCTCAGGCAGCGAACCTAGCAAAAGCTAGATTACTTAACCTCAACTTCAGCACCAGCTTCTGTAAGGTCTTTAGCAAGAGCTTCAGCTTCTTCCTTAGAGATACCTTCTTTAACTGGAGTTGGAGCAGCTTCAACTAGAGCTTTAGCTTCTTTTAAGCCAAGACCAGTTGCGCCACGTACAGCTTTGATTGCCGCAACTTTATTAGCGCCAGCGCCAGTAAGGATTACGTCAAATTCTGTTTTCTCTTCAGCAGCTTCAGCAGCAGGACCTGCTACCATAGCAGCTGCAGCAGTTACGCCGAATTTTTCTTCCATTGCTTCAACTAGAGCAACAACGTCCATTACTGACATTTCAGCAATTGCGTCAAGGATTTGGTCTTTAGTTACAGACATTACAAATTTCCTAATAATTAACGGACTCTAAGGTCCAAATAAATTTACACCGAAAGGGATTAAACAGCTTAAAATTAAGCAGCTTGCTCTTCTTTCTGTACACGTACTGCTTCAATTGTTTTACACAATTTACCAGCAGACGCTTCTTTCATAGCGCTCATTAAGCGTGCAACAGCTTCGTCGTATGTAGGTAGAGTTGCAAGCATAGCTGCATCTACTACATTACCTTCAAAAGCGGCCGTTTTAAGCTCAAATTTCTCATTCTTTTTCGCGAAGTCTGAAAAGATACGCGCAGCAGCACCTGGGTGCTCTGATGAGAAAGCGATTAAGCTTGGACCAACAAATGAATCAGATAGGCATTCAAAGTCTGTTCCTTCAAGAGCACGTTTAGCTAGAGTGTTACGGACAACTTTCATCCAAACACCCGCTTCGCGAGCTTCTTTACGAAGGGCAGTGATTGCACCAACTGTTACACCACGAGAATCTGCAACTACTGCAGATAGAGCACCAGTGGCTGCTTCGTTGACTTCAGCAACAATTGCCTTTTTGCCTTGAAGATTTAAAGCCATGGGTGTTACTCCTGGTTTAATGGGTTACCGTACATCGGCTTCCCTGTTTTACTCTTCCCCACCAATAAAGGTGGAGATGCTTTTTACGGCGAGAGCCAGAAGATTAGGAAAAATCTATCTGGGGATTCACACCGTCTACGTAGGTAATATTAAGGCCGAAGCCGCCTACGGTCTTGGACGGAAGCCCAATTTATCGCGTTGCCCGAAGGCGCTTCGAAATTATGGACTTCAACCCGAATTCTTTACTTTGCGATTAACTAAATTAATCAGCAAAATGGCGCAAAATTATAGTACAAATTTCACGCCATGTAAACACTCAATTAAGCAACAACTGTGCTTAAAGTGCCTTGGTCAACAGAAACACCTGCGCCCATTGTTGTAGAGATAGTTACTTTCTTCAAGTAAACACCTTTAGCTTGAGAAGGTTTAGCCTTCTTAAGCGCAACAATTAGAGCCTCAAGGTTTTGTTGTAACTGCTCAGCAGTGAAATCAACCTTACCAATAGTAGTATGGATGATACCATTTTTGTCATTGCGGTAACGCACTTGACCTGCTTTCGCATTTTTAACTGCTTCTGCAACGTTAGGTGTTACAGTACCAGTTTTAGGGTTTGGCATTAGACCACGTGGGCCTAAGATTTGACCTAGTTGACCAACAACACGCATAGCGTCTGGTGATGCAACAACAACGTCAAAATTCATCTCGCCTTTCTTAACTAGGTCAGCAAGATCTTCCATGCCTACTAATTCAGCACCGGCTTCTTTTGCAGCTTCTGCATTAGCGCCTTGAGTGAATACAGCAACACGAACGTCACGACCAGTACCGTTAGGTAGTACAGTTGCACCACGAACGTTTTGATCAGATTTACGAGCATCGATACCAAGGTTAACAGCAACGTCAACACTTTCTACGAATTTAGCTGTCGCTAGTTCTTTTAAAAGAGCAACTGCTTCGTTAATTTCGTAATCTTTAGTTACTTCCACTTTTTCGCGGATAGTACGCATACGTTTAGTTAATTTAGCCATTATCTTAGTCCTCTACGTTCAAGCCCATCGCACGCGCAGAACCTGCGATAGTGCGAACCGCAGCTTCTAAATCAGAAGCTGTAAGGTCTGGTTTCTTTGTCTCAACGATTTCTTCAAGTTGAGCACGAGTTACTGTGCCTACTTTCTCAGTGTTAGGACGGCCTGAACCAGATTTGATACCTGCAGCTTTCTTAAGTAAGTAAGCAGCCGGTGGCGTTTTCATGTCGAACGTAAATGAACGGTCGCCGTAAACAGAGATCACTACAGGAACTGGAGCGCCTTTTTCGATAGATTCTGTACGTGCGTTGAACGCTTTACAGAATTCCATGATGTTTACACCGTGTTGACCTAGTGCTGGACCTACTGGAGGACTAGGGTTAGCCATACCAGCAGCAACTTGTAGCTTGATTAGAGCTTCAACTTTCTTAGCCATTATAAATACCTCATTAGGTGGGTCTTAGCCTTGTGCGCGCGAGGACGCGTACTCTAGCGGCTTCCCAGTTTAAAAATTGGTTTCTCACTTTTTAGTAAACAGTTAAACAAACGTTTTCCCTGAATACAAAAAGGCCGCTGATTATAAGTTAATCAGCGGCCTTTTTCAAGCTTCGTGCCAAAAATTTAAAAGTTTTTAACGCGACGCTTTAAATCAATTACTTATCTTGTTCAACTTGACCAAATTCAAGTTCAACTGGCGTAGAGCGACCAAAAATAAGTACCGACACTTTAACGCGGCTCTTTTCGTAGTCAACTTCTTCAACCACACCACTAAAGTCTGCAAATGGACCATCAGTAACACGAACCACTTCACCCGGCTCAAATAATGTTGCTGGTTTAGGCGCTTCTGCGTTCTCTTGTAGACGGTTAAGAATACGATCAGCTTCTTTGGTGCTAATAGGTGCTGGACGGTCTGATGTGCCACCAATAAAGCCCATAACACGTTCAGTGCTATTTACTAAGTGCCAGCTTGCATCATTCATATCCATTTGTACTAGTACGTAACCTGGGAAGAATTTACGCTCAGATTTACGCTTTTGACCAGCACGCATCTCTACGACTTCTTCAGTAGGAACTAATACTTCACCAAAGCTATCTTCTAGACCTTTGATTTTAATATGCTCTAATAATGTTTGAGCAACACGCTTCTCATAACCTGAGAAAGCCTGTACTACGTACCAACGTAGTTTCTTTTCGTTATTCTCATCCGACATGGGATCAGATCTCCAATCCAGTTAAAAAGCCTACAGCGCGGAATAAAATGCCATCTAATCCCCAAAGGATTAATGCCATAATCACTGTTGCAACCATTACAATTAATGTCGTGTGCGTTGTTTCTTGACGCGTCGGCCAAACTACCTTGCGTACTTCGATACGCGCTTCTTTTGCAAAAGCAAGGAATGTACGTCCCTTGAAAGTTTGCGAAGCAATAGCTAAACCCGCAGCTATCGCAACCACAACGCCAATAGCACGTAGTAATACAGACTGATCTGCAAACATATGGTTACCAACGACTGCGCCTGCAAGTAGCGCAATTGCTACTAACCACTTTACTGACTCCATCCCACTCGATGGTGTTTCTATATTCGTGCTCATAATATTATTACCTTAACTACAGACACAACAACCCTGCACGTCGACAGGGTTAATCCATTAAAATCTAAACTTAAAAACAAGCTTACTTAAACCGATTTTTAGTTCTAGACTTTACTCACTTTGTAAAAAATTGGCAGGGGCGGAGAGATTCGAACTCCCAACCGTCGGTTTTGGAGACCGCTGTTCTACCAATTGGAACTACGCCCCTGCAAAGTGGATGCCTATTATACTTACGCAATTCATTAACACAAGAGTAAAAAGATACCCATAACTTAAAATCTCACTGACGGCTGTAAAAATCAAACTTAACATTATTAAAAAAGCAGTTTATGATTGTTTCAATTTTAGGAATACTGTTCGCACAAGGAAGCCAGTGCCTTTACTTCAAACCCTATTCAAAACCCTCATTTTAAGTATTTTTTGCTTGTTTCATAGCATGCTTATTGCCCGCCCTATTCACTTAGATACATATTCGAGTGAGCAAGGATTATCGCAAAACTCGATTACATGCAGCATCACTGATGAGCAAGGGTTTCATTGGTTTGCCACACAAGGCGGTCTTAATCGCTTTGATGGTTATGAGTTTAAACGCTTCAAGTCTCACCCTACTGAGGCTAGTATTTCAGGAAACTGGGTCACCGATTGCCTTGCTGGCGGCCCTCATGCTATCTGGTTTTCTACAGCCAGTAATGGTTTAAACTTACTTGATACTCAAACCGGTCAATTTAAGGTTTTTACTACGCAAACTGAGTTGGCGATTACTGATAACCGTATATGGTCACTGGCGTCAGATAACCTAAATAATATTTGGTTAGGCCATGAACATGGAAAGTTAACACGATTAAATATAGTCAATAATGAAGTTGAGTCATTTAGCTATAATAGCCCCGAGCAAGCTAATACCGTAATACAAGATATCGTAATAGATGCTCAACAGAATATCTGGTTAGCGACCAACGAGGGATTAATTAAATTTAACCCAGAGCTAAAAACGTTTAAACACATAGCAAAGAGCCATAAGAATTTATGGCGGTTACACTTAAATACACAAGGGCAGCTTTTACTAGCAAGCAAACAAGGCCTTAGCTTATTTATTCCAACAACAGAGGTTTTTGCGGAGTTTGCTCAATTTACAGATGTATGGATCACCGATATATTAATTGACGACACCGATACCATGTGGCTGACAAGTTATGGAAAAGGTTTATTTTATAAAACAGAGCAAAGTACATCTAAAAATAACTTTGAGCACATACCGCACAATAAACAGCAACAAAATGGGCTTGCTAATGATTACCTATTGTCACTTTATCAAGATCAGTTCGGTGTCATTTGGATTGGTACTGATGGCTATGGCTTGCAACGTTATGATAAAAAGCAAAATCAATTTTCGCATCAACAGCATTTGAGCGATGATGAGACTACCATTAGTCATAATTTTGTTCGCGCTCTACTTAAAGATTCACAAGGTCAGTTATGGGTTGGTACGCGTGATGGCTTAAACAAACAAACCGACACTGGCTTTAAGCGCTATAAAGTTAACTCAAAATTGCAAAGCGGCCTTACTAATAATAATGTATTTAGCCTGCATGAAGATAACCAACAGCGACTTTGGATTGGTACCTATGGCGGTGGGTTACTGCAATACAATCCAGCTGAAGATAATTTTATTGCCTATACAACGCAAAGTCATCAACTTAGCAGCGATCGTGTTTATGCGATAACGAGCGATCCTAAAGGAAATTTATGGCTAGGTAGCAACCAAGGTTTAACACGCTTTAATCCCGACACCTTAGAGGTTCAACATTACAAGCACGACGACTCAGTAAATAGCCTTGCTAACAATACCGTATTTACTCTGCTTTTTGATCACAATGCGAACGGATTATGGGTCGGGACGCGTGCAGGTTTAGACTATCTAAGTATGGCGGATGAATCATTTACTCATTACCCCTCGGATCAGACATCGCAGACTGGTTTAAGCCATAATATGGTCACCTCTTTGCACTTGCAAAATAACGATACCCTATGGGTGGGTACCTTTGGTGGTTTAAACCGCCTTGATAAAAAAACACAAAAAATCTCTTACATTACCGAACATGATGGATTACTGAACGATAATATTTTTGCTATTAAAGATGATAGTAAAGGCCACTTATGGGTAAGCAGTAACCAAGGGCTCACTCGCTATAATCCCACGAATCAAGCTATGCAGCATTTTTTACCTCGTGACGGCGTGCAGCATAATTCGTTTATTTTAGGTGCCGCTTTTCAAGCAGCTGATGGCGAGCTATTTTTTGGCGGAATCAATGGCTTTAATCAGTTTTACCCTAGTAAACTGCTATTGAGTACTTCAGCCCCAACCCCAGTATTAACTGAGCTATTAATTTATAACCAAGCAAGTTCAACAAAAAACTATCTAACAGATCAAAAAAAGCCAGCAAAACTAATAAATCATACTAAAAAACTCTCTTTTCCAACTAGCCAAGGGGTCATTGGCTTTAAATATTCCGCCGTTAATAATGCCTCATCAGCTAATCAATACCAGTATGCTTACAAGCTAAGTGGTTTAGATAAGCAATTTATCTATACCGATGCAAGCCAACGACAAGTTAACTATTCGCAGCTAAGTGCAGGTAATTATCAATTACAATTAAAAGTAAGCGATCAATACGGGCAATGGAGCAAAGTTCACACTGTGCTAAAGCTGACAGTAACGCCTCCTTGGTGGCAAACGAAATTGGCGTATGCGGCTTACCTTATAATAGTTTTGATTATTACATGGTTAATTTTAGCGTCACGCTATCGAGCTAAAACCGCAGAGCAACTCATTCAACAAGAAAGAAAGCTTAATCAACTAAAGACCCAATTTTTAGATAATATTAGCCATGAACTTAAAACGCCATTAAGCTTAATTTTAGCGCCAGTAGAAAACTTACAACAGCAACAACTCGGTGCTCAAGCGCAACATCAAGTTTCTATAATCAAGCGTAACGGGCTCCGCCTACTTAATTTAATTAATGAGCTATTACAGCTCAGTCAGCGCCCAAGTGCGACTATAGAATATGTATCCGCTTATTCTATAAGCCCTTTTATAGAACAAATAGTAGACGACTTCGCTATTTTGTTTGCTCAAAAAAATATTAGTTTTTCCTTTAAAGACAATACGCAACAGCCTAATTATATAAATTTAGAAACTAAACATGCTTTATCTATTATTGATAACTTATTGACCAATGCACTTAAATACACCCCATCAAATGAAAGCGTTAATCTAACGCTTTCTAACACAAACAATAATGTTGTTATAACGGTATCTGATACTGGTATTGGTATCGAAGAACACCAGCAAGCGCTTATTTTTGAACGTTTTACTCGTGTTGCAGCACACAACCAAACAGGCAGTGGTATAGGTCTCGCGCTGGTTAAGCAGCTTGTAGAGCAATACGGTGGGCAAATTTCATTAGTTAGTAAAATCAACAAGGGAAGTTGCTTCACAGTCACTTTGCCATTGTGTGAATCAAGTAACTTATTAACGGATAAACAATTATCGTCCTCTCAAACTATGCCGCTAAAAAACAACAAAAAACTACTCATTGTTGAAGATAACGTGGAAATGCGTGAGTTACTGGTTTCACTGTTTAGTGATGACTATACCTGTCTGAGCGCTAATAATGGAGAAGAAGGGCTTTTGCTGTGCCAAACTCAAATGCCCGATGTGGTGCTCAGTGACGTGATGATGCCAACGATGGATGGATATCAACTTCTAAGCGCTATTCGCTCAGACATTTCGATAAACCATATTCCTGTTTTATTACTCTCTGCCAAAGCAGACAGTAATAGCCGTATAAAAGGGCTTGATTTACTGGCCGATGACTACCTGTGTAAACCCTTTGAAGCATCATTATTAAAGAGTCGGATTCATGGCTTATTAGGTATTCGTGATGCGTTAAATAAACACTTAGTTAAACAGTTATCAGCTCAAGTACATGCTGTAACCTTAGATGCGCAAATAGAGCAAAATAAAGATTACACATTTACAGAACGCTTAAAAACAATCTTGCGCGAAAATTATCAAAATGAACTGTTTAGCGTCGAAGAGTTTGCCAGCGCAATGTGTTTGAGCCCTCGCGCACTACAATTAAAAATGAAAGCTCTTTTTGACGTTACACCCAGTGATTACATTCGCAATACCCGTCTAGAATATGCAGCAAAATTATTAGCTGATAGCGACTTAACTATAGGCTTAGTTGCAGATAACACCGGCTTTAGTTCTCAAAGTTACTTTGCTCGTTGCTTTAAAGCCAAATATACAGTGACACCTAAACAATATAGAGAAGCACAAACATGTAAAAGTCATTAGCTTCGCATCTGTACTCAAAGCTTTCGCCTGAGTACTATTTTTAAGCTACTGATTTATTTAAATTAACCTTAATTAGCCATTGCTAAAAAATAACTACAAATGTAATTAAGCAGATAAATTAAGGAAAATACTATGCTCTCATCCATACAAAAAACGCTACTTGCCACAGCATTAATAACGAGCTTAAGCGCATGTCAAAGCACTTCAACCAATGTCACTTCAAATAAAAATTCACCTGACATTAATGAAGTAAGTAAACAAAAATACAATGGTCCTAAAGCACGTATCGCCGTGGCACGTTTCACTGATAAGTCAAATAACTCAAGATGGTGGCGAAAAGAAATTGGTGAAGGTATGGCAGATCAACTTACCACCGCACTTGTTGGCACTAATCGCTTTATTGTATTAGAACGCCAAGCACTAGACGCTGTGCTTTCGGAGCAAGATTTAGCAGTATCAGGCAGAGTGAGTGCACAATCTGGGGCTGCATATGGCGAAATTGAAGGCGCTGAGATTGTAGTCGTTGCAGCGGTTACCGAGTTTGATGATGACAGTTCAGGTGCAAGTGTTGGTTCGGGCGGTTTTATTGGTGATGTGTTTAGCTCTGTTTCTGCTGGCTTTTCTGGATCGCATATGGCTATTGACCTAAGGTTAATTGATACGCGCACTTCACGTATTTTAGCTGCAACTAGTGTTGAAGGCGGTAGTAAAGATTTTAACTTTACCAGCGCAGCAACAAACTTTGGTGGCGCATTGGTTGGAGGGAGTCTTAGCGGCTGGTCAGATACACCAAAAGAAAAAGCACTACGTGAAGTAATAATTAAAGCCGTTGAGTTTTTAGAAACTAAAATCCCAGACACCTATTATCGCTATAACCAAAACAACACGCTTGCTGCAGGCTATACAGCACCACCACCGCAAAAGGTAGCTAGTAAAAAAGCAGCACCTGCTGCTGCTGTTGATGTGCCGAATCATAGAATGCCACATTATGAAAAAATGGACTTAGCAATGTCTCGTATGAACTTGGTTTGCTTAGGCTATTTAAAAAACCAACCTAATTATGAAGAATTTGAGACTGAAGACGTAAAATACGACCGTCAAACTGTATTAGCACTACGCGAATATCAACAAGAAAAGAGCTTAGAAGTAACAGGCCTTGCCGATGAAACAACAAAGAAATCTTTAGATGACACAAAATGTTTAGCTAAAACTCAAAAATCAGGGCTTGAAAGCTTAGGCAGCATGTTTCAATTTAACTAAGCAACACAATTCAATTTAAATAAAAAAGCGGCTATCCCCTAGTCGCTTTTAATCTACTCGTAATAACTCACCGCGATAAAAATCACACAGTAACCATATTTGCTCAAATTGATGGGTATTTGGAAAAACTATTGTTTTTATTGCCGCTTCAAAGTCGCTCTTATGCCAAATAGTGCTAGCGTTACGAATTAGCAACCAGGTACGTTTTGAGTAATAACGCTTAGTCGCTTTTTGTTTAAGCAATCGTCCTAATGCTGATTGCAGTCGGTTTTCACTGGGCTGTTGTGCCATGTCAGCTAAATCACGTTGCATATGTATTGATAATGGCCGACCTAACACGGCCATTGCTTCGGTTTCGCTGGCATATAAATGCGCTACTTCTATATCGAGTTGCTCATTTTCTTGATAACAACTTACATCGGGTCTATTTGGTTTATTATGCCAAATGTGGCGCATATGAATACCGGTTTGCTGCTCATAGCAACGCAAAAACAACTTAGCTGCATCGTGCTCTAGCTGTTGTTTTTCGGCATCACTGCTGCGCTTCATGCAATACCTTATAAACGTCATTTAAAAGCGAGGAAGCGCCAAACCTAAATGTCTCTGGTGCTAAATATTCATGCCCCATAATCTCAGTTGTTAGCTGCAAATAAGCATTGGCATCACCTGTCGTTTTCACACCGCCTGCGGCCTTAAAACCAACTGGTTTTGATGACTTTTTGATGGCATTAAGCATAATTTCAGTTGCTTCAAGCGTGGCGTTAACCGCGACTTTACCGGTGCTGGTTTTTACAAAATCAGCTCCCCCTTGAATAGCAAGCTCGGTTGCTTGAGCAATAAGCGCAGGTGTTTTTAGCTCACCGCTTTCAATAATCACTTTAAGTTTAGCGCGACTACCACATGCTTTTTTACTTTCACTCACGTATTCCAGTACTGTATCGGCTTCGCCTTTTATAAGTGCTTTATAAGGAATGACTAAGTCAATTTCATCGGCCCCGCGCTCTATGGCTATTAGTGTTTCATTAAGTACTTCATTAAGTGGCGCATCACCTGTAGGAAAGTTAGTCACTGTGGCCACTTTTACATGACTCAATAGCCGATTTGCGAGCGCTATTTTTGCATCATCTACAAATTCACTAAACACACAAACTGCAGCGGGTATGCCTAACTTAAGATCAATACTGTTTACTAATGCATTAATACTAGCTTGATTATCATCGGTGTTTAAACTGGTTAAATCCATTAAACTAACAACTAGCATGGCGTTTTGAGTATTATTTGTCATTTTATGCCCATGAAATTTTAAAAATCTTAAACTATATAAGCATCATAGCTTAATCTTGCTATAGCTCATAACCAAACACTATAAGCGCGTTTTTTATACTAAACAGCATTCTAACCCTTACTAAATAAGATTTAGACCTAAAAAACACAGTTTATATAACTTTTAAGTATATCAACTAAGATTTAATTATTTTTTACTTATCAATAGCCGCTATATTCTGCCTTTGTGTTAAACACTTTATTATCTTTTTAGGGGCGTTACTCAGTGCAATATTTACCTATCTTTACCAAACTCGACAACAAACCAGTATTGGTTGTTGGCGGTGGAGAAGTTGCCTTGCGAAAATGCCGCGCGTTTTTAAAAGCACGTGCTGCAGTAACCTTAGTTGCCCCGTGGTTTTGTGATGAATTAAAAGAACATGCGCACAACAATGAAGTTACTTTAATAGATGCCTATTTTGAAGAGTCACATCTTGATGGCAAAATTTTGATTATTGCCGCCACCGACAATGATGAAGTTAATAATACGGTATTTGAACTCGCCAATGCCCGTAATGTGTTTGTAAACGTGGTGGATGATCAACCTAAATGTACGTTTATTTTCCCCTCTATTGTTGATCGCAACCCAATTACTATTGCGATTTCAAGTGCAGGCACAGCACCGGTATTAGCAAGGCGTTTACGTGAAAAGCTCGAAACACTTATTCCACAGCATATTGGCCCTCTCGCCAACTTAGTCGGTGGTTTTCGTCACAAAGTAAAACAACGCTTTAAACACTTCGCCGATCGTCGCCAGTTTTGGGAAGGCGTGTTTGATTCATCAGTAGTGAGTAAAGTCCAAACCGGTGATACCCATAGCGCTGAGCAACAACTAGAGCAAATGCTAGATGCCAAAGTAGAGCCTGAAGGTGAAGTATACGTAGTCGGTGCAGGCCCAGGCGACCCAGAGCTACTCACCCTAAAAGCATTGCAGCTAATGCAACAAGCCGACGTGGTGGTATATGATTACTTAGTTTCTGATGAAATCATGGAGTTAGTACGCCGCGATGCCGATTTAATTTGTGTGGGTAAGCGCTTAGGCGATCATAGCGTAGCTCAAGAAGATACCAATAAGATGCTAGTTGATTTAGCGCAACAAGGTAAAAAAGTATGTCGTATTAAAGGCGGCGACCCATTTATTTATGGTCGTGGTGGCGAAGAAGTACAAGTACTGGCAGCCAATAACGTAAATTACCAAATAGTGCCAGGTATAACGGCAGCCGCAGGCTGTAGTGCCTATGCAGGTATTCCTTTAACGCATCGCGATCATGCTCAAGCTATTCAATTTGTTACTGGTCACTGTAAAAAGGAAGGCCAAGAGCTTAATTGGCAGTCGCTTGCACAAAAAAACCAAACACTGGCTATTTATATGGGGGTGATTAAATCGCCGCATATTCAAGCCGAGCTATTAAAACATGGGCGAGAAGCAACAACAACAGTGGCAATTATTGAAAACGGCACACGTAAAAATCAACGCGTAGTTACCGGACAGTTAGACCAATTAGCACAGCTAATTGAACAATATGATATTATTTCACCGGCATTACTCATTATTGGTGAAGTGGCTTCGCTGCATAAAGAATTAAACTGGTTTGGCGAAAAAGCACAGATCAGTAGCTTTGCTCAACCGCTTACAGACGTAGCGTAGTTTAACAGATTTTAATTTAATCATTTTAGTAGGACGACCAACAATGGCTTTAACTCACCTTCAGCAACTTGAAGCTGAAAGTATCAAAATCATGCGCGAAGTCGCCGCTGAGTTTGAGAACCCAGTTATGCTTTACTCAATCGGTAAAGATTCATCGGTACTTTTGCATTTAGCTCGTAAAGCATTTTACCCTGCGAAAATTCCGTTTCCGTTATTACACGTAGACACCAACTGGAAGTTTCGTGAAATGATTGAGTTTCGCGACCGTTTAGCTAAAGAGTACGGCTTTGATTTAATCGTACACAAAAACCCTGAAGGTATCGAAATGGGTGTAGGCCCGTTCACTCATGGTTCGGGTAAACATACCGATATCATGAAAACTCAAGGGCTAAAGCAAGCGCTTAATAAATACGGTTTTGATGCCGCATTTGGTGGCGCACGTCGTGATGAAGAAAAATCACGGGCTAAAGAGCGTGTTTACTCATTTCGTGATAAACACCATCGCTGGGATCCTAAAAACCAACGTCCTGAGCTTTGGAATACCTATAACAGCCAAGTGAACCCAGGAGAAAGCATTCGTGTATTCCCACTGTCTAACTGGACTGAACTAGATATTTGGCAATACATATATCAAGAAAACATCGAAATGGTGCCACTTTACCTTGCTAAAGAGCGCCCTGTAGTAGAGCGCGATGGTACTTTAATTATGGTTGATGACGATCGCATGCCACTTAATGAAGGTGAAGTACCGCAAATGAAGTCGGTTCGCTTTAGAACATTAGGCTGTTACCCACTCACAGGTGCAGTGGAATCTACCGCCAGCAATCTAACCGAAATTATTGAAGAAATGCTGCTGTCATCGTCATCTGAACGTGAAGGTCGAGTGATTGATCATGATTCAGCAGGCTCTATGGAGAAGAAAAAACGTGAGGGGTATTTCTAATGTCTAACCTAAATAACGATACATTTAATGAAGTAAAAGAAATTGGTATAGACGCTTACCTAGCACGTCAACAAGATAAAAGCTTGTTGCGTATGCTGACTTGTGGCAGTGTGGATGACGGTAAATCAACCCTAATTGGCCGCCTATTACACGACAGTCACCAAATTTATGAAGATCAGCTAGCCGCACTTCATAAAGATAACGAAAAAGTCGGTAATGCCGGTGAAGAGCTTGATTTAGCATTGTTAGTAGATGGCCTACAAGCTGAGCGTGAGCAAGGTATAACAATTGACGTAGCGTACCGTTATTTCTCAACCGCTAAGCGTAAATTTATTATTGCCGACACCCCAGGGCATGAGCAGTACACCCGAAACATGGTTACCGGTGCTTCAACCAGTGATGTTGCCATTATTTTAGTGGATGCGCGCTATGGCGTGCAGGTACAAACTAAGCGTCATAGTTTTATTTGTGACTCATTAGGCATTAA
The DNA here is from genome assembly GCF_013394125.1 of Pseudoalteromonas sp. Scap25. Lineage (GTDB taxonomy): Bacteria > Pseudomonadota > Gammaproteobacteria > Enterobacterales > Alteromonadaceae > Pseudoalteromonas. The sequence continues at coordinate 238,137 of NZ_CP041327.1, read as the reverse complement.
GCAGTTCGTGGTTGCGGTTAACAAAATGGATATTGTTGATTTTGATGAAACCGTTTATGAAAAAATTAAAGCCGATTATTTAAAATTTGCCAAGCAACTTAACGTATCAAATATTAAGTTTGTGCCTATGTCGGCACTTAAAGGCGATAACGTAGTAACCCGCTCTGCACATACTCCTTATTACACCGACAAGCCGTTGCTTGAGCTGTTAGAAGACTCACCAGCCGCTGAAATCGACACTGGTTTTGAAGCGCGTCTTCCGGTGCAATACGTGGTGCGCCCTAATCTAAACTTCCGTGGCTTTCAAGGCACGCTGACATCGGGTAAATTACGTGTAGGTGATGAGGTGAAGGTACTGCCTTCAGGTAAAAAATCACATATTAAAGAAATTGTTACTTTTGATGGCAACCTCGACACCGCCGAGGCAGGCCAAGCAATTACAGTGACACTTAATACTGAAATAGATATTAGCCGAGGGGACGTTATTGTACCTGCGAATTCGCAAGCTCAAGTAACCAACCAATTACAGGCTAAAATTGTGTGGATGCACGAGTCACCATTGGTGCTCGGTAAAAGTTACAACCTTAAACTTGGCAGCAAAAACACCTCGGCCACGGTCACAAAAATTGACCACACTATTGATGTAAACACGCTAGAGCATGGCAGTGCAGATTCATTGCAGTTAAACGAAATTGCAATTGTGACACTGGAGCTAACCGAGACTATTTTAGCCGATCAGTACCATCATAATCATGAAACCGGCTCGTTTATTCTTATTGACCGCTTATCAAATTTAACGGTTGCAGCAGGAATGATAGAACAGGTACTGAAAAGTGAAGAAAATGCAGGACAATTCAGCGACTTTGAAGTTGAATTTAATGCCCTTGTACGCAAGCACTTCCCGCATTGGCAAGCACTTGATATTTCAAAGCTATAACGTTAATGAACGCCTGTTAGGAACATTTAAAGCATGGTAGAACAGCTCATTTTAACAGGCATTATGTTGCTTTTAGTCGGGTGCCTTTTTGGCACCCGTATTAATCCTGCATGGTTATTTGTTAGTGCCATAGGCACCAGCTACCTAACCGGGTTAATAGATTTAGAAAGCATGCTGGTTAATTACACTAACTCATCATTAATTACTTTAGTGTTATTAATTTTAGTGTCGATAGCAATAGAAAAAACCACGCTTATTCAGCGCTTAGCCAAATCGTTATCCAGTGGTAGTTTAGTTAAGTCAGTAACTAAACTAGGGCTGTCTACTGCCTTTTTATCGTCGTTTACTAATAATACCGCGGTAGTTGCCTCATTAATTACCGCCATAAAGGATAACCCAAACCACTCTCCCTCAAAGCTATTGCTGCCCTTGTCGTACACCGCGATTTTAGGGGGTACTATTACGCTTATTGGCACCTCTACTAACTTAATCGTAAATGGCTTTGCAGTAGATGCGGGCATGGCGCCACTGGGCTTTTTTGATTTTACCTTGGTGGGTTTAGGCGCTCTTAGTGTGGGCTTAATTACTATTTTGGTGATGCTAAAATGCCTGCCCGACAACGGTAAAAATAGCCAAGAGGTAGTGCCTTTTTATTTAGAAGGGAAAGTGCAAACTGGCTCAAAGTTAATAAATTGTACTGTAGAGGAAAACGGTTTACGCGATCTAAAAGACTTGTTTTTGGCTGAAATTATTCGTGACGGCAACCGAATTTGCGCCGTGACCCCCCAACATATTATTCAACAAGACGACATACTGCTGTTTGTGGGCGACATAAAGTCAGTACCTTTGCTTACTCGCTTTGATGGCTTAAAAGTGGTGCACGACAAACACGAAAAAGACATAGAACACCTCGTTGAAGTTGTCGTTAGCCAATCGTCTAAGTTAATTGGCAAAACGGTAAAAGAAGCCCGCTTTAGAGAACAATTTCATGCAGCCGTTATTGCTATTCGCCGTGGGCATGACCGCTTACAAGGCGGGCTTGGACAAGTGCGATTACAAGCGGGTGACTCATTAATTCTTGCCCCTGGTAAAAGCTTTTATGACTTAACTAACTTAAAACGCGAGTTTGTGTATATTTCAGGGCTTGATTTACAAACCCACCTCGGTACAAAGCAATCAAATATTGTGTTGTTAAGCTTTGCGGGTGTGCTGGGATTAAGTATTTTAGGTGCAGTACCGCTGGTTAAAGGCTTGTTAGTGTTTCTTATTGGCCTAATGCTGTGTGGTACTATTAAGCTAAGCGAAATAAAGCGCCGTTTTCCTATTGAGTTACTTGCTGTCGTGGGCAGTGCCATAGGTTTAGCTAAGCTGATGATAGGCACCGGCCTTGCTGGGCAAATATCAGACGCCATGTTTGTAGTGCTAGGCGACTTTGGCCCTTATGGCGCGTTTATCGCTATCTTTTTAATGACCGTATTATTCACCGAATTAATCACCAATAATGCCGCAGCAGCGCTATCGTTCCCGGTTGCCTACTCACTAGCCATTGGCTTTAACGTAGAACCTTTGCCGTTTATTATGGCAGTTGCATTTGGCGCTTCAGCCAGCTTTATTTCACCTTTTGGTTATCAAACTAACCTGATGGTTTATAGCGCAGGTAACTATCGACTTAAAGACTATGTAATGATGGGGCTACCGCTTTCTATTATTTATTCAATTACCGTACTAACTTTGATCCCGCTGGTATTTCCGTTTTAATGCCCGCGCTTATAGCATAAAGAGACACAGCAAATGGATAACAATATTGTTTGGCATAATTACGCCACTACTAAAATGCAGCGCAGTGAACAAAAAAATCATAAGAGCGCTATTATATGGTTTACTGGTTTTTCTGGCTCAGGTAAAAGCACCGTTGCGAATGCACTAGAAGCAGCACTCAATCAGCAAGGCGCACACACCTATTTACTTGATGGCGACAATGTACGCCATGGTTTATGTAAAGATTTAGGTTTTAGTGATGCCGATCGCGTTGAGAATATCCGCCGCGTAGGCGAAACCGCCAAGCTAATGGTTGATGCTGGTTTGTTAGTCCTTACTGCGTTTATATCTCCTTTTAAAGCTGAGCGCGACATGGTTCGTGAGTTAGTTGATGAGGGTGAATTTATCGAAGTATTCATCGACACCCCTCTTGAGGTGTGTGAAAGTCGCGACCCAAAAGGCTTATATAAAAAGGCACGCGCCGGTGAAATTAAACACTTTACTGGGATTGATTCAACTTACCAGCCGCCGGTTAATCCTGAAATAATTTTAGATACCAGTAAAAACACCCTAGACCAATCGGTAGCTCAACTGATAACGTATCTAAAACATCAGCATATACTATAGGCCCATGTAATGAACCAAACTGAACTGCTAGAAGAAACCCTTATTCTCGCTCGCGAAGCGGGAAGCGCGATTATGGGTATTTACAACAAAGACTTTAACGTTGAATACAAAGCTGATGAAAGCCCCGTAACCGACGCCGACTTAGCAGCTCATAAAATCATTAGTGCAGGGCTCAAAAAGCTCACTCCAGACATTCCTGTATTGAGTGAAGAAAGTGCAGATATTGGTTGGGACGTACGCCAAACATGGAACAGCTATTGGCTGGTTGACCCAATTGATGGCACCAAAGAATTTATTAAAAAGAACGGCGAGTTTACCGTTAATATTGCCCTAATCGAAAACGGCAAACCAGTTTTAGCTGTGGTTGATGCCCCTGCGCTAGGTGTATCGTACATAGCCGCCGAAGCCATTGGTGCTTTTAAAGACAAAGGCGATGAGCGCATCGAGCTTAAAGTTACCACCAAACCTAACAAAGGCCTTATACGTGTTGTAGGCAGTCGCTCGCACCCCTCTCCTGATTTAGCTGAATTTGTAAAACGCTTTGATGAGGTTGAAATGGTGTCAAAAGGCAGCTCACTCAAACTGTGTTTAGTCGCCGAGGGCAGTGCCGACATTTACCCACGCTTAGGCCCAACCTGTGAATGGGATACCGGCGCAGGCCATGCCATTGCTGAAATAGCCGGTGCAAAAGTGACTAAGCTCGATGGCAGCCCGCTTGTCTATAACAGCAAAGATGAATATTTGAATCCGTATTTTGTGGTGAGTGCGGTGGAATAATAAAAGCTAAGAGTTTCGAGCTGTTAGCCACGAGCAGCTCGATGTAAACCTAAACACCTTAGGTTGGGTTGAGTGGAACCCAACAAGTACCCGTTAACCATCCTCGCTATTTCGCACTAAACAAGAACTTGTCCACGAATGATAAAGTGCACTAAAACACAGCAAGGTTATGAACATACCAAGTGATAATATAACCTTTTCTATTAGGGTTTGTTCAGGCTTTTGGTCAAGTATGCTTTTTAAGAGATAAAGAAAGTAAAATAGGTACACGCACCGATGCCTATAATCAGCATAAAGAGCCGCTTTATTAAATTACCTTCAGTAGGAGAAATTTCCTCACCGGTATATGGTGCATAAATACTTCTTTTTAATATAAATGCATAGATATATCTATAACAAAAGAAAAATACAAACACGCAAAACAACAACTTTTCTACTGACTCAAAACCTATGAAAAAAGTAGCTCCTAACACAAACCATAAAATACCGAATAATATAACAATGGCTTTCTTTTTATCCATACTGACCGCCTTTATTTGTTCTTTAAGTTCTTTATTTATAAACCTTAATAGGCGTTTTAGTTAAAAGATTTGGACGTGTTGTAGCCTGTGAAAATCTAAGTAAAGTTTTTAGCCTTTATTAAATTGCGTTGTTAGCGATGGAATTTATAGTCGGTAACCCTAATTTTTTAGTTATCGCTGAAAATTGAGCTTTTGTGTATGGTCCATAAACAAATTCGTTGTGTTCAGCAAACTTGTTATCTTTGACTTTATCAATATAGTAAAAAGCACAAACCTTATTCGGACAAGCATAAGCCGAAATATTTTTTTCGTTAGATTTAATATTTATTAGTTCATCGAGTCGCCCAATATATGCGCCCTGATCAAGGCTGTAACCTAACCTTTTGGTATCATCAATGTAATACACTTTATAAGTGTTGCTCCTCCCAAATTGGAGAGCACCCATTAAGAAGTAATGATATTAAAACTAAACATATTCTCACACACTTCCCTGCATTCTAGTAACTTGCTCAAATTACATCCTTATAGTTCACATGAGCGCGTTCTTATTTTGTGAACATCTATTAGTAGCAAACTGTGTAAATGATTACCAATTATATTTAAGCGAGGTATTCTACTATGTGTAAAAAGTATGACATGGAGTAAGGCCTTGTTTTTAGTTTTCGATAAAAGTCCAAAAGAATGACCTGCTCCAGTTTGCTAGTAATATCGGTTATAAGTTTTTCTAATTACCTACCATGAATTAAACACTTTTTAAAAGCGGTAACCCCTAACGATTTTGCTGTGCTATAAAAGCAAGCGAGTGTTGATTGAATAAGTCTGGGCGTTCTACGTTACAAACATGGCCGCAATGGTGAATGGTTTGCAATACGCTATTTTTATGGCGCTTAACCATTTCTTTAACCGGGCCAAGGAACATATGCTCTTCTTTACCCATAATGTAAAGAATGGGTATATCAATGTCTTTTTCTTTGAAATACTGCATTAAAGGATTTACGTCCATGGCTAATTTAAACCATTTTATAAACTCTTTTTGGCACAAGCGTTTTGCTTCACGAATAAACAAAAGTCGAGACTCTTTATGACGCTTTTTCGGCATCATAATAAAAGCAAATAAACGATACAACCACATGTAAGGCAACAAGTGTTTAAAGGTATTGCCTAAATAAACCAATGTATTACTACGGGTATTAAAACGAGTAACCGCCCCACCTAGCACCATACTAGAAACATATTGCGGGGCAATTTCTGCAATATTTCGAATAAGAATTGTGCCCAATGAAATACCAACAAAATGTGCGCTGGTTATATTGTTATGATCTAACACATCGATAATGTCTTTAGAGACATTATTAAATGAGTAATTATTATCAACAAAGTTTTGTAATAGATCATTTGATTTACCGTGACCACGAAGATCAAGCAACAACACATTATATTCTTTTTTATAAGCTTTAAGCTGACGAAACCAGATTGCCGAACTCCCCCCTGCGCCATGAACAAATACTACCCATGTTTTACTGGTTTCATGCACAAAAATAGTATGGAAAAGAATGTCTTTGCTCATTGCAGTTAGCGGCCTATTTACTTCAGTTGGCTGATTAAATTGTAGAAAGTATAACGGAGTTTAGAAAAAATCTCTTATGAAGTTCCGATTAATGGCTTCAATATTACAGGGTAAAACTCGCTTTGAGTTGTTAGTTATCAATTAACTGGGCAAGAAAGTGGCCAAATATTTTCAATTCTCATAATACCCTTACCAACCATTCGCTGGTTAATGCATACCAAGTACACATTGGCTTGAAAATAACTTTTCAAATTGTATGTCCCTCCTTCAATAGCATCTTTGCTGATTATTCACGCATTTCGCAGCATATTCCTGCACTAACTGCGCAGCTTTTAAACACTGTTTCATATTCGTGACAGTCAGTAACTAATACGCTACAACAAATTTATATCCAAGACATAAAAACACATGAAATGTGTGGTTAAAAACTATATTCTTCGGCGCAATTATTATGATAAATAATGGATATACACACATGACAACATCTCAAGGTGCAACGCTTTCAAATGCACCAGCACAAGACGCACACACGTCTAAGTCAAAATGGAACCTGCACGATACGCAGTGGACACTGAGCCTTTTTGGCACCGCAGTAGGTGCTGGTATTTTATTTTTACCGATTAATATTGGTATTGGTGGTTTTTGGCCACTGATTATTATGGCGTGTTTAGCCTTTCCAATGACCTTTTTAGCGCACCGTGGTTTGGCGCGTTTTGTATTATCATCAAAAAATAAAGAGGCTGATTTTACCGATGTAGTAGAAGAACACTTTGGCGTAAACGCGGGTCGACTGATCTCCTTATTATACTTTTTATCAATTTTTCCTATTTTGCTTATTTACGGTGTGGGTTTAACCAATACGGTAGACAGCTTTATGGTCAATCAGTTAGGGATGGAGTCGCCGTCACGCGTTGCTTTATCGGGTATTTTAGTTGCACTAATGATTGGCTTAATGATGGGCGGTGAACGCTTAATGCTGCGCGCCTTTGCTATTTTAGTGTACCCGCTAGTGGGTATTTTATTCTTTTTGTCTTTGTATTTAATCCCAAGCTGGCAAATGCCCGATACAGCTTTGCCTGAGCTAGGTAGCTTTAGTAAAACACTTTGGTTATCGATTCCTATTATTGTGTTTTCGTTTAGCCATGCAGCGGCTATTTCAAGCTTTGTTAATAAGCAACGTAGTCACTACGGTGACCTAGCAACGTCTAAGTCAGAAGCGATTTTAAAGCGCACTAGCTTATTGCTGATCACCTTTGTTTTATTATTTGTGTTCTCATGCGTGTTATCGCTTACCGGCGACCAAATGGCTGAAGCAAAAGCGGCAAACGTCTCTGTTTTATCTTACTTGGCTAATATTACAGAAAACTCATTCATTGCAACGCTGGGACCTTTGGTTGCCTTTATTGCGATTATGTCGTCGTTTTTAGGTCACTTTTTAGGGGCACGCGAAAGCTTTACTGGGTTAGTGACTAAACACTCAAGCATGAGCCCTAAAGTCGCTGACAAAGTGGGTGCGGTACTGATGTTTTTCGCTATTTGGTTCTGCGCGGTTAAGAACCCAAGCATACTAGATATGATGGATCAGTTATCGGGGCCAATCATTGCGATGATTTTATTCATTATGCCAATGATTGCAGTTTACAAAGTGCCTAGCTTACAAAAATACCGTAACCGTTTAAGTACCTTATTTGTACTGGCTGTTGGCTCATTAGCTGTATTTGCGTTACTGTACAGCATGCTTGGCTAAGCAGTATTTATTACAAAAGCCCAGTATTTTGCTGGGCTTTTTTGTGTCTACGATTTATCGCAAATGATTTGTTTATCTTATTGTTTGTGCAATGTTAGCTTATATATTCGTTTAAAAAACAAGCCAGCCATGCAAAATAATAAATACGTTTTTTTACTCACTTTTATACTCATACTATTTAGCCCTGACATTAAAGCCGCTGAGCCCCCTACTATTCTATCAATGAAAGAAAGGGCTGCGTTTATCGATAGCATTACCGAAAAACGTATTAAGACTTTATTACCCACATTAATGCAGCAACACAGTATAGATATGTGGCTAATGATAAGCCGCGAATATAATGAAGACCCGATATTAAAAACCATGCTGCCTGCTACATGGCTCTCGGCAAGGCGCACCACTATTTTATTATTTGCAGTTAACAAACAAGGCGGTGTTGACGCCTTTGCAATTGCGCCTTACAAAATAGGGAGTGTTTTTAAAAAAGCCTGGGATAAGCAAGCACAGCCTAATCAGTGGCAAGCGCTCAATACGCTTATTGAGCAATACCAACCGCGAAATATTGCTCTCAACACATCTACAGATTGGGCACATGCCGATGGGCTAGTGCTTGGCGATTACACCACTTTAATGGCCAACTTACCTGCGATATATAAAAATAAAATAACCTCAGCCGAGCCGCTGGCTGTTGCATGGTTAGAGCAACGCATTCCAGAAGAAGTGGACATGTACAAACACATTGTTGCTATTGCTCACTCTATTATTGCTGAGGGCTTTTCAAATAAAGTAATTACGGTGGGCAAAACAACCAGCGACGACTTAGTATGGTGGTTTAGAGAGCGCGTAAGGGAGCTTAAGCTGCAAACGTGGTTTCACCCTAGTATTGCAATACAACGCGCCGACAGTAAATCGTTCGACCACGAAGACAGCTTTACCAACGGCTATGCCGATAATGTTATTCAAGCAGGCGACTTATTACATATCGATTTTGGTATTAATTATTTGCGTTTAAATACAGACACTCAACAACACGCTTATGTTTTAAAACCAGACGAAACAAAAGCCCCCGATTACCTTGTTGATGCGTTAAAAAAGGGCAATAAGCTACAAGACATTTTTACGGCTGAATTTACAGCTGGGAAAACAGGTAATCAGGTATTAAAAGCCGCCCGCGAAAAAGCCATTGCACAGGGGTTAAAGCCCACTATTTATACTCACCCGCTCGGCTATCATGGTCATGCAGCTGGTACAACACTAGGTATGTGGGATGCTCAGCAAGGTGTGCCGGGGGATGGCGATTACCCGTTGCATTTAAACACGGCGTACTCGATTGAGCTTAACAATGCGGTGTTTATAAAACCGTGGAATAAAGAAATAAGAATAATGCTTGAAGAAGATGCTATGTTTGATAAAACCGGTGTGTGGTACCTCAATGGCCGACAAACCCAGTTATTACTTGTTAAGTAGCATTAAACAACACATACAAAAATGGCGCTCAATGAGCGCCATTTTTATTTAATCTAATTGCTATTATTCTGTATCTGGCAGGTTACGGCCATAGAATATTTCTTGCATTTCACGTGTTAGCTTTGAGCGAATCTCTTCTTCTTCGTCATCTGACAAATCATCAGTAGATAAACCAAATAAATACGTATTTAAATCGGTTTCTTTTAACATCATTTTGGTATGGAACAGGTTTTCTTGATACACGTTCACGTCCATCATTTGGTACGCTTCTTTGGTATCTTCTGTCATGAAGTTTTGAATCGAATTAATTGCATGATCAATGTAATGTTTAACGCCGTTTACATCACGGGTAAAACCACGTACGCGGTAATCAATCGTTACTACATCAGACTCAAGACTATGGATTAAGAAGTTTAACGCTTTAAGCGGCGAGATAATGCCACAGGTTGATACTTCAATATCCGCACGGAAAGTACAAATACCATCATCTGGGTGTGCTTCAGGGTATGTGTGAACACAAATGTGGCTTTTATCAAGGTGTGCAACCACTGAGTCAGGTAATGGCCCTGGTGCTTCGTCAGCATCATAGTTTTGCTGCTCTTCTACAGGCTCTTCTGAAACTAAAATAGTTACACTGGCACCTTGTGGCTCATAATCTTGACGTGCAACATTTAAAATATTGGCACCAATAATATCAACCACATCACCTAAAATGTCGGTTAGTCTATCTGCACTATACTGCTCATCGATATATTCTATATATTCTTTACGTTGTTGCTCTGTTTTTGCATAGCAAATATCGTAAATACTAAAGCTTAGGCTTTTAGTTAAATTATTAAAGCCATGAAGTTTAAGTTTATCGAAGGGTTTGTTCATATAAACCAACCTATAAATTAGTGAAATCTGCACCTGCAGAATGAAAAGTTCGCGGATTTTATACGAATTTCACTCACGGAAAAAGCGTTATTTTCCCTGATCTTCAACAACTTCATGGCTATGGGTAATTTCTACTGTTTTATCAAGCATTAATGCAACTGAGCAATACTTTTCGGCAGAAAGCGAAACCGCTCGCTCTAGGTGTTTTTCAGATACATTCTTACCAGTTACAACAAAGTGCAAATTAATTTTAGTGAACACGCGCGGGGCTGTTTCTGCTCGTTCAGCAGTTAATTGCACATCAACGGATGAGAAGTCTTGCTTGGTTTTTTTTAAAATACTTACCACATCAACCGATGAACAGCCACCGACAGACATAAGCACCATTTCCATTGGGCTTGGTGCTGCTCCGTCACTACCCGCATCAAATACCACATTATGATTACTATTAGAGCGGCCTATATAGGTATTACCTTCAACCCATTTTACATTTGCTTGCATTGTTTTATCTCATTAGTTTAATTTTGCATTCATTACACGCAGGCTCTCACGCGCATTTAAATTAAATAGCGAATAAAGCGTGGTTTTTAAAGGGGGAAATATTAATTAATAGCGTTATCAAATAAGTTTTTAACTAGTCCAGCAAACTCGTCAATAAAAGCATGCTGTTCTACTGTAACAGTGTGAGAGGTCACACTACTAAGCACTTCTTGTAAATCGTAAACAATGCCATCAACCTCGCGCACAATTTGACTGCGTTGCTCTGTAGAAAGGTCTGGGTGTTGTTGACAAATGCGTATGACATTTTCGGCAATTACATCTTCAATTAACTCAATAACGGTTGGCGCACCTGGCTTTATTTCACCTGCCTTTTCAAACAACGCTAAGTTCTGAGTTAGGTACATTATTAAATCATCGTACCCTTGCCTGTTTAAAACCATCGTTTATTTACCTCAAAAATACTGATTGCTTAATTTAAGCAGAAAGCACTGATAATTGCTAGCTTTGTGAGATTGCAATACAAAAAAAGCAGCCGAAGCTGCTTTTATACTAATTAAGTAGTACTTAACTAACGTTCAGAGTACTTAATCTATTTTTAAGCCTGGGCTTAATGTTGCTGGCATGGTTACTTTTTCAAGTTCCACAGAAGCAACAGGGTATGCACAGTAATCGGCAGCGTAATAAGCGCTCGCTCTATGATTACCTGAGGCACCAATACCACCAAACGGCGCAGCACTTGAGGCGCCTGTAATTGGACGGTTCCAGTTAACAATACCCGCACGAATACGACGTAAGAAATGATCGTAATCAGCTTGGTTATCACTTAATAAACCTGCTGATAAACCAAAGCTAGTGTCGTTTGCTTTATCAATTGCTTGGTCAAAGTCATCAAAGCGGAATACTTTTAAAAGTGGACCAAAATGCTCTTCATCTGGGAAGTCATTAATATTAGTACACTCAATAATACCTGGTGTAACAAAACCGGTGTTAGCTGTATGCTCAAGCTCAACTAACACGTCACCACCCATGGCTTTTAACTCGTCTTGCGCTTTAACCATACCAGCAGCAGCGGCCGCTGAGATCATTGAACCCATAAACGGTTGGTCAGCGTCGTCGTAGTTACCAACTTTAATTGCTTTAGTCGCTGTAATTAAGCGCGCTAAAATTTCATCGCCTTTAGCGCCTGTTGGTAAAAACAATTTACGCGCACAGGTACAACGTTGGCCGCTTGAGATAAACGCAGACTGCACAATATCATGCACTACAGCAAGAGTATCTTCTGCATCTTTAACGATTAGTGGATTATTACCACCCATTTCAAGCGCTAAAATTTTACCTGGTTGACCTGCGAACTGTTCATGTAAAATATGACCCGTACGTGAAGATCCAGTAAAGAATAAACCATCAATGCCTTTGTGTGACGCCAATGCTTTACCTGTTTCTACTTCACCTTGAACTAGGTTAATTACCCCAGCAGGTAAACCGGCTTTTTCCCATAGTTTAAGGGTTAGCTCAGCCACCATAGGTGTAAGTTCAGATGGTTTAAATACCACAGTATTACCGGCTAAAAGTGCAGGTACAATGTGGCCATTTGGTAAGTGCCCAGGGAAGTTGTAAGGACCAAATACAGCAACAACACCATGTGGCTTATGACGGATCATCGCACGACCTTGCGGCATAGCGTTTTCAACATCACCAGTACGCTCTAAAAATGCTTTTTCAGCAATGGCAATTTTACCTACCATGGCGCCCGCTTCAGTACGTGTTTCCCAAAGTGGTTTACCTGTTTCTTGTGCAATAGCAACCGCTAGATCTTCGCTGTGCTCTTTTAATGTTGCAGCAAAGGTTTTTACAATCTCTAAACGCTCGCTAAAGCTTTTATCAGCCCAACTGTAAAATGCTTCACGTGCTGATGCTACAGCGCTATCTACTTGCTCTGCGCTTGCAGCTGATGCCTGCCAAATAACGTCGTTATTTGCAGGATTAACTGAGTTAAATTCTGTGCCTTGGCCTTGCGACCATTGACCATTAATAAATTGTGCAGGATGAGTCATATACTTTCTCCTAAATTAAACTGGGGTAGCAGTAACAAAGTCGCCCGATTTTAAATGTAATGCATCAGCAAGTTCTTGCGTAAGCACAAGGCTGTTTGAACGTGAATCAAATGCCATAGGAACAACGGTTGCTCTAAAGTCTTCAAGCTTATCATTGGCTAGCAATACCATGGTATCACCTGTCATTTCGCCAATTTCAACACTAAAGTTTTGTGCATTACGTACAGTAGCAATGTTATCTACTTTTGCTTCAACGGTTGGGCCTGCATCAAAAATGTCGACGTAACCATTAAAAGTAAAGCCTTCACTTTTTAATAACTGAATAGCTGGGCGCGTATTATCGTGTACTTGACCAATAACCGCTTGCGCTTCTTTACTCAATAAGTTGACGTAAATTGGGTATTTAGGCATTAACTCAGCAATAAACACTTTTTGGCCAATTCCCGTCAGATAATCTGCGGTTGGAAAATCCATTGAGAAAAAGTGCTCTTCAAGCCACTGCCAAAACGGGCTACTGCCGTTTTCGTCAGATACGCCACGCATTTCTGCGATAACGGTTTGTGCAAAGCGTTGCTGGTGCTGTTTTATAAACATAAAGCGTGCTTTTGAAAGCAGCTTACCGTTACAATTTTTACGATAACCGTCTTTTAAAAACAGCGTACACAGCTCTGTAGCCCCAGTGTAGTCATTACAAAGGGTGAGAATATCTACCGCTTTATATACATCTAGCGTGCGCGAAGAGTGAATCACTTTACTCAAATGATAGTGATAAAATGCGTCATCTAAGCCAACTGCCGCTTCAATACCTGAAGTACCAACTACTTCACCAGTTTCAGTATCTTCAAGAACAAATAAGTACCCTTCATCACCAGGCTGTGACGTGGTTTTTGTAAATGAATTAACTGAATGTGCAATCTTCTTTTGTAATAACTCTTCATTATTAGGTAAAGAAGTAAAGCCATGTCCCGACTCGTCGGCAATGGTTACTAAAGCTGCATAATCACTTTTTTGGATTGGGCGAAGGATCATCATGAATCCGCTTACTCCCTTATATATAACGGTAAATAGGAACTGCAGGGCAAACAATGTTTGCCCTTAGAGAAGTTGAATTAGCGATTACGCGTTTACAACGTGGGCTACAGCTTTTTCAAAGCGTGCCATGCCTTCGCGAATATCAGCTTCTGGTATTACTAAAGATGGAGTGAAACGAACCACATCAGCACCCGCTACAAGTGACATTAAGCCATGCTCAGTACCGGCTACTAAAAACTCTTTAGCGCGCCCTTTGTACTGCTCATTAACTACGGCACCGATTAATAAACCTTGGCCACGAATTTCACTAAATACATGGTACTTTTCGTTAATCGCATTAAGTAGCTCGGTAAATAACGCCGCTTTTGCTTTAACGCCCGCTAATACTTCTGGGTTGTTCACTGTATCAAATGCAGCTTCTGCAACTGCACAGGCTAGTGGGTTACCGCCGTAAGTAGAACCATGGGTACCTACTTTAAGATGCTGTGCAATCTCAGTGGTTGTTAGCATAGCGCCAATTGGAAAACCACCACCAAGTGCTTTTGCTGAAGTTAAAATGTCAGGTACTACGTTTAAGCCTTGGTATGCGTATAGCTCACCCGTACGACCAACACCTGATTGCACTTCATCAAAAATTAGCAATGCATTGTGCTTAGTACATAAATCACGAACGCCTTGAGCAAATTCGTCAGTTGGCGAGATAATACCGCCTTCACCTTGAATTGGCTCCATCATTACCGCACAGGTATTATCGCTAATCAACGCTTCAAATGCGGCAAGGTCATTGTAGTCACAATGAACAATGTCGCCTGGCTTAGGGCCAAAACCGTCAGAGTAAGCCGCTTGACCGCCTACAGTAACCGTGAAGAAGGTACGACCATGGAAACCTTTATTAAAGGCGATAATTTGTGACTTTTCTGCACCAAATTTATCAAGCGCAAAACGACGCGCTAATTTAAGTGCCGCTTCGTTTGCTTCTGCGCCTGAGTTTGCAAAGTAAACTTTTTCTGCAAAAGTCGCATCAACCATTTTTTTAGCTAAGCGAAGCGCTGGCTCATTGGTCATTACATTTGATAAATGCCAAATTTTTTCGCCCTGCTCTTTTAATGCACCCACTAATGCAGGATGGCAGTGGCCAAGACAGTTAACGGCAATACCACCAGCAAAGTCGATAAACTCTCGTCCTTGTTGATCCCATACACGAGAGCCTTCGCCTCGAACTGGAATTACGCTTGAAGGTGCGTAGTTAGGAACCATTACGTGATCAAATAATTCGCGATTGACTGTCATTTTATTTCCTCTTAATTGTGTGCATCACAAAGCAGTAGAATAGGGGTGTGATTATTGTTAATAACCAAATGTGTCGGCAAAAAATAATAGCTATGTATTTGCCTGAAACTACGTTGTGGTTCAATTTTCAGGCGCTCATTATTTCAGAAATTTAGGGTTATGTCTCTTCAAAAACTTTCATGTACCCCTTTAAAATAAAGGGCTTAAGATATTATTTCATAGATAGTGAATAACTATTTGAGAGCTAGTAATGATGTGCATTTACCTTAGTCAGCGCCTCTACAACGAAAAAAGCATAGCGCTTATAAACCAACTGCACATGAATAAGTAGAATTAAAGTGAATGAATAGTCGCAAAAAAATTAACAGATTTAATCGATTTGAAGTGCCAAATTAGTAAAATTAGCTGTTTGTAAGGTCTCTAACTCTTTTTTTGTAAACTTATAATAGCTAAACCAGCTTTGTAATTCATCGTCTTCAATAAGCTGGTGCTCTTTTAAATTTAAGTACTGAGAGTAGCAGCGAGCTTTTAAAATTACTTGCGATAATGGCAATAAGCTATCACCTTTTTCTGTCCCATTCACTAACTGCTGCATAACAGTGTTAAAGGGTAAGTATTTAAATGACATGGTTTCAATCACCTTGGTGCTAACAAGCAGTGATTTTTCATTCAGCAATGTCGTTAAAAATAGCGGGTCAGGTTTTAACTCTAACAACGCAGTGTGTAGGTTTTTGTCACCTTCTTCACGAGCACGCTGTATTTTGCGTTGCCATACTTGCTCAAACACTTTTAAGTATAAGCGCACTAAGGCAATTTGCCCCACATTTAATAACATGCCTAAGGTAAATGCATGCATGGGATTTAACCCATTAAGCTGCGCTAGAGTTTGTGCCGCAATAGCACATGACATAGTGTTGTCTTTTAACCTGCGCTTTAATAGCGGAAATGGTGCGGTGCTGTTTGGCATCCAATGGCGCACTGCAAAAGTAGGCACTACCAGTTGCAGGTTGTCTAAGCCTAAATAACGTAATGCCAATGCTGGGGTATCTACTTTGACTGAGGTGCCTTTACTGCGTTGCTTACGATAAAAAGGTAAATTAACTAAGGTAACCAGCTCTCGTCCAAGCCAGTTTAAATCGTTAATTAGCGGCTCTAAACGACCGACCGATGCCGCGCGTGTTGCAAGAATATCAAGTATAGCGGGCACATTATCATCTATACCAACAGTGTCTTTGATGACTAAATCTATGTCTTCAAGACGTTTGGCCATCACGGTTTCAATAACCGTATGTAATTTTTGACTGGTTTTTGCCTGTAACTTTTGATGTGAAGTACTTTTTTGTTGACGCTTTTGCTGAGCGGCCACTTCAACTTCTAATAAGGTACGCTTTTTAACGGGTTTACCGTCATTGAGGTCTAAGGTATGAATAAAGCCTATTTGCTGATTAGCAAAACTATGACCCAGTAGCAAATCATGCGCTCGTTGGTGTAGCACGTTAACAATTCGCTGTTGCTGCAATGTATCGGTCATAAACTCTATCTTAAGGCAAAAAAGGAAAATAGCTTACAGGTATAAGCCTAGAAGCGCGTTAAAAAGTTATCAAGTAAGGCTAAGCCTTGCTCGGTCAAAATTGCTTCAGGGTGAAACTGCACGCCTTCAAGTGCGAGCTCATTATGCAACAATCCCATAATTTCATCACGCAGCCCAGTGTTGCTTTGTGTCCATGCTGTTACTTCTAGTTCTTTAGGCAATGAGTGCGCTTCAACAATTAAAGAATGGTAGCGGCACACTGTCAGCGGGTTGGGTAAACCTTTAAACATACCTTGATGCTGGTGATAAATTGGCGATGTTTTTCCATGCATAACCTGTTTAGCGCGCACCACCTTTCCACCTAGCACCTGAGCAATAGTTTGGTGCCCCAAACAAATACCTAATATAGGATAAGTTCCTTTAAATTGCTCTACAACAGATAACGATACTCCCGCTTCACTTGGGCTTTTAGGGCCTGGAGAAATCACAATATGATCGGGGTTTAACTGTTTAATTTCGCTCAGCGTTATTTGGTCGTTACGTTTTACCACCACTTCTTGATCTAATCGTTGAAAATACTGTACCAAATTGTAGGTAAACGAGTCGTAGTTATCGATCATTAAAAGCATGTATTAAAGTACTCAAAGTAATTAGGCGGATGGTTATTGCATGCATATTCTAACTGAAGGCTTTGCAGGTGTCAGTGTTTTGCAGCTCAGCTAATACAAATAGCTCGCTTACAATCAGCAATGGTTGATTTATTTTAAATCAGCCCAAGCTCTATTATATGAGTAATTCAGTAGTTACAAACTGTCTATCAGTAAAGTGACCTGCATTATCCAACAACGCATTAAATACGTATAAGCAAGGAGTAACCTATGTTAGGCGAAGACCATTCATTAACTAAAGACTTTCCTGATTACACGCAAACAATTGCAAAACTCAATGCAAATGATGAAAACTTTGCTACTAAAGCAAAACAATACAATGAAATCGATAAAGAAATTCGGGTACTTGAACTACAAGATTCACCTATCGATGACGAAGCTATGCAGCAGCTAAAGCACGACAGAATGGTATTAAAAGATTGGTTACATCAACAATTAACGAGTACTAATTAATCACTATTGCTTGGCGTCTATTAAATAATAGGCGCCATAATTTAATTATCATTTCCCTCTCCTACCCTCTGCTAATCTATAATTTTAACCATTATGGTGCAAAAGCATTGCTATTCGTTTAGCTTAAAGACAAGCTATCTTTATCTAAATTAAACAACGTTATTTTTTATGGCTAAATACTTACTCTCGATTGATCAAGGAACGACAAGCTCTCGGGCTATTTTATATAGCAAAGATGCACAGATGATAGGGAGTGCTCAACAAACCTTCCCTCAGCATTTTGTAAAAAATGGTTGGGTTGAACACAACCCTGTAGATATTTGGCAAACTGTATTAACCAGCGTCAAAAACCTCTTAGCGCAGCAACAAGTAACCGCCGCCGACATAATTGCCATCGGCATTGCTAATCAGCGAGAAACCACTTTAGTGTGGAATAAAAAAACTGGGCAACCTATTTATAACGCGATTGTATGGCAAGACCGACGCACTAGTGAATATTGCGATAGTTTACGTCATGCTGGGCATACAAAAATGGTGAATGATAAAACCGGTTTAGTACTCGACCCTTATTTTTCTGCAACCAAAGTTCGTTGGATTTTAGATAACGTCACTGGCGCTAAAGAGCAAGCACATGCAGGTGAACTAGCATTTGGCACGGTAGATACCTACTTATTGTGGCAATTAACCGACGGTAAAGTGCACAAAACCGATGCCACTAATGCCTCACGAACTTTACTGTTTAATATTCATCAGCAATGCTGGGATGAAGAATTACTGGCTTTATTTGATATCCCACTGGCTATGTTGCCTGAGGTAATGGACTCAGCGGCTGATTTTGGGATAACAAGCGGCGAGTTGTTCGGTAGTGAAATTCCTATTTGTGGTATTGCAGGCGATCAGCAAGCGGCTTTAATTGGTCAAGCCTGTTTTGAAGAAGGTATGGCAAAAAGCACCTACGGCACGGGCTGCTTTTTAATGCTTAACACTGGCGATAAAGCACTAAAATCAAATAATCGTTTATTAACCACTCTTGCATATCGGCTCAACGGCAAACCCACCTATGCGATTGAAGGCAGCATTTTTATGGCCGGTGCCACCATGCAGTGGATAGTAGAAGGCCTAAAGTTATTAGAAAACGCAGGTGAAAGTGAAGCCCTTGTCAAAGGTGTTCCCTTAGATCATGGGGTGTTTTTAGTGCCCTCGTTTACTGGCTTAGGAGCGCCCTATTGGGATGCAAATGCAAGAGGCGCTATTTTAGGCCTAACCCGAGATTCAGGCATTAGTACTATTGTGGCAGCTGCCTTACAGTCGGTGGGTTATCAAACCAAAGATTTACAAAAAGCCATGGAGGGTGACGGGCTTCGTCCTAGTATTTTAAGGGTTGATGGCGGCATGGCAAACAATAATTGGGCCATGGCATTTTTAGCTAACATTTTAGGCGCAAGCGTTGAACGCCCAACCTTAACCGAAACCACTTCATTGGGGGTTGCCTACTTAGCAGGGCTGCAAACTGGGGTGTATGAATCAACTGCGCAGCTTGCCAACATGTGGAAAAGCGATCGTCGCTTTGAACCAACCATGAGCAGTGAAGAGCGCAACGATTTATACGCAAAGTGGCTACATTGCATTGCACAAGTTAGACTTTCTAATAGTACTGACGACGAGAGTGACTAAACACAGGGAAATCTATGAGCGCACACGACAACGAATATGACTTACTCATTATTGGCGGTGGTATTAACGGCGCTGGCATTGCAGCCGATGCTAGTGGTCGTGGCTTAAAAGTACTCTTATGTGAGCAGAACGATTTAGCCTCTGCTACCTCTTCTAATAGCAGCAAACTTATTCATGGCGGGCTTCGCTATTTAGAGAATTATCAATTTAGATTGGTAAGAGAGGCCTTGCGTGAGCGTGAAGTACTGTTAAAAAAAGCACCGCATATTATGTGGCCACTGTCTTTTCGACTGCCGCACCAAGCACATTTGCGTTCGCCATGGATGATTCGCATGGGGTTATTTATTTATGACCATCTAGCCTGGCGTAATACTTTACCCCCTTCAAAGGCGATTGAGTTTAACAGCGATAGCGTACTTAACAGCAGCGTCACCCAAGGCTTTGAATACGCAGACTGCTGGGTTGATGACGCGCGCTTAGTGATTTTAAACGCACAAGCAGCGCATAATTTGGGCGCCACAATTGCAACACGCACGCGCTGTATTAAAGCCACCCGTAACGCAAACTATTGGAATGTAATTTTAGAGCAGCAAGCTAGCAAGCAACACCTAAATATTAAGGCTAAAAGTGTTGTAAATGCTGCAGGCCCTTGGGTCGCGTCATTATTTGAAGATGTATTTACCCAGCCCACACCACATACTGTTCGCCTTGTAAAAGGCAGTCACATTGTGGTGCCTCGAGTTCATAGCCAGCCGGTTGCCTATATTTTACAAAACGAGGATAACCGTATTGTATTTGTTATTCCTTATGAGCAAGATTACTCACTAATTGGCACCACTGATGAAGATTATTCCGGCGATATTGCTGATGTAAAAATTAGTGAGCAAGAAATCGAATACCTGATCAGTATTACTAATCATTACTTTAAAAAGCCAATAAGCAAAGCGGATATTGTGCACACGTTTAGTGGCGTGCGCCCGCTGTTAGATGACAAATCAACGGATGCCCAAGCGGTCACCCGCGATTACAAACTGATATTAAATAATGAAGCTGATCACGCCCCATTATTAAGCGTATTTGGTGGCAAAATTACCACCTATAGAAAGCTTGCAGAAAATGCCGTTAATAAATTAGCGCCCCTTTACCCAAAATTGAGTCGCTCGTGGACGAAAGACACCCCTTTACCAGGTGGCGACTTTAGTAACCAAGCATACCTTATCGCACAGTTAGAAAGCAGCTATTCTTGGCTGCCAATCGACACCTTAAAACGTATGGCTCGCAGCTATGGTACGCTTAGCTATCAATTATTGGGTAAAAGTCAAGCAATCGGCGATTTAGGTTATCACTTTGGCCATGGCTTATATGCAAAAGAAGTTGATTACTTAGTAAACCATGAATGGGCAAAAAGCAGCGCAGATATATTGTGGCGCAGAACTAAGCTCGGACTACGCTTTACTGAAAAACAAGTCATTGCTCTGGCGCAATATTTAACTAAACATCCTGCTTGCCACAACTAAACTGCGATTAACTCGTGGCAACAAGGTGCTGTGTTAATGCGGCTTTTTCATCAGCCGAAAGCGTTTGCTTTGTTTTGCTGGCAAAGTCGTATCGCACCATGACAGTTTTACCAATTGCACAGCACTTATCTTGCTGCCAGGCTTCTTGGCGGATCACAAATGAGCTATTACCAATCTGCTCTATGCTGGTGTTAATTGTCACCTCATGAGCATAAAATAGCTCGCCGACAAACGACACTTCAACCTTAGCAATAATTAACTTCCAATTGTGAGGATTAAGATCAGGGGTAAAAAATTTAAAAATAGGTACTCGGGCTGCTTCAAACCAAACTGGGAGTACGGTATTGTTGATGTGTCCGAGTGCATCCGTTTCGCTAAAGCGCGGCATCACTTTTTCAGTAAACATAATAATCCATAATAATTAAACAGGTAACTCATGACGGACTTTATCCGCGTGTATGACAACGCGCTCAGCAGTGACTTTTGTGATAACTTTATCACTACCTTTTCTCAAAGCCCGCATATTAAACAAGGGATGACATCGGGTGGCGTTGATCTTAATAAAAAAGATAGCCACGACCTGCACTTAAACAATCATCCTGAGTACGCAGAACAATTAAAACATATTCAACAAACCACTGCACAGTTTGTTTTTAAATACATTGAAGAACATATTTTTATGATGATTGGGGCATTTGGCTTAAAAGTGTATCACCCAAAAACAGGTCAGCCGGTAGATTTGACTCATGCCAATTATGACGAAGTAGGTAAACCACAACTTCCTTTATTGGTGCAGCAAATTTTTAGGCTCGGTAATATTCAAGCACAAAAATATGAGGTCAATAAAGGGGGCTACCCGTATTGGCATAGTGAGGTGTATCCGCAGTTACAACATAATGAAGCCCTGCATCGGGTATTGTTATTTATGTTTTATTTAAATGATGTTGAAGAAGGCGGAGAAACCGAGTTTTATTATCAAAATCGTAAAATAGCCCCTAAAAAAGGCAGTATGGTGGTTGCTCCAGGATATTTCACGCATACACATAGAGGCAATAAGCCAGTATCAAATGATAAGTATATTTTAACCTCATGGGTTTTGTTCAATCGAGCAGAGCAAATATATGGAACGCCGCAAAGCTAAGTAATCAGCCAATAAAAAAGCCATAAGTAATTTTTACTTATGGCTTTAAAAAACGCTTAACAAATAAGGGTTTAGCCTAGCAGCTCATCAAACAAATTAAATAGCGTGTCCATTTCTTCTAGGGTGTTGTAGTGCATGCAACCAATGCGCACTACGCCACCCTTATCAAGCACACCCAGTTGTTTGCATAAACCTTGGGCGTAGAAATTACCATCCCATACACATACATGTTGTTTACCCAAAAATTCAGACACTTGGCGAGGCTCTAACCCTTCAAAGGTCAGTGCAAACGTAGGAGTTCGCTCACTTAAACGTGCTAAGTCATCAATACCAAACAATTTAATACGCGGGTAATTAACCAGACGTGTTAAAAAGTATTCACTAAGCGCCATCTCGTGTTGTTTCGTTTTTTCAAACGCAACACGTAGTTTTTCACGGCGTGAGTGACTGTCATCAAGTTCGCTAATTGCCGCAATGTAATCAACACCCGCAATAAAGCCCGCTAGTGCTTCAAAACTTTGTGTGCCAGTTTCCCAGCGACCTGGAGCAACATCTTTTGCTGGCTCTACTTTATAAGGTGTAAACCCTTCTAAATGCGAAGCTTTACCGTATACCATACCTAAGTGCGGGCCAAAAAACTTATATGCAGAACACGCTAAAAAATCGCAATCTAATGCTTGCACATCGATTAGTTCATGAGGGGCATAATGCACAGCATCAACATACACCAATGCACCGACATTGTGAGCAAGCTCTATAATGCGTTTAATATCGTTAATAGAGCCTGTGGTATTTGATGCATACGTAACCGCAACTAATTTAGTGTTAGCGTTTAATAAGCTTTCAAAATGCGCCATATCTAAACTGCAATCAGCTTCGTTAATTAGCGCTGTGTTAACCACTGCACCTTTATCTTCAGCGGCTTGCTGCCAAGACGATACATTTGAAAAATGATCTGCATTGGTCACAATAATTTCATCGCCTGCTTGCCAACTGCGTGAAATCGCGCGGCTGAAGCTAAACGTAAGGCTGGTCATATTAGGGCCAAATACAATATTTTGTGCACTAGGGGCATTTAACAAATCAGCCGCCGCTTGACGCGCATTAGCCATCAGTTCAACCGTTTTGTCACTTGAGAAAAACGCACCGCCCAAGTTTGAATTATAATGCCCTAAATAAGCAGTCATGGCACTGAGTACCGGTTGTGGTACTTGTGAGCCACCTGGTCCATCTAAAAACACCGGTGACTTGCCATCAACCGTTTGCATTAAAGCGGGAAATTGCGCGCGCAATTGCATTAAATTCATTTTATTTCTCTTAAGCAGTTAGTACAAAACAATCCAGGTAACCTGGTTTATTGGCATCAATTTTGTTCATTGGCGTGGCGTTATGCCATACCTGACGATCATTAATTAGTGCAAACATGCCGTCTTTTATTTCCATTTTAAAACACGGTTCTGCTTGTTGGTTTTCATAAACCAATAGCTCACCGCCTTCTAAATTTTCATGAGAAACACCACATACGCATACATGGTCAAACCCGTCTTGATGCACACCTTCAGGGGCTGCTGGCGTGTCGCTATCAATCGCAAGCATTCTAAATTGGTGAATTTCAATATCACGATCTGCATCAATACCGGTAATCGCACAAAATTCGCTAACAATATTTTTCATACCCTCAGACTCAAGCAAGCTTTGCTCTAAATTTTCGTAAGTACGTTCAACATTACCTTGAAAGGTATTAATTGAATCGTCTTGCACAAACGCTTTAGTCGCTTGAAGGTTGAGCTCATCATTTTGTAGTTTAACTACTGAATAACGGCGTTTGCGAAACGCACCATCTGCATATGGGTTTGCAGGTAAGTTATCAAAAGAAGGCTTAACCAAATCAATGTTGGCTTGGTTAATAAAACGAAGTTGCAGTAAATTCTGGTTGTTTAATGCGGTCATAAAATCCTGCTTATAATAATGATAATATTGGCAGGGATTTTAATGCATATAGCGAGGATTTTTTGCTTTATTATCCAACTCAAAAGCAAATAATAATTAAATTTAATTCAATATAAGATTATTAAAGCATGAATAATCCAAATTAAATTTAAACGATAAAAAACCCGCCGAAGCGGGCTTTTCATTCAAACTCTATTAATTATACAGCTTGCTGAATAATTACGTTGTCTGCTTTTTTAGTGTACTGAGGCATACGGTGGAAGTTCAAGTAACGGTAGGTATCTGCTGCCGTTGCATTGATTTTCGCTGCATATTCTTGGTACTCAGCCGGAGTAGGTAATTTACCTAAAATTGCCGCTACTGCTGCCAGCTCTGCTGAAGCTAAGAACACATTTGCGCCTGTACCTAAACGGTTAGGGAAATTACGTGTTGAGGTAGACACAACAGTTGCTTTATCTGCAACACGTGCTTGGTTACCCATACACAGTGAACACCCAGGCGTTTCAATACGTGCTCCAACACGACCAAAGATACCGTAGTAACCTTCGTCCGTAAGCTGGTCTTTGTCCATCTTCGTTGGTGGTGCAACCCAAAGCTGTGTTGGGATACGACCTGTAAAACCATCGAGTAATTTACCCGCGGCGCGGAAGTGACCAATGTTAGTCATACAAGAACCGATGAATACCTCATCAATTTTCTCGCCTGTTACGTCAGATAGTAAACGCGCATCATCAGGGTCATTTGGCGCACACAGTACTGGCTCTTTAATGTCAGCTAAGTCGATTTCAAGCACATGCTTGTACTCTGCATCTTTGTCCGCTTCCATTAGTTCTGGGTTAGCTAGCCATTCTTGCATTGCTGTAATGCGGCGCTCAATCGTACGAACATCGCCGTAACCCTCAGAAATCATCCACTTAAGCATAACAATGTTAGACTCAAGGTATTCGCTGATCGACTCTTTAGAAAGCTTAACAGTACAACCTGCTGCTGAGCGCTCTGCTGATGCATCTGATAGTTCAAATGCTTGCTCAACAGTTAAGTGCTCAACTCCTTCAATTTCTAGTATACGACCAGAGAACTCGTTGATTTTACCTTTCTTCTCAACCGTTAATAGCCCTTCTTTAATACCGTAGTAAGGGATGGCATGAACGAGGTCACGCAACGTGATACCAGGCTGCATTTCACCTTTAAAACGAACCAAAATCGATTCAGGCATATCAAGTGGCATAACACCTGTTGCTGCTGCAAATGCGACCGCACCTGAACCCGCTGGGAATGAAATACCTAATGGGAAACGCGTATGTGAATCACCACCGGTACCTACGGTGTCTGGTAATAACATACGGTTCAACCATGAGTGAATTACACCATCACCAGGACGAAGCGATACACCGCCACGGTTCATGATGAAATCAGGAAGTGTATGATGCGTATTTACGTCAATTGGTTTAGGGTAAGCCGATGTATGACAGAAAGACTGCATGGTTAAATCTGCAGAGAAGCCTAAACAGGCTAAGTCTTTAAGCTCATCACGTGTCATAGGACCGGTGGTATCTTGCGAGCCAACCGTAGTCATTTTTGGTTCACAGTATTGGCCTGGGCGAATACCGGCAACATTACATGCTTTACCCACCATTTTTTGCGCAAGCGTAAAGCCTTTATCTGACACTTCAGTAACTGCTGGTACTTTAAATACGTCAGTTGCACCTAAACCCAGTGATGTACGTGCTTTGTCTGTAAGACCGCGACCAATGATCAGTGGAATACGACCACCAGCACGAACCTCATCAAGAATGACGTCTGATTTAAGTGTGAACGTAGAGATCACGTCATCAGTACCGTGACGTTTAACAACCCCTTCATAAGGGTAAATGTCGATTTGGTCACCCATGTTGAATTCATCAACATTTAATTCGATTGGTAATGCACCCGAGTCTTCCATTGTATTAAAGAAAATAGGCGCAATCTTATTACCTAAACAGACACCACCTACGCGCTTATTTGGTACAAATGGGATATCAACACCCATAAACCAAAGCACAGAGTTAGTTGCTGATTTACGTGAAGATCCCGTACCAACAACATCACCTACGTAAGCAAGTGGTAAGCCTTTAGTTTTTAATTCTTCGAGCTGGGTAACTGGACCTACTTCACCGTTTTTATCAGGGTTAATGCCATCACGTTCTGTTTTAAGCATCGCTAGTGCGTGAAGTGGAATATCAGGACGTGACCATGCATCTGGGGCTGGCGATAAGTCATCAGTGTTTGTCTCACCAGTGACTTTAAATACAGTAACCGAGATCTTTTCAGCAACAGCTGGCTTATTAGTAAACCATTCTGCGGCAGCCCAAGACTCAATGATTTGTTTGGCGTATGTATTACCTGCTTTTGCTTTTTCTTCTACATCGTAAAACGCATCAAACATTAATAATGTGTTTGAAAGGCCCTTAACTACGATTGGCGCTAACGCTTCGTCATCAAGTAGGTCAACCATTGGCGCGATATTGTAGCCACCAAGCATAGTACCTAGCAATTCAGCTGCTTTTTCTTTAGAGATAAGTGGAGAAACGGCTTCACCTTTAGCAACAGCCGCTAAAAAACCAGCTTTAATATAGGCTGCATCATCAACACCCGGCGGTACACGATTGATTAGTAGTTCTAGTACGAACTCTTCTTCACCTGCAGGTGGGGTTTTAATTAGCTCAATAAGATCAGCCGTTTGCTGAGCATCTAATGGCGCTGGTACGATACCTAACGCGGCACGTTCTTCTACGTGTTTACGATATTCTTGTAGCACAGTATTGCCCTCTTGGTGACGTGAAAGTATTCGGAAGTGTTTATAAAACAAACCATAACCCAATACTTATAGTATTCTAACGCTCGATTATAAAGCTTTTATGCATAGATTAAAATCCATCCACTTAGGCAGCTAGTTATACCGATTATTAATAATATGAATAGTGGATTTCATAAAATCAACTTTCATGAATACTTATTAACAGCCATAAAAAAACCCAGCCTAAGCTGGGTTATTTGTAAAGTAGTAGTACTATTTACGTTTAACTTTTACGCGCTCAACGGTTGATATATGCGCTTCAACACGGCGATTTTCTGCGTGTGCTTCTGCCGTATTCGCTTTATTTACAAGACGCTCCTCACCATAACCTATTGTACTGATACGCTCTCTTGAAATACCATCTTTTACTAACTCATCGGCAACATCGTCGGCACGCTTTTGAGAAAGCTTTTTATTGTAGCCAGCATCACCCACTGCTGAAGCATGACCCTCAAGTAGTACAGTTGTATCTGTATACTCTTTCATGAATTTTGATACCGCAGCTATATCATCAAAATATCTTTGTTTAACAATGGCTGAGTCATGTGGGAAAGTGACTAATAGCTTAGTAGTTACTTTAGACTCTTCGTATAAAGTGCACCCGTCACTATCAACTGCATCTGTTACTGGTGTGTTGGCGCATTTGTCATTAGCATCAATCACGCCGTCGTTGTCACTATCTAGAGGAGCAACTACTGCAGCTTCAACTACAGGCTCAGGAGCAGGTTCAACTGGTGCTACTGGTGCTGATTTCTGGCCAAAGAAGTAGTTAATACCTAACTTTGCGCCAACATCTGTGTAGCCTTTATCTAAACCTTGGTAAACACTGGTTTCAGCATTTACAAAGAAGTTGTCTGTAACAAAGTGTCGGTAACCTACACCTGCATTTACAAACGTGTTGTCATCAACAACATCAATATCTTTCAAACCGAATAAACCGTAAAAAGGACCGCCGCCAAAGTGGTAAAGCGCATCAATACCGTAACGTTCGCCGTCAATATCGTTGCGGTTGTTAAGTACTTTATCATGTGCATTGAAGTCTAGGTCTGCGTATTCTAAACGCGCGCTCCAGTAATCATTAAAGCGGTAACCTAATTCAGCACCCCAACCTGTTGACTCATTAACGTCAAGGCCAGCTTGATCACGCATGTTTTTCCACGAAGCATCGTAGTAGTCACCGAACGCACCGATGTAAAAACCTTCTTGTTCGGCAGCAAAAGTTGATGCGCTAGTTGCAGCTAACGCAATGGCAATTGTAAGTGATTTCAATTTCATTGTTTTCTTCCCATTTTAACAACTAAAAATGTAGCTAAGCATTGCTAGCCCTTCTAACTTACCTATACAGTAACTGAGCCTTTGTTAATCAATACTTAACGCAAATATATTTTTCCAATATCTAGGATAATAAAACTAGCCCATAAAAAATGTTACTGAACAAAGACTAGTTCAAAAAGCAAACAATCGCTTTAAACCCCATACGATCACTGGCCTTTATAGGTATCATGGTATCACCCGCTCATAGTTTGCTCTATGAATGAACATCGCCGTGGTAAAAAATGACCTTTTATATTCATTTTCAAATGCAAAAAGCAACACTTAAGTACCACAAAAAGTACGATAATTCTTATCATCTTCGGGCGGCGTTTGAAACTCTGTAGCTTGCATATTGCTTGTGTAAGGGCTCGACATCACTTTGCTAAAACGACTGAGTAGCTCACTATCCCCATGCGTAGTGTACTGAGAAATAATCTCTTCAATAATATGATTACGAGGAATCACACCCGGATTGGCTTGTCGCATCACTTGATAGCTGTGCTCATTAGTTCGTGTTTGCCATTTCTGCGCCCAAGAGGCGAGTACTGATGGTATTTCAGCTTGCCCATTTAACGACTCAGTTAACGCATTAAAAGTATTGGTATAATCAAGCTGGTATTCTTTTAATAACCCTAGCAACTCTCCCACCAGCTCATTATCTTTAGCATCAGCTATTGTTAGCCCTAACTTTTGTGCCCACATAGCGCTAAATTGCTGATTAAATTGGGTCGAAAAGTCTGCAATGATAGGTGTCAGCCTTGCTACGGCTTGCTCATCGTCGTCACTTATTAGTGCCATTAGACTCTCTGCTAAGCGAGCACAGTTCCAACTCGCCATGTTTGGCTGATTACCAAATGCGTAACGCCCTTGCTTATCAATAGAGCTAAACACGGTATCAAAATCAAACTGGTTCATCATGGCACATGGACCGTAATCTATGGTTTCACCACTAATTAAGGTGTTGTCGGTATTCATTACCCCATGAATAAACCCCACCCTCATCCAACTTACGATTAAGTTAACTTGATTGGTTATCACTGCGGCTAAAAAATCCAAGTATCGCTGGGCGCCAGTGCTGTTAATTTCAGGGTAATGTCTTTGAATGGCTAAATCGGCTAAGTTTTTTAGACTGGTCAAATCGCCTTGGGTAGCTAAATATTGAAATGAGCCTACTCGAATATGGCTACTCGCGAGTCGCGTTACAATAGCGCCAGGTTGAGGTGGGTTACGATAAACAGTTTCACCACTACCAACCACGGCTAAACAACGCGTTGTTGGAATGCCAAGCGCATGCATTGCTTCGCTCATTACGTACTCGCGAATGGCGGGACCTAATGCACAGCGCCCATCTCCACCACGCGAGAATGGCGTAGCGCCAGCGCCTTTTAATTGCACATCCCAAAGCTGGTTTTTATCATCACTAATCGCGCCAAGTAAATGCGCTCGGCCGTCTCCTAAGCGTGGAGAAAAATGACCAAACTGATGACCCGAATACCCTAATGCAACTGCAGAAACTGCTTGAGGTTCATTTCCACTGAATATATTTGCCCGAGAATCGGCATTCACTTGTATATTAAATTGTTCGGCTAAGGGCTCATTCCATAACAATAACTGTGGCGCTGTCACCTTGGCTGGATGATCGCTAATTGCAAACCCCTCACCAATGTCGGTATACCTTGGCACTAATTTCATGTTTAATCCTATTGTTTTTGGCTGATACCTACGCGATTGTCGCCGACACCATAAGCGACAATTAAGCTTAGCTCTTGCATGCTTAAGCCGCTTTGCTGCTGCAGTTCATTAAAGAATGCCTGCGCCGCACTTAGTGACTTTTTAGTTTGCAATCCACCATCTATAATTTTATGTGCACGCAAATAGCTTTCTACGTCTCTTGAAAGTAAAAAAGTATCTTTTCCTAAGGCGCGCAGCGCATAAGGGCCGGTATTACCACCCAGCCTCGCACCATGCTTTTTTAAATACGCCCACAAGCCAATAATATCTTCACTTGGCCAGTTAGCAATAAACTCACTAAAGCTGCCGTGTTGCTCTGCAACTTCGTGGATCATATACGCATTATCAGTAATGGTTTTTACTTTTTTATAATTGCGCACAATCCGTTCGTCACTGGCTTTTTGTTCTAAAATGTCTGGTGGCATCATCAATAATTTTTCAACACTGAAATCCCAGAAAACCTCTCTAAATCCGGCCCACTTACTGTTGATCACCGACCAATAAAAACCACTTTGAAAAACTTTCCGAGTAAATTCTTCTAGCCAATCATCATCACTTAATGTGACGAGTTGCTTTGTTGATAAAGGTTTTGAGAGTAACAATTTAAGCATTTTTTCAGAGCCCTTTCGCTCCACTGCACGCTTATAAATATCGCTAAATTTTTCCATCTGCTTAATACCTTACTTCGACCATGAAACTAGTTTACGAGAAAAGCAGCCAATACGTAACCGTTGCTATTATCGATGAACTATTCTGTATTTAGTCACTTGACACCTAGACGGCTAAAGTGGTTTAATCGCCACACTTACCCTATTACATTGTATTTGTTGATTGATTTTTCAATAGCAAGTGCAAAGGGCTGGAAGAGGTGCGTTATTCAGGTAGCGTATGTTAGGAGCGCAAACTCCATTGAGCATACGTGAGGGGAATTAACGCCGAGAGGTAACACTTTTTTGTGAAAGGTTACTTCGGGCGACTAGGTTGAATCCTAGCGACTGTCACCAATAACATATTTGGTGGAGAGCTTCTGGTCTTAGTATAATAAGGCCGTGCGCCCTATTATTTAAGCCCATTCGCTCTTCGAATTATAAATACATTCAAAGAGTCAGGCACCCTAAATACCCGCCAATAACTCGACGAATGCCCTATAAGTTCGTGAGAGATGATCAACAACTTCAATATTAACAATTTCCATTTATGGACTGCGCTGATCACCCCATTTGATCAAAATGGCCTAGTTGATTACGCAACCTTAGACACCTTGGTGGCCGAACAAGAAGCCGCTAACAACGGCATTTTATTACTTGGTAGCACTGGCGAAGGGTTAGCCCTGACCCTAAAAGAGCAGCAAGCCATCGTAGAGCATGTCTGCCAATTAGAGCCGAGCGTCCCGCTTATGGTCGCAGTCGGTGGTAGTAACTTAAAGCAGCAGCTTGAATGGGTTAACTACTGCAACCAACTGCCTATTCATGGTTTTTTACTTGGCTCGCCTTTGTACGCCAAACCCGGTGCAGTGGGGCAAACCCATTGGTTTGAAAGCCTGCTCAATGCCAGTTCTCATCCTTGTATGCTTTATAACGTACCAGGACGTAGTGCGGTTAGCATTCCCATTGCAACCATTGAAAACCTCAAACAACATAAAAATTTATGGGCACTCAAAGAAGCCAGTGGCTGTATTTCTCAATTTGAAGCCTATCGACAAGCAGCGCCTGAACTAGCCATTTTTAGTGGTGACGATGCCCTCATGCCTTATTTTGCCCAAGCAGGTGCAAAAGGTTTAGTGTCGGTTGCAGCCAATGCATGGCCAGTGCAAACCCATGAGTTTGTAAAGCGCAGTTTAAGCGGCCAACATCCTAATCTTTTTGTCCAATGGTCTAGCGCTATCAATAGTTTATTTTCAGTAGCAAACCCTATCCCAGTCAAAGTGTTAATGCATTTACAAGGGCGTATTAGCAGTCCGCATTTACGTCCACCTTTAACACACCTTGAGCTGACACACACAGATGACATTTCATCGGCAAACAACACCATTTTATCTTGGCATTAAATACAGGTTTTTATAATGAGCTGGTTAGAACTATTAAATAATTTAGAAACGGGCGCAGTTCGCGCAGCAACACAAGACGAAAACGGCCAATGGCACGCTAACGTAGAAGTAAAGCAAGGCATTTTAGAGGCATTTAAAAACGGCACTAACATGGAGTTTCCTGGTGGCTTTGTAGATAAACATAATCTAGCGCCGCAATGCTTTGAAGCCACAGCAGGCGTTCGCATGGTGCCAGGTGGTTCAAGTGTGCGCCGTGGTGCACATATTGCCAAAGGCACTATTATTATGCCACCTGCGTACGTAAATATTGGCGCCTTTATTGACGAGGGCACTATGGTAGATAGCCACGCATTGGTTGGCTCATGTGCGCAAGTGGGTAAAAATGTTCATTTGAGCGCCGCGGTACAATTAGGCGGGGTACTTGAGCCCATTGGCGCAAGCCCTGTGGTCATAGAAGACGATGCATTCATTGGTGCAGGCTGTGTGATTGTTGAAGGCGTGGTAGTTAAAAAAGGCGCGGTACTAGCCCCAGGTGTTCGCTTATCTGCAACCATCCCTGTTTATGACTGCGTTAATGAGCGTCAGCTTGATAAAGGCGAAGCAATCCCTGAATACGCGATTGTGATCCCAGGCTCTCGCCCTGCGTCAAACGACTGGGCGCGTGCTCAAGGCTTGAGTATGTCGTGTGCCTTAATTGTTAAATACCGGGACGAGCAAAGTGACGCGTCATTATTGCTTGAAGAGGTTTTACGTTAATGACCTTTTTGAGCACGCCCGTTAAAAGCGCTATTGATGAGCTTTCGAGTAAACTCGATACTCCATTTTTTGTCTACGACCTCGACTCACTAGATGCGCACCTTGCGCACTTAGTGGCGCAAACCGAAGTAAAGCTTTGGTATGCGGTTAAAGCCAATCCCCTATCTAAAGTGATACAAAGTTTAGATAACGCTGGTTTTAACTTTGATGTTGCAAGTAAAGGCGAACTTGAGCAAGTACTTGCCCAAGGAATTAACAGCGAGCGCGTGCTCAACACGGGCCCTGCTAAAAGCCCAAAACAAATTAAACATTTTATTGCACGTGGCGTACGCACCTTTGTGGCAGAAAGTCTTAATCAGGTGCGTTGGTTAAACGAACAAGCCAATGCCCAGCAGTGCCAGTTGCAAGTATTACTGCGTGTTCAATTACGCTGGCCCGAGGGTGATAAAAACCCACTTGGTGGTGATAGCCTTACTCCATTTGGCTTAGGGTGCGATGAATGGCAATCGCTAAATACTAAAGACTACACAGCATTGAGCTTTGATGGCCTACATATTTTTCAGTGGGGTAACATGCTCAGCAGCGACAAACTTGCAGATCTGTGGTCGCAAATGATTACACCACTTACAGTCCTTGCTAATAACTTAAATATAAATCTGAATATTTTAGATTTAGGTGGCGGTTTAGGTATTCCTTACACCCTTAATGACCCGACTTTAAGCTGGGATGCATTAATAGCAGCCCTTGCAAAGATTAAACGCGATGCGGGTGTTAAAGAGCTGTGGATGGAACTAGGTCGCTATGCTGTAGGCGAATGCGGCCACTACGCCACACCGGTGGTTGAGCGCAAATTAAACTACGGCCAACAGCAGGTAATTATGAGCGGCGGTATTAATCACTTATTGCGCCCTGCGGTTACTAATCAAGACTTTCCTGCGCGTTTATTACGTGATTCAAACGCAGCAAACCAAGCAATGAGCCTATATGGGCCATTATGTACCGCGCTGGATTGCTTAGGGGAGCACCAATTACCGGGCGATTTAGATGAACACGACTGGCTGGTGTTTAGTCAATGCGGTGCTTATGGTTTTACCGAAAGTATGCCGTACTTTTTGTGCCATGAACTGGCCGGTGAATATGTTATACACCATGGCGAAATCAACTGTATTCGCCAAGCAGAAGATGCAAGCCACTACTTGAGGTAATAAAAATGAATAACACCACAGCTATAAGCCAGGAAAATATTGTAGTTGGTGAAGTGGCAAATGGCCTACCACTGACTATTTCTGTCTATCGTTTAAAGGGCGATGGCACAGGCCCAAGTGTGTATATACAAGCTAATATGCATGGCGCCGAAGTACAAGGTAACGCGGTTATTTATCAGCTACTTGAACAGCTAAAAAACCTTAATTTAAAAGGTGACATTACCTTAGTTCCCTACGCTAACCCCATTGGCTGTAATCAAAAATCGGGCGAATTTACGCTTGGCCGATTCGATCCTATTACGGGGACTAATTGGAATCGTATGTATCACTGTAATAATCAGCTTGCATCACAGTTTGCAAAGCAATACTGCGACGCTGACGATACAGCTCTAAAAACAGCATTTAAAACCGCGTTAATTAATGATGTTGAGCAGCAACTTAATGGCCCAGACTATCGTTTAACAACCGGTAAACGCATAGCGCTAAACTTACAAAGACTAGCGCATCAGGCTGATATTGTTTTAGATTTACACACTGGCCCTATTTCTAGTCAGCACTTATATTGTCCTGAATATGCCACAGAAAGTGCCCGTTACTTTAATATTCCCCATGTGCTAGTGATCCCTAATGACTTTGATGGGGCAATGGATGAAGCGAGCTTTTGTCCATGGTGGCAACTTAGCGAGCAACTTGCTCAGCAAGGCCGAAATTTTAACGTACAAGTTGAAGCCTTTACGGTAGAGCTAGGAAGCCAAGAAAAAATAGATTTAAGCGCTGCACTAGACGATGCCAATAGTATTTTAAGTTATTTAAATCATAAGAAAGTATTTGTTGATGCCTCCTACAAGCCAAAGGTGATGACAAGGTATGGCTGCCAACTAAATGATTATATTGCTTACTATGCACCTATGGGTGGCATGGTTGAATACTTAGCCCCTCTTGGTGGGCACATTAAAGCGGGCGAACCTATAGCTAAAATACTGCGAATGGAACGCTACCTAAGCGAACAACCACTGCAAACATTAAGCTTTGATCTTGATG
This sequence comes from Pseudoalteromonas sp. Scap25, assembly GCF_013394125.1. GTDB lineage: Bacteria > Pseudomonadota > Gammaproteobacteria > Enterobacterales > Alteromonadaceae > Pseudoalteromonas. The sequence continues at coordinate 203,119 of NZ_CP041327.1, read as the reverse complement.
CGATTGCGATATTGCATTTTGCCTCAGCTAGTGTGAACCAAGGCACTGAGCTTTATAAGTTTTTTACAAACGTTTTTGAGCTTTAGCTCACCCCTTCTCATTGCGTGAGAGTCTAACTAGCAAGCTATTAGCTAGTTATCCAGTAAAAGCGACTTAGGTCGCTTTTCTTTTTGCTTTATTAAAGTTCAGGGCAAGTTCACCGTATATGTGTTAAAAATGCGTTATAATTACCACAAATCTGTTACTTCTCTCACTTACAAAGGAATTACAATGAGTTGGCGCCACTGGATACTTCTCTCAACATTACTAAGTACTGCTGTTATTGCTGAAGAAACAGCAAAAAACGAGCAAAACAATGAACTTGAGCTGGTTAAACAATGTATATTAAATGAAGTGATCGGTGGGGACGGTAAGCAAACCCTCGATCAATTGCGCGAAAAATGCTCTGCAGTTGAAGAAAGCAAGCAGCTAACAGCTATCGATAAACGCCAAGCCCGTGAAGCGGTTGGCAAAAAGAATCGTAATGTAATTACGCCGCATAAACGTAATTATATTTTACCGGTTTCATATATGTCTAACCCAAACACTCGCCCGTTTGATGGATTTGCAGAATTAACCGATAAAAAAGATGGCGACCCTCTCGATAACCTAGAAGCTAAATATCAGTTATCAATTAAAGTACCTTTGTATGATGAGTTTGCCGACTCAGACCAAGCTATATTTTTTGGCTTTACACTGCAGTCATACTGGCAAGTATATAACGACGATATTTCATCTCCTTTTCGTGAAACTAATTACGAACCAGAAATTTTCTGGATTAATTACTTAGACCCTGAAAACGTTTTATGGGGCGATGAAATGGCAATAGCCATTGGTATTTCGCACCAATCAAATGGCCGCAGTCAACCAAACTCGCGTTCTTGGAACCGTATATATGCCGATTTCATTTGGGAAAATGACGGCTTTGTATTCAGCTTTAAGCCTTGGTACCGCATTCCTGAAAATGAAAAGCCTGCGCCGTTAGATGCACGAGGTGACGATAACCCTGATATCTATAAATACATGGGTTACTTTGAATTTGGTGGCGCGTATCGCTTTCACGATCATGAATTTAGTTTTATGACTCGTAATAATTTAAATTCAGATAACCGCGGGGCAATTCAGCTTGATTGGTCATTCCCTCTATGGGGAAGAGTACGCGGCTATGCGCAGTACTTTAATGGCTATGGTGAGAGTTTAATAGACTATAACGCCGATATTGAACGCTTTGGTGTCGGTATATTACTGACTGACTTACTGTAATAACCGCTAATAAAAAAGCCAAGCAACTCGCTTGGCTTTTTCGTTTATTCTTATTACTTTTTAACCACAAACTGCCCTTCAAACTGAGCAACTATTTGATCACCATCAAAAATGGTTACTGGCACTAAATAGCTCGCCTTACCCGCCTCTTGTAACTCTATTAAGTTACCTTTACAGGTTTGAATATCAACACAGCCTTTAGGGTCGGTATTAAGTGGTTTTAAGTATTTAATATTAGCATCGGCTAACACTATATTACCCTCAAGTCCGGCTTCTTTTAATGCTAAGTACGTTGCTCCCCAACCCGTTAGTGTAGCTAGGCTATAAATAGAGCCTGCAAACATGGTGTTGTGTAAGTTTAAGTTAGCATTTAAATCTGCACGAGTAGTAAATTGCCAATCGGTGTAGCTTTCTACTTTTATCCCCATTGCATCACTAATAGGGATTGATTCACGCCATGTATTTTGCAGTACTTGAGTCCAATTAGGGTGACGAAACCAACCTGGCTCACTCGGCTTAAGCTTAACCATTTTATAATGTTGAACATCACCATAGGCTAAATGCGCCTTTTCTTTGTTTTCGTAGCCATGGCGCTGATAAAATTCCAGGGCACGTTCACGTGCAAACAGCACTAATTCATCAGCATCTTGATTCCACGCTATTTTTTCGAGTTCATGCAATAAGCGGCTGCCAATATGTTGATTCCGGTTACCCTCTGCAACCGCCATATAACGCACTTGAGCTTGTTGCTGATTATTAAAGTGCAAACGCGCCACACCCAGTACTTCACCTGCTTTATTTTTAATAAAGCGGTGTTCAGCTTCTTGCTCTAAATCGTCTTGCTCAGAACCACGAGGTTCGCCCCATGGTGCACGTAAAACTTGCCAGCGTAATTGATAATAGGCTTGCCAGTCTTCACTACTTTGAGGGGTGCTCACTTGAAACATACAGACTCCATAAATTAAAAATGTAAAAATATTACGCTGTGCATTTTGTGAAAAACACCATACTCGATCTGGGTAAAACTGCAAATACGACTTTGGTTTCCTATAAATGACTGTAAAAAATTAATGACAAAATCGATTGCGCTTTGCCCCTGCTGGTTTATGCTCAATACCATGAATAAATATATCCATGATAGCAGTGGCCTGATCAGCAGGCACTTTATTGAGCATAGTTCATCGCTAGGCCAGTTACTTTATTGGCATAATCAACATGGCATAAATATACAAGTTCGAGAGCATCAACAACTGCGCTGGCTACTTATTAACAACACCTTGCAATCAGTTATTTTAACCCGGAGCCCACAAGTATTACTGTTTCCTCACCTTGCCTATTTAGCAACGGTTTGGCAGCAACGACCAGCGCCTAAAAAAATACTTGAGCTCGGTTTAGGTGGTGGTGCTATACGCAACTACCTGTTAAAACAGTACCCTCGAGTACAGCTGACTTCAGTAGAAAAAAACCCTCATATAATTGACTGTTATCAAGATTTTTTTGCCCTTAATGAACAGGGCCAAATTTACTGTGAAGACGCACAAACAGTTTTAAAGTCAGCGGTGAATATAGATTGGATTATTTTAGATTTATTTAGTGAACTAGACGCCCCTAGATTCTTATTTGATTTATGTTTTTATCAAACAATTTATGAGGCGCTTGCTCAGCGGGGCATCTTATTTATTAACTTTTTATCGCAACATAGCTCCCAACTTACGCAGCTACAACTTGTGCTTAAGCGCGTGTTTGGGGGAGCCGTTAGTATTAAAAAGATCACCGGATTTGTGAATCACATTGTGGTTGTAGAAAAAACACTTTAAGCGGTTAAATTAAAGGTAACCGGACCGTCGTTAGATAAACTAACCTGCATATCGGCTGCAAATACACCGGTAGCGACCTTTATACCGAGTAATTTAGCCTGCTCAACAAAGTAATTATATAATGCTTGCGCTTGATCTGGTGTGGCTGCCGATGAAAAACTAGGACGCATGCCTTTTTTGGTATTAGCTGCAAGTGTAAATTGCGATATGACTAATAGCTCGCCTTGTATGTCTTTAAGACTGAGGTTCATTTTATCGTTTTCATCACTAAAAATTCGATAATTACTGACTTTGTGCAATAGTTTATCAGCAACACGCTCATCATCTTCTTTTTCAACACCAAGCAGTAATACAATACCTTGCTTTATTTCGCCAACAACCTGTTTTTCTATTGCTACGTTAGCGTGTGTTACCCGTTGAATTAGTCCTTGCATTTATTCACTACCCTCTGCTTGTTGCTCTTTTTTATTGTAATGTTGCATGTTAATACACACAGTAAATTCAGCACCTAGTAGCACGACTACCCACGACAAGTATACCCATACAAACAAAATAGGAATGGTTGCTACCGCACCATAAATCACTTCGTATGATGGAAAATGGCTAATGTATAAAGCAAAGCCTTTTTTGGTTAACTCAAATAACATTGCAGCAAACAGTGCACCAGGAATAGCGGCCCTAAATGAAACTCGTGTATTCGGCACTAAGGTATACAGCATGATAAAACCTGCCATAGAAATAGCATAAGGGAGTAGTTTTAATAAAAAACCACTAAACCCAGGGATCCCCTGATCAGCAAACGACACTAGTGACACAATATAAGAGGTGACACCAATACTCGCACCCAGTAGTACAGGTCCCAAGCTCAGTACCATCCAATACACAGCAAAGGATATCATCATTGGGCGTTTTTTCTTTACTCGCCAAATACGGTTTAGTGTGGCATCTACATTACGAATAAGTAGCAAGGCAATGGCTGCCAAAAAACCAATACCTACCGCCGTCATTTGATTAGCATTACCAGCAAACGAGCTAATATGCTCTTTAATAACATCGGAAGAAGTCGGCACAAAGTTAGTAAATAAAAAACTTTCAATGGCTAAACGGGTCGATTCAAACCCCGGAAAAGCAGAGAAGATTGCCACACCCACCGCTATCAACGGAACCAACGACAACAAGGTAACGTATGCTAAATACCCTGCATTAATGGTTATTTGATCGTCTATACAGCGATTGAAATATTGCATCCACCAGCCTGGTTGCTGTTTTAGAAACACCTTAACTTGCTGTTTATAATGAGAGAGCTTATCATTCATACAATTAACTTTGTTGGTGAGCTTTTGATTATAATAACAATCAAGGCCATAATTTACAGCATTAACACTCGTAAATAGGAATTCAGATGAAAAAACAAACATTATTAGGGACAGCCATACTCTCGTTAATGCTGATGCTTTCAGGTTGTCAGTCGGCTTATTATTCGGCAATGGAAAAAGTAGGTGTCCATAAACGTGACATCCTTATTGATCGCGTTGAAGAAACGAAAGACTCACAACAAGAGTCGCAAGAAGAATTTCAATCAGCACTCGAGCGTCTAACTACTTTAATTAATTTCGATGGTGGTGAGTTGCAAGACGCTTACAATCAACTTAATGACGATTACGAGTCGAGCTTAGCGGCGGCAAATGAAGTATCAAGTAACATAAATAAAGTAGAAGATGTTGCTGATGCGTTGTTTGATGAGTGGAGCGATGAGTTAGAGCAATACAAAAGCGCCTCACTTAAGCGTCAAAGCAGTAAAAAACTAGCTGCAACTCAGCGCCAATTTAGCCAATTACTTCGCTCAATGCGCAGCGCTGAGAGCAAAATGGAGCCAGTATTATCGTCTTTACAAGATAACGTGCTTTACTTAAAACATAACTTAAACGCACAAGCGGTAGCCGCTATAAAAGGTGAGTTTACTAACCTTAAGCGTGATATTCAGTTACTCATGAATGACATGAATAAGTCGATTGAAGACTCAAATAAATTTATTGAGCAAATGAATACCGTGGGCTAATTACTATAAGTCCGTTTAATAAGCCTACTAAATTGTAGGCTTTTTTATTGTTACTTTTTGTTACCTTTAAGCTCTTCGTTAATCCGCTGTTGTTGTTATACTTTTACAAAATAATAATAATTAGAACAGTAAAATGAAGTTTAAAGCTATCACCCTAATACTTGCATGCACAATGCTCAGCGCCTGCCAAACAGCTAATCATGTTGAAGTTATTGCAGGGGAGCAAACCATTACCCCGCTACATAAAGATGGCGAGCGAGAAGGACGCTTTCATAACCTCTACCCGGGGGAAAAAACTTACACGACTACCTGTGAAAGCAACTGCTATCCAACTAGCCCAAAACTACAATGCGAAAAAGACAGCGAAAACTGCCAATTTATTGGTGAGCAACAGCCTATGAATTTAAATACAGGCTTTAGCTTACGCTGGCTGGGACATGCTGGGTTTATGATCCGCACGCCTAACGGACAGCAAGTGTTAATTGATCCTGTAAAAGAGCAGTTTGACTCACCTGTAGATTTAGCATTTAGACTAGCCTCTGGGTTTTACCGACAGCCCGGCGATTGGCTCACAGATAGTGAACTGAAAAACTTAGACGCTGTGATGTACTCGCATATTCATTACGATCACTTTAATAAAGCAGATATAGAAGAGATCGGTAATAAACCTCGCTACTTAACACCACTAGGCATGGCCGACAACTTCCCCACAGGCGGGTTTAATATTAGTGAAATGGCGTGGTATGCAAAAACAAATATTGGCGATTTAGCTATCCATGCCTTGCCTGCTCATCACTTTAGCAGTCGTGTATTAGTGCCCTTTATTTACGAAGACAACGATAAAGACTTATGGAATGGCTGGCTACTTGAACAAAATGGCAGCTCCTTATTTTTTGCAGGCGACACTGGCTATTCAAAACACTTCAGCGATATACAGCAAAAATATGGCGATATTGATGTGTGCTTAATGCCTATAGCTTCTTACTACAGCGAAGACAACCCTAAATGGTATCGTTACGTTCATACAACCCCAGAAGACGCTCTAACAGCAGCACAAGAACTTAACTGTAAAATAATGATACCTTGGGGATACGGTAACTCATCATGGAAAATGGGCGACCACACTAGCCATTCAGCCTTACTGCGTTTATTGTATATGCACAAAAAAATGGATTCGAAAATCCCCCTGCATATTTTAAATGAAGGTGAGAGTATTAAACTTTAATCAGTCATTTACAAACTTAGTAATAACCTCTCTGCTGAACTATGTTTAATTAACTAAACAGTGTGGAGGTTTTATGTTTCTTGTACGACTTATTTACGCCAGCAAAATAAGTAGTGATTTTGGGCCTGAAGATATAGAAAATATTTTACAAAGTGCTAGAACCTATAATGTAAAAACAAACGTCACCGGCATGTTATGTTTTAGCAATGATTACTTTTTACAATGTCTGGAAGGCTCTAGAACCGCTGTAAATAATACCTACCAACAAATATTAAACGATAAACGTCACCATAATGTAATTATGCTCAACTATACCCAAATTCCTGAAAGAGAGTTTGAAAAATGGTCAATGGGCTATGTACCGCAATCTAAGCTAACCGAATCACTGAATCTCAAGTTTTCAGGCTCCATTGATTTTAATCCTTTTAAAATGTCTGGAGAAAGTGCGCATTTATTAATGCTCGCATTAAAAGACAGCATAGCAGGCACAATCAGTTAGTATAAAAATAGACTACGAGATTGTTTTTAATAGCTATTTAAGCCAAGCTAAATCATCCTTAATTGATGAGATGACTAATGAAAAAAACACTACTTGCTTTTAGCTTACTTTTTACCCAGCCACTCATGGCTATTAACGTTAGTCATACACCAACAGCTATTACTATTGATGGGGTTTCTGAAAGTGCATGGGACAAAGCCACTTGGCATAATATGCCATACTTAATGGACGGCACCCTACCAGACTCAGACAAGGATTTTAAAGGTCGCTATCGTCTTTTGTGGGATGAAAACTACTTGTATTTACAAGCAGACATTAGTGATGATGTGCTTATTGATACTCACCCAGATCCAACGGATAAATACTGGGACGATGATGCCTTAGAAGTGTTTATAGATAGTGACGCATCTGGCGGTAATCACCAATTTAACCATACAGCATTTGCTTATCATATTGGCCTTGATAACCAAGCTGCCGATTATGGGCCTGATAAAAAAGCGCATTTATATACCGACCACTTAGTTAGTAACTGGAAACGCAATACCACTGCGCCCTATAACATCACGTGGGAAGTGGCGATAAAACTCTACCCAAACGATTTCCAACAAGGCGCACAAAACACTCCGCTTAAATTAACGCCAAAGCAAGTAGTCGGCTTTATGCTCGCATATTGCGATAACGACGGCAGTAAAGTTCGTGAGCACTTCATGGGTTCACATGAAGTACAGCCTGTTAACGGCAGTCGCAACCTTGGCTATATAGATGCTGATGTGTTTGGAAAAATCACTCTACTACCGAAAAAGTGATGAAGTTAGCGAACTGGCCTTTTTGTTGGGTTGAGCGCAACGAAACCAAAAAAATAGGGGTTTTACATTATCAGTTGTTTTAGCTCTTACTCTTTTACTTCTCATTCTCTTCTCTTTGTGTAAATATTTTTAAGTGAATTTTTTACAAAGAGGGTAAGAGGCGCTGCGCTTTTAGAGCTTAATACTGATAACTAAAAACTGAAAGCTTCTCTTACTTTAAAAACAAAAAAGCCGCTGTATCTTTCAATACAGCGGCTTTTAAAATCATTGTTCTAAATTAATAGATTATGACTTAGGAGCACGACCCGCACGTTTACGCTCATTTTCAGTTAAATGACGCTTACGAATACGAATGTTCTCAGGTGTTACTTCTACTAACTCATCATCAGCAATAAACTCAAGCGCTTGCTCAAGTGAATAGTTAAGTGCTGGTGTTAGTGTTTGTGCTTCATCTGTACCAGATGCACGAACGTTAGTAAGTTGCTTACCTTTAAGTGCGTTAACTGTAAGGTCGTTATCACGGCTATGAATACCAATAACCATACCTTCATAAACTTCAACACCGTGACCGATAAATAAACGGCCGCGCTCTTGTAAGTTAAATAGTGCGTTAGTAAGTGCTTTACCTGTTGCGTTTGCAATCATTACACCGTTCTTACGAACACCTAGCTCGCCACCTTTGTGCGGACCGTAGTGATCGAATGTATGGTAAAGTAAACCAGAACCCGACGTTAATGTCATGAACTCAGTTTGGAAACCGATTAAGCCACGGCTTGGGATCATAAAGTCCATACGCATACGGCCTTTACCATCTGGTGCCATGTCAGTAAGTTCACCCTTACGAAGACCAATTTGCTCCATGATAGAACCTTGGTGCTCTTCTTCACAGTCAATAGTTAGTGTTTCATACGGTTCTTCTAACACACCATCAACAGTACGTAAGATTACTTCTGGACGAGAAACAGCAAGCTCGTAACCTTCACGACGCATGTTCTCGATTAAGATACCTAGGTGTAATTCACCACGACCTGATACACGGAAGCTATCTGGGTTATCTGTATCAGCAACACGAAGTGCTACGTTATGTACTAATTCTTTGTCTAAACGCTCACGAATATTACGTGATGTTACAAACTTACCTTCTTTACCACAGAAAGGAGAGTTGTTTACAGAGAACGTCATTGTTACTGTTGGCTCATCAACACTTAGTGGTGGTAATGCTTCAACGTTGTTAGGACAACAAAGCGTATCTGAAATCTTAAGCTCGCCTAAACCTGTTACTGTTACGATGTTACCAGCGTAAGCTTTATCAGTTTCAATACGCTCAAGGCCTAAGTAGCTTTGTACTGAACCAATCTTACCGTTACGAGTTGTGCCGTCTGCACTGATAACCGTAACTTGTTGGTTAGGTGCAACAGAACCACGTTTAATACGACCGATACCAATTACACCCTTATAAGAGTTGTAATCAAGCTGTGAAATCTGCATTTGGAAGTCACCTTCAGGATCTGCATCCGGTGGTGATACTTCGTCAACGATCATCTTGAACATAGGTTCCATGTTATCTGATGCTTCGTCTAAATCTAATGTAGCCCAACCATTGATTGCTGATGCGTAGATTACTTTAAAATCTAACTGCTCATCAGTTGCGCCTAAGTTGTCGAATAAATCAAAGATTTGATCCATAACCCAATCAGGGCGAGCACCTGGCTTATCAATTTTATTGATAACAACGATTGGCTTTAAGCCTTGCGCGAATGCCTTTTGCGTTACGAAACGCGTTTGTGGCATTGGGCCTTCTTGAGCGTCAACAAGTAGTAGTACTGAGTCAGCCATCGAAAGTACGCGTTCAACTTCACCACCGAAGTCGGCGTGTCCTGGAGTATCTACGATATTGATATGGTAATCATTCCAAGATATAGCGGTGTTTTTCGCTAAAATGGTAATACCACGTTCTTTTTCAATGTCGTTTGAATCCATCACGCGCTCTTCATTACCGCCGCGTGTTTCTAATGTACCTGATTGCTCAAGTAGTTTATCAACCAATGTTGTTTTACCGTGGTCAACGTGGGCGATAATTGCTATATTTCTTAACTTTTCGATACTCATATGTTCACTCAGAGAAATTGATCTCATTGATCCTGCAGGGGGCTATACGTACTCACCTGCGCTTTCACGAGATGTCCCAGCATAGGATTTAAAAGGGCGCATATTATCCCCTATAAATGGAATGGATGAAAGTTTATCCAAAATAAAATTTCAAACTTTCGCAATAAAATAATTAACCCTTTGTTTTAAAATAATTAATTTTTATGATTAATTTTTATAAATTTATCTCAAAAGGTGGTTTTGAGTTAATTTAAAGCGACTTTACTGCGCATTTTGCATTTTCTTTGTGTTAGTCTAAGGTGATTAATTTGCAAGCAATTATGACTCTGTAAATGTTGCACCTTTTTGGAATTATTACGCACCAAAACAGTGCTTAATCTATATCACCTTTATGTTGTTTATATATTTTTACATAAAAAACAATAGATTATAATAGTGGCATAAAATCAGCTTGTTAGTATTTAAAGTATCTAAGCAGCAATAATAAAACCCAATAGTTGGAGGACACATGTCACAATCGGTTTTAGATTTTATTAAAGAAAATGACGTTAAGTTCATTGATTTACGCTTTACTGACACAAAAGGTAAAGAGCAACATGTTTCTATTCCTCATCATCAAGTTGATGAAGACTTTTTTGAAGATGGAAAAATGTTCGACGGTTCTTCAATTGCTGGCTGGAAAGGCATTAATGAATCAGACATGGTGTTATTACCTGATGCAGATTCAATCAAGCTTGACCCTTTCACAGAAGAAACAACGCTAATCGTTCGTTGTGACGTGGTTGAGCCTTCTACATTACAAGGTTATGAGCGCGACCCACGCTCAGTAGCTAAACGCGCTGAAGAGTACATGCGCTCTACTGGTATTGCTGATACCGTTTTATTTGGTCCAGAGCCAGAGTTTTTCGTATTTGACGACGTTAAATACAAGTCTGACATGTCAGGCTCAATGTATAAAATTGATTCTAAGCAAGCAGCTTGGAACTCAGATAAAGAATATGCAGATGGCAACACAGGCCACCGTCCAGGTGTTAAAGGCGGTTACTTCCCAGTTGCACCTGTTGATGATTTCCAAGATTGGCGTTCTGCAACGTGTTTAGTTCTTGAAGAGCTAGGGCAAGTTGTTGAAGCACATCACCACGAAGTGGCGACTGCCGGTCAGAATGAAATCGCAACTCGTTTTAACACTATGGTATTAAAAGCAGACGAAATCCAAGAAATGAAATATGTTATACACAACATGGCTCATTTATACGGAAAGACAGCAACCTTTATGCCTAAGCCTGTTGTTGGCGATAACGGTTCAGGTATGCACTGTCACCAGTCTTTAGCTAAAGACGGCGTAAACTTATTCGCAGGTGATAAGTACGGCGGTCTTTCTGAAGACGCGCTTTACTACATTGGTGGTATCATCAAACATGCTAAAGCAATCAACGCTTTTGCTAACGCGTCAACTAACTCGTACAAACGTTTAGTACCCGGCTTTGAAGCACCGGTAATGCTTGCATACTCTGCCCGTAACCGTTCAGCATCAATTCGTATTCCAGTGGTTCCATCTGCAAAAGGTCGTCGTATTGAAGTGCGCTTCCCAGATCCAACTGCTAACCCATATCTTGCATTCTCAGCAATGCTTATGGCTGGCCTTGACGGAATTAAAAACAAAATTCACCCTGGCGATGCGATGGATAAGGATTTATACGACTTACCAGCTGAAGAAGCAGCAGAAATTCCAACAGTGGCAGCCTCATTAGATGAAGCACTAGCGGCATTAGATGCAGACCGTGAGTTCTTAAACCAAGGTGGCGTATTTACTAACGACCTAATTGATGCTTACATTGCACTTAAGTCAAAAGAAGTTGAAAAACTTAACATGACAACTCACCCAGTTGAGTTTGAAATGTACTACAGCTGTTAATTTATTAACCGATAAATAATGTGTGTTTTAAGCCCGCTCTGCGGGCTTTTTTTATGGTAAATTTAACGGTTCTACACTAAAGTAAAGTATGTTTTAACAATGCAGGTTAGCAGGATGATAGGTAAGGTTTTATTGCTATTAATAGCTTTAATATTAAGCCTTAATAGCCATGCGAATAATAAAAAAATTTACGCATGGAAAGATAAAAATGGTGTACTGGTTTTTTCAGATACCCCTCAACCTGGTGCTAAAGAGGTAAAGCTCACTAGCCAACACTTCAACATGCCTGCAACAAATACTGATATTCTTGATACTTCACCAACTAAAACAGCGGTAAAGTTTAAAATTAGCATTACATCACCAGAGCCCAACCAAGCTATAAGAGAAAACACCGGCTCTGTATATGTTTCAACTCAGATTGCGCCTCGGTTTGAAGCTGGATTTACCATTGGTTTATTTTTAAATGGCGTTGCCATTGGTGAACCTAGTGACACCACTACGCTGGCGTTAAGAGATGTAGAGCGCGGGCAACACATATTACAAGTTAAACTTTATAATCAACAAAACCAGGTAATTGCAACTAGCCCTGAAAGTATATTTTTTATGCATCGCAAAGGCCTTAATATAGGTCGGTAATTGCAGTTAAGTACGCACAATTAGCGTATATTTTACTAAAAACCTTGCCTACCTCCCCAGGCGCACTAAAATGGTGCAATAATGATTAACAAAACACATTTTAACCCAGAGCTACTAAATATAATTTGGCAAAACCAAACCACCGCCCTGATGTTACTTGATGAGAGCTTTACACTCATTTACGCCAACACCAGTGCCAGTGAATTACTTGGCTTAGGCGAAAAGCGCTTACCAGGACAAGCGTTCGATGATTTATTTAATTACCATTCTATAGACTTAAAACGTATTGCACAGTATTCGTTGGTTGATGGTGTAGACTGCCACCAGCATAGAGCTGACGTGGTGTTTATCGATTCTCGCCATGCAAAGTTAGCGGTAAGCACACGACGAATAAAGCATAACGACACCTTTTATATTTTATTTGAATGTCGACAAACTGATGACGAAATAAAGCACGATCAAGTCTCAAATCAAATGCATCAATACCAAGCTGCACGCAACTTAATTCGCGGTTTAGCCCATGAAATTAAAAACCCACTGGGTGGAATTCGCGGGGCGGCGCAATTATTGCAGTATGAAGGTGATCAGCAAGAAAGAGATCAATGTGCAGAACTGATAATTGAACAAGCCGATCGATTGCGTGAATTAGTTGATAGGCTCCTTGGGCCTAATCAGCTGCCGCAAAAATCGTATGGCAATATACATCAAACATTAGAGTCGGTTGTAAAACTCAGTACCTTAGATAACAACCGCGATATTCGGTTAGTTAAAGACTACGATCCGAGTATTCCTGATGTTTATATTGATCAGAGCAAAGTTCAACAGGTAGTGCTAAACATTGTGCGTAATGCACAACAAGCATTGGTAGATGGTGGCGAAATAAAAATAAAAACGCGGATTAATTACCAGCATCGTCGTCCTGGCAAAGCCCCTAAAAAGGCACTCCTTATTCAAGTATTGGATAACGGCCCGGGTATTGATGCCAATTTACGCGACACCTTATTTTACCCTATGACCACCAATAAAGAAGGTGGCTCGGGACTTGGATTATCTATAGCGCAAACCTTGATTGATCAACATGATGGCTATATCGAATGTGATAGTTGGCCGGGACATACTGAATTTAATATTTATCTGCCGTTTACAGATTAATACTTTGGAGTTTGCATGAAAACAGCTTGGCTTGTAGATGATGATGCCTCAATTCGCTTTGTACTAGAAAAAGCACTGACTCGCGCAGGGTTTGAAGTAGAAAGTTTTGCAGATGCGCAAAATGTACTTAACGCGCTAAAATTTAGTCAACCTAGCGTATTAATTTCCGATGTACGAATGCCTGGCATGGACGGTATGGCATTACTTGAGCTAATAGCAGAGCAAACGCCAGGGCTACCTGTGATCATTATGACCGCTCACTCAGACCTTGATTCAGCCGTTAATGCATTCCAAAAAGGCGCATTTGAGTATTTGGCCAAGCCGTTTGATTTAAATGAAGCGGTTGCACTGGTGGAAAGTGCGTATCGAGCTAATTCAACTAAAAAAACCAAACGTAAAAGCGCGCCCCCCAAAAGTGCCCATATTATTGGTGAAGCCCCGGCTATGCAGGAAGTGTTTCGTGCTATAGGTAAGCTGTCAGCATCAAGTATGAGCGTACTCATCAACGGTGAGTCAGGAACAGGTAAAGAGTTGGTTGCCAGCGCTTTACATAACCACAGCCCGCGTAAAGAAAACCAATTTATAGCCCTTAATATGGCCGCCATCCCTAAAGAATTAGTTGAATCTGAACTGTTTGGCCACGAAAAAGGCGCTTTTACCGGGGCTGATAGCGTGCGTAAAGGCCGCTTTGAACAAGCTAATGGCGGTACCTTATTTTTGGATGAAATCGGTGATATGCCACTGGATGTACAAACCCGCTTATTGCGTGTATTGGCCGATGGCGAATTTTATCGCGTGGGGGGTCATCAAAGTATAAAAGTAGATGTACGCATTATTGCTGCTACCCATCAAAATTTAGAAGAGCTGGTAAAGCAAGGTAAGTTTAGGGATGATTTATTTCATCGTTTAAACGTGGTTCGCCTGCGTTTACCTGCTTTACGCGAGCGTCCCGAAGATATAGAGCGCTTAGCGCTACACTTTTTACATAAAAGTGCAAAAGACCTGCAAGTAGATAGCAAAATATTAAGCCCTAAAGCAATTAAACAATTGTGTTTATTTAATTGGCCTGGGAATGTTCGCCAACTTGAAAACACCTGCCGCTGGTTAACCGTTATGGCGCCAGGAGAGCTGATTGGCGAGCAAGATTTACCTCCTGAAATTATTGATAATGCCGCCGCAACCCAAGAAGGGGATTGGCTAGATTCATTTCAGCAGTGGCTTAATCAAGAATTTAAACAAGGTAAAGAAAATATTTGGCCGGATATTCAAGCCCAGCTAGAAACCCGCTTAATCAAAACAGCCCTCGCTAATTGTTCTGGCCATAAGCAAGAAGCTGCCGTAAAAATTGGTTGGGGTCGTAATACGTTGACCCGAAAATTAAAAGAGCGCAATATTAGCTGATTGTTAGAAGCATAGAGAAAGCATGAAGTTAATTGAAAACATCCCTTTGTTTAAGCAAATGGAAATTATAAATCGCTTAGATTTTTTTAAAGAATTCACACTCAATGAGCGCCAGATTTTGCTTGAGTCGTTTGGTTTACTTTATTTAATAAATAAAAATCAGTTTTTATTTAAAGAGTTTGATAACGACAAGCGACTGTTTATTGTGCTTAGTGGATCTTTAATGGTGTTTAAACACAATCACCTACTGGAACTGGGCAGTATAGAACCTGGTGAATTTATTGGTGAAGGTGCATTTATTAATAACCGAGAGCGCAGTATTAATGCACGCGCCAAAGAAAGCGCCATAGTACTGGCTATAACTGCAGATGCTCTCACCCGCCTACCTAATGTCATACGCGAAAAAATTAAAGACCGTATTATTGAAGGTATGAGCCTGCGCATTGCAAAACTCTCGGAGCATATAGAAGAGCACGGTTAACAGTTAACTTAATCCATATAAACAACCTGCATTGAGCAATTAAGCCAGCCTGGCTTATTTACATGAGCTGTTATGGTATATGTGTCTGATGGTTTTTCGCCAAAAGGAGTCTTAACCAATGGCTGTGAATGAGTGTAGGTTTGTGAATAATTGCTGTAGTAAATAACTAAATAGCCGTATAAATATTCCCATTTCAATGTGACTTTTGCGCCGCTGATTAATGTGAACTCAGCATGTTGATCAGTAAAGGTTACGACTAGGTCATTAAACTCATCTTTTTCGCACTGGGTTGTTCGCAACCGAGAAGGCATGGTAAAAGCGTCGTCTGCATTAGTATTTTTTAGGTAAAAACCGATATTACCATCACCATAAAAGTGATTTGCGCGTGTGGTGTAGCTAATTTCGGGTTGATAGCCTAACCCTTGCATAATAGTAGCTAACTGCTCTGTTTCTTGGCGTAAAATTCTATCATTTGATAATAGTAAAGTAGCTACGCCAAATTCCCGAGGAATGTCATGCTCAACATATTCGTAAGGTAGGGATTGTGTTTTGAGTGCGGCCTCTAACTGCTGGCGCTGTGAGTCCGATAAACCTTTACTAAATATATACACTGTAGGCTGTTGGCATGCACTCAACAATAGCATGAGTGCACACGCTAAAATTCCATTTTTCATTATCACCCCCGTTGATTACAAGTGTAGTCTAAAGGAGTGATTTAAAATCGCAACTTAATTTATTTGGCTGTTTAACCTGAAGTCTGGTTATTTAGCCATGCATCGACACTCTGACGTTTGTACAGCACTTCATTAAATAACCGATGACGCTCAAATACTAGCTCACTTTGTTTGGTTTTAAGCCCGCTAGTTAGCTGGCTATGGGTATCGTTAAACTTAGAGATAACTGAAAAGCCACGTTCAGTGTCTTCTTTTACCTGTTGTGCTAGATGCGCTCTTACATCATCAGCGGTTAACAGATCTGAATGCTCTAAGCCCATTAGCTCTTTTTTCATCGCTAATCTTATGCCCATGTTTTACTCCATTATTTATATTCAATCTCTTATACGGCCGATATTGGCAATTAGCGCGCCAATGTGTAATTTTTTTCGCGAGAAGCTTAACCCTGAATTACTTCAGTTTTTTTAAAGACTATAAAAAGAGATACAAAGTTTCATAAAAAATCACATAATCAACTCACCTAACAAGCTCACTTTGGTGCAAAATAGCCACTGAGCCTTTATACTACAGCTAATACCACCCCCACTGAGAAACATGATGAACGAAGAATATATAGAAGTTGAGTTAGAAGAAGAGCCTATAGAGCTGTGCAAATTATTAAAGGTATTAGATCTTGTTGAAGGTGGTGGTCAAGCAAAAAACCTAATTAGCGAAGGCTATGTCGGTGTTAACCATGAAATTTGTACAATCAAACGGAAAAAATTATACAGCGGTGATGTACTTGCATTTGATGGCGAGTTGTTTCAATTAACGTTAAGTGAAGATGCCACTCCAGCAGAACGTCCAGTTATTGATGAAACAGTTACAGCAGAAAAAGCCGCGCCAGTAGCAACAACAGAGCCGGCTAAAAATAAACGCAAACGCACTAAAAAGCCTAAAGTTGATGAAAAAACGGGTCGTCGCCCTATTTCATTTGGCTAACATTTGCTTAAGTTATATGTGTTATTAAAAGCCAGTTTGCATCACTGGCTTTTTTATTCTTTAATAGAATATCAATAATAAAAAATAGATGCTTACATGTCAGAAAACACCTCAAACCGCTGGATAAAACCCGTACTTATTACCGCCTTATTATGGAACATATTAGGTATTCTTGCATTTGTCATGCGGCTGTTTCTCTCTCCAGAGATGATAAGTAAACTACCTGAAGAACAACAACTTGCTTATAACAGCCAACCTCTATGGGCTACTTTAGCGTTTGCTATTGCGGTATTTGGCGGCGCATTAGGATGCGTACTTTTGTTATTCAAAAAGTCTCTAGCCAGATTAACATTAATAATCTCTTTGGCAGCGGTTTTAGCTCAGCAATACTATAATTTTATGATTATTAATAGCATCAACTTGTTTGGTATTAGCGCTATTTTTATGCCTATTGCAGTCACCATAATTGCGATTGCATTGGTGTATTTAAGTTTCCATTTAAAACAACAGGACTACTTTAAATAGCACTTTTTTGAGTTTAGTTTTGTGGCCAATTATTACTCAGAGTATCCCTTGAATTTTAACTTTTGGCCTTCATCTCTATTTAAATAACGACCAAAATAAATTATCCAATATGGTATTTTTTATCATGGTACACACTTTGCAAATCACTACAGAGGTCACTTTTACAAGAATATTAATCTAATTTATTGAAGGGACAAATAATGAAAAATAGTTTCGACACCCAACAACAGCTCACTATCAATGGCGAGCAGTATCATATCAACTCGCTCATGGGACTTGGCGATAAAGCCAAACGCCTGCCTTTCTCGTTAAAAGTATTGCTAGAAAACTTACTACGTAATGAAGATGGTGTGAATATTAAAGAACAAGATATTCAGGCCTTATTAGATTGGGATCCAAAAGCGAAGCCCTCTGCCGAGGTAGCTTTCACTCCAGCCCGCGTAGTAATGCAAGATTTCACTGGTGTCCCTGCAATTGTTGATTTAGCTGCCATGCGTGATGCGATGGAAAAACTCGGTGGTGATCCTGCAAAAATAAACCCACTTTCTCCTGCTGAGCTGGTAATCGATCACTCGGTGCAAGTGGATGGTTACGGTAAAGATGGTTCATTCGACTTAAACTCAAAATTAGAATATGAGCGAAACAAAGAGCGTTACGAATTTTTACGTTGGGGACAAACCGCATTTGATAACTTAAAAGTTGTACCACCTGCAACCGGTATAGTTCACCAAGTGAATTTAGAGTATTTAGCCCGCGTAGTATTTAATGATACAAAAAACGGCAAATCGTTAGCCTACCCAGATACACTAGTCGGTACAGATTCTCATACAACGATGATTAATGGTTTAGGCGTACTTGGCTGGGGTGTAGGCGGCATTGAAGCCGAAGCCGCCATGCTTGGCCAACCTATTAGCTTGCTTATTCCACAGGTTGTGGGTGTTAAATTAAATGGTCGCTTACCTGAGGGCACTACAGCAACCGATTTAGTACTTACTGTTACTGAAATGCTGCGTAACCACGGTGTGGTAGGTAAGTTTGTTGAGTTTTATGGTGACGGCCTTGCCGACTTACCACTTGCCGATAGAGCAACTATCGCTAATATGGCGCCAGAGTATGGCGCAACCTGTGGTATTTTCCCTATTGATGATGAAACGATTAATTACTTACGCTTAACTAATCGCGATGAGAAGCAGCTCAAACTAATTGAAGATTACGCTAAACACCAAGGCTTATGGCGTAACGATGGCGACGAAGCACATTATACCGATAAGCTTGAACTAACTTTAGATGATGTTGTGCCTAGCCTAGCAGGCCCTAAACGCCCGCAAGATAGAATTACTTTGGATAAAGCCGGCAAGGTTATTGGTCAGCACTTAAAAGACTTTCAAGACGAGCGTATGGCACGTCGTGATAAAAGCGATGAAGAGCAAGCGCGTATTGAAAGCGAAGGTCCTACTATCAACCCTGATGAGCCTATCGATGAAGCGCAGTTTATGGGCGCAGCAAAAGTAAACTTTAATGGAGAAGAATTTGAGTTAAATGATGGTGCCTGTGTTATTGCTGCAATTACTAGCTGTACAAACACATCTAACCCAAGTGTTATTTTAGCTGCCGGTTTAGTAGCTCAAAAAGCACGTCAGTTAGGTATTAATGTAAAACCTTGGGTTAAAACTTCACTTGCACCAGGTTCTCAGGTGGTCACCGATTACCTTGAAAAAGCAGGGTTGATGGATGACTTGGATGCGCTTGGCTTTAATTTAGTTGGTTATGGCTGTACCACATGTATTGGTAATTCAGGCCCACTTGCCGATGAAATTAGTGAGGCGATTCAAAAACACAAATTAGTTGTAAGCTCAATATTATCGGGTAACCGTAACTTTGAAGGGCGCATACATCAAGATGTTAAAATGAACTTTTTAGCGTCTCCTCCTTTAGTGGTTGCCTATGCCATAGCGGGTAGAACCGATATTGATGTTTACAACGAGCCACTCGCGCAAGATAAGCATGGTAACGATATTTACCTTAAAAATATTTGGCCGAGCGTTAAAGAAGTAAGTGAACTAGTAAAAAGTACGGTAACTAAAGAGATGTTCGAAAAAAGCTACGCCAATGTTTACGATGGCGACAGTCGCTGGCAAAAAATTCAAATACCTGATGGTAAACTTTACGATTGGGACGGTGCTTCGACTTATATCAAAAAAGCCCCCTTCTTTGATGGTATGAGTGTTGAACCACCAGGTATTCCAACTATTGAGGGTGCGCGTTGTTTAGCTAAACTGGGTGATTCGGTGACTACTGATCATATTTCACCAGCAGGCGCAATTAAGGCAGAGGCACCCGCAGGGCTTTACCTACAAGAAAATGGGGTTGAAAAAGTACAATTTAACTCTTATGGTTCACGACGTGGTAATCACGAAGTAATGATGCGCGGTACATTCGCTAATGTGCGCCTTAAAAACTTACTAGCCCCTGGTACCGAGGGCGGTGTTACCCGCACTCAACCTGATGATAAGCTAGAAAGTATTTATGACGCGGCAATGGCATATCAAGAAAGTGGAATACCACTAGTGGTTCTAGCAGGTAAAGAGTATGGTACCGGCTCTTCGCGAGATTGGGCTGCAAAAGGGTCATTATTACTCGGTATTAAAGCTGTGATAGCACAAAGCTATGAGCGTATTCACCGTTCTAATTTAATTGGTATGGGCGTACTTCCTTTACAATTTAAAGAAGGTGAAAGCCATGAATCACTAGGCTTAACTGGGCAAGAGCAATTTGATATTCAAGAGTTATACGATAAAACCGACGAAGTCAGTGTAATTGCCACTAACAGTGAAGGTAAACAAGTTAGCTTTAGTGCCGATGTGCGTATTGATACTCCGAAAGAGTGGGATTACTACAAACATGGCGGTATTTTACAGTACGTACTGCGCAATATGCTTGACTAACAACTTAAAACGAAAATGCAGCCCGGCTCAGTAATGAGCTGGGCTTTTTTATATTATTAATGGATGCTTGCGCTAAATCAATGCCGCTTTATAAAGATTACATACACTAAGAAGACACGCTGCGCAGAGGTCGCTATGTCTTCAATTGTAATAATAAGACTACTTAAAACATCGATTTTGCTTGGATTGTGCTTAATAGTGACAGGCCATGGTTTAATTGTATCGAGCTACTTTACCAACCAGTTCGGCATTAAAGGTATTATTACTGCAGCTGCCTGTATTGCAATTGGCGTACTTTTATCGTTGCCCACAAAAATATACTTAACTATATTATTAATGGAAGCAGAAAAGCGTTATTTGAAGACACAGCAAAAACACCTCAAAATTAAAAGCCGCTAAAACTTTCGACCTCTTTACTGCGTTGCTCTATTCTCTTTTTAGCTTTTTCAGCATCTTCAAACAGCTTATTAATTGATTCACTGTTGTATATCGCTGGTGCTCGCTGAGGAAAAGGCTTTACTGCTGATTTAGCACTGCCACTCAAAATGGCGGTATCTTCTGCAACCACGACATTAATATCGGCGGGGTTAAGCTTTACCACTTCGCTTTTACCATTCTTGTTTGGTACATCTGAGAAATGCCATTGTCCTTGCTCGTCTTGCCATTTATAAATTGGCTTAGGAGTTTCTGTCTCAAAGGTAGCCCCAGTGATTTTTTCACCCGCTGTGGTAATTGCTGAGGTAATACTATCTAACGCGCTAGATGAAAGCGCTATCATTTCATTTTTAATCTCTGCTGATTCACTGTGAATAACAGAGGTACTTAACCAAGGCTGGCCATTTGGCTTTTTTATAAAAAATAATAAGACTACAGCTAATATCATCACTGACATTGCTAAATAGGTGAAGTATTTCATAGCGTTCCTGCTGTGTGTTTAATCCATCATCACAACCAATATAATAAAAAAGAACCAATTCAGCAAATATTAAACAACAAAAAACGCAGCAAAGGCTGCGATTTTTTGATTTTATAGCTTTGAATAATAATATAATTAAATACCATCTCCATCTATATGTAAGCCACACTCACGGTTTAAGCCAAAAAAGCGGGTTTCCTCTTCACTCATGCCGGGCTCTAATTTACGCGTGGTATGTATATCCCCCATCGACACATAACCCTGCTCCCATAATGGGTGGTATGGCAAATTGTGCTTTGTTAGATACTGATATACATCGCGATTATTCCATTCAATAATGGGATATACTTTTACCGTACCTCGGCTTATTTCTAGTACTTGCTTTTCAGCACGGCTTGAGGATTGATCTCGACGTAGGCCACTAAACCAAGTGCTCGCATTTAGCTCCTTTAAAGCGCGTGTCATTGGCTCTACTTTATTGAGCTGGTTGTATTGCTTAATGCCTGCCTCACCTAGCTCCCATAATTTTCCAAATTTAGCCTCTTGCCATGCAGGGCTCAGCTGCGCTTTATACACTTTTAGGTTAAGTGATAACTGCGAAGTCATTTGCTCTATAAACTGATAGGTTTCTGGAAATAAGTAGCCTGTATCAGTTAATACCACAGGTATATCTGGGCGCTGTGCAGTCATTAAATGCAACATAACTGCAGCCTGAATACCAAAGCTCGATGATAAAAACGCAGTGTCAGGCAAATTTTCAAGTGCCCATGCAACGCGCTGCTCTGCGCTCATGTCAGCCAGCAAACCGTTCGCATCAGCTAACATAGCCTGTTGGCTTTGCTTATCTAGCTGTAATATGTTTTTAAATTCACTCATGGTCAACTTTAAACCTCACCAGCGCTTTGCGCTGCTTTTAAATTATGCGTAAAAATCGGTAACGGATACTTTTACTTCTGCAACAATACCTTTGCGAATAACAAAATCACCAAAACATTCGCCATCATTACGCTCACTAACCCATTGCCCAATGAGTTTATCGAATGCTTCTAAGTAAACCTCTTCGCCAACATTTTCAAGGTAAAGCTTTGGAATACGTGTACCCTCAGTATTCCCCCCAAGGTAAACGTTGTACTTACCAGGGCCTTTGCCGACCAAGCCTGCTTCTGCTAGCATGGCACGACCACAGCCATTCGGACAACCAACTACACGCATAATAATGCTGTCATTTGGCACTCCGTGTTTGGCTAATAAGTTCTCTATTTTTTCAATTAAACTCGGTAAGTAACGCTCAGCTTCGGCCATAGCTAATGGGCAAGTTGGCAATGCCACACACGCCATTGAATTTTTGCGTTGCTCAGTGTCCTTATCGTCAATCAAACCATGATTGCGGGCTATTTCTTCAATTACTGCTTTTTGATCGGCCGGTACACCGGCAATAATTAAGTTTTGATTTGCCGTCATGCGAAAATCACCTTGATGAATTTCTGCAATTTTGCGACACCCTGTTTTAAGCGGCTTATCTGGGTAGTCTAAAATACGACCGCTTTGAATAAATAAGGTTAAGTGGTGCTTACCATCAATGCCTTCTACCCAACCAATACGATCCCCTCGGTGAGTAAACTCATAAGGGCGGCTTGGTGCAAAGTTCACGCCTGCGCGCTTTTCAACTTCAGCTTTGAATACTTCAGTGCCAACACGATCGAGTGTGTATTTAGTTTTTGCATTTTTACGATTTGAGCGGTTGCCCCAATCACGCTGAACAGATACTACGTGCTCAGCAATTTTTAACGTATCTTCTAGGCTAATAAAGCCAAAGTCGTCCGCTTTACGTGGGTAGGTTGCTGTATCGCCATGGGTCATCGCCAAACCGCCGCCTACTAGCACGTTAAAACCAACGAGTTTGCCATCCTCAGCAATCGCCACAAAGTTTAAATCGTTAGCATGTACGTCCACCTCATTATTAGGTGGGATCGTCACTGTAGTTTTAAACTTACGCGGTAAATACGTTGAACCTAAAATAGGCTCTTCTGTAGTTTCAGATTTTTCGCCATTAAGCCAAATTTCAGCGTATGCCTTCGTTTTAGGTAATAAGTGTTCAGAAATTTTTGCCGCCCACTCGTAGGCCTCTTGATGTAACTCAGACTCAACCGGATTGGTAGTACATAACACATTACGGTTAACATCACCGGCAGTGGCAATAGAATCAATTCCAACACTATTAAGCAATTGGTGCATACCTTTAATTTCAGGTTTTAATACACCATGAAACTGAAATGTTTGGCGAGTAGTTAAACGAATGCTGCCATAACTGGTTTTATCACCAGCAAATTTATCAATTGCAAGCCATTGCTCTGGCTTAATAATACCGCCAGGCATACGTGCGCGTAACATCACATTATGCAATGGCTCTAGCTTTTGTTTAGCACGTTCAGGACGGATATCGCGATCATCTTGTTGATACATGCCGTGAAAACGAATTAACTGGAAATTATCGGCGGTAAAACCACCGGTGATCTCGTCTTTTAAATCTTGCTCTATAGTGCCACGTAAAAAGTTGCTTTCTCTTTTCAAACGCTCGTTATCAGAAAGCTTTACGTTTTTATCTTGTTCGCTCATGTTTAATCCTAAATTTGTTACAGTGACGGCTGTTAGCGTTACTTTTTATAAAGTAAACAATGTGTACTTAGTACACGTCTTTCTGATAGCGATTTGCGCTTCTTAAGTCTTTTAAGTACTGCTCTGCGTCTTCATAGCTTTTACCGGTGTTTTCGCTAATAATATCAACTAAGGCATTGTGTACATCTTTTGCCATGCGGTTAGCGTCGCCACACACATAAAAATGAGCGCCCGCTTCTAACCAATCAAATACTTCTTTTGAGTTTTTACGTAACTTGTCTTGTACATAAACTTTTTCTGCTTGGTCACGGCTAAACGCTACATCAATCTTACTTAGTAAACCTGACTTTAAGTATCCTTGAATTTCTACTTGGTACAAGAAGTCTTGAGTAAAGTGTGGGTTACCAAAAAACAGCCAGTTTTTACCTGTTGCTTCTCGTGCATCACGTTCTTGTAAAAAGGCGCGAAATGGCGCAATACCAGTACCTGGACCAACCATAATAATTGGTGTGTCATCACTTACTGGTAAGCGGAAGTTATCGTTATGTTCACTGAACACTTTTACTTTACAGCCTTCTTCTGCGCGGCGTGCTAAGTACCCTGAACAACCACCTAAGTGCTCTGTGCCAAACGCTTCAAACTCAACTAATGCAATAGTTAAGTGCACCTCATCTTCAACCTCAGCTTGGCTAGAGGCAATTGAATATAAACGTGCTTGTAATTTACGCAGGCAATCAACTAGTGTTTGCGCTTCTAATTTAGCTGGGTTTTGTGCAACCACATCAAAGATTTGACGAGGCTCAATGTATTCGCGCATTGCGCCTTTATCTTCTACTAGTTTAAGCAGCTCAGGCGTGCCTGTAGCCGTGGCGTACTTTTCAACAAACCCAGGGTAGGATTGTGTTAGCTCTAGTTTTTCAATTAAGGCATCACGTACGCTGAGTTCTTCATCGCCAAGTTTAACGCGGCTAGTTGGATCAATTTGTGTTTGCGCTAGTAGCTCATCTACACGGGCTTCATCATTTAAAAAGTAAATGCCGAGTGAATCACCAGGTGTATACGTAATGTCTGACCCTTCTAGTGAAATTTCAACATGGCGTACATCTTTGGTTGAATCACGACTAGTAATTTTTTGCACTAAGCTTAGCTCTGCCGCAAACGGATTTTGCTTTGTGTACTGACTAGCCGCTGCTACAGGAGCGCCAAATGGCATTGATACAACTTGACCGCTAGTTGCATCTTGCTGGGCTTTTAAATCTGGTTCAAACGCATTTAATGCGCCCTCAATCCAAGTGGCTGCTTCGTCATCATAATCAACGTCTAGGTCAGCACGTTGATGAATAACCTCCGCACCTAATTTAGTTAAACGCTCTTCAAAGTCTTTAGCGGTTTGGCAGAAAAATTCATAGCTAGAATCACCTAAGCCTAATACTGCAACTTTGACACCATCAAGCTTTGGCGCTTTTTTAGTAATTAAAAATTCATACAGTGTTTCAGCGTCTTCTGGTGGCTCACCCTCGCCGTAAGTCGATACAACCACGGTTAGAAACTTTTCTTTTTTCAGGGCAGTCGGTTTGTAATCTGACATGCTAACCAGCTTTGTTGCTAAGCCGCGAGACTCAGCTTGCTCTTTAAGTTTAGTCGCCACCGCTTTAGCATTACCTGTTTGTGAACCATATAAAATGGTCAGTGCTGCCGCCTCCGAGGTTGCAGGTGCACCTGAAGCTGGCGCGCCAAGCGCTGCAGAATTAGCATTAGCAGCTAAGTAGCCGCTAACCCAGGCTTGCTGAATTGGATTAAGCTCAGCCACTAAACCTTGTAGCTTTTGTACTTGCTCTTGCGAAAGCGGACTTGCTAGCGCATTGAGTTGACCTAACAACATGAATTTTTCCTCATAACCCTGAACGTTAAACACAATGCTTGTTCACATTGTTTAAAATGAGTGCCACCTCACTCAGAAAGTTCTGTTGAGGTTAATTGAGTATGCAGGATAGCCGCCTAAGCATAGATAAAAAAAGAATAGAATCTGCTTTGATATTCCATTTAGTTATTAAGTTATCTAAAAACCTACGAAATAGGCCTAAAAGGGTTTTATTGCCTTTTATGAAATTTTAATTTAACAATTTTGTAACTTTAATATTCTAAGGTATATTACGCAAAAATATAAATAGGAACACCTATGTTACACGGTATATATAAAAACAAATTACTTTTGAGCACCTTGTTATTATCCCCATTACCCGCGATGGCTAATGTGGTTAATGGCAACTTTGAACAATACAGTGGCAACACCCCAGATGCGTGGACAGTGATTGATAGCGGTATTAACGTATCTGCCAACAGCACAGTCGTAAGCACAGGCTCACAAGCAGCAGCGATTAGCGTTAATACAGGCACACAAAGCAATACTGATTTTTTGCAGCAAGTCGCTGTTGAAATGGGTAAAACTTATGAGTTCTCAGTAGATGTGTATCATACCGAAGGCCATCTTAAGGCGCGTTTGTTGATAGATGGTTATCAAGGCTATTCAAATCCAGCACAAACCAACCAATGGCAGAGTATAACTTACAGCTACACAGCTGATAGTAATAAAACCATTGATGTCGGCTTACGCTTTTATGATACAACGGGATTTGATGGTAGCGAGTTAGTTTATGTTGATAACTTCTTGCCTAATAATGACAGCATTGGCTCTCCAAGCTGCGCAGATAACGGCCTTACTTTTAGCCTAACCACAGATAACTACGGCGAAGAAACCAGCTGGCAAATAGCGCACAACCAAACCGGTGTCGTTGCAAGCGGAAGTGGGTATGCTGCAAACACCCAATATACTGAACAATTATGCGTAGCCGATGGTGAGTATACATTTACTATTAATGACAGCTATGGCGATGGTATTTGCTGTTCATATGGCAGTGGTAGCTACGCCTTGAATAATGAAAGCACATTGCTCGCCAGTGGAGCTAGTTTTCAAACAACCGAAGCTACCGCTTTCTCATTAGGAAGCACTGAGCCAACACCGACGCCAACCGGCTACTATGTGACAACTCAAGGCTTGTCTGGTTACACGCTAAAAACTGAGCTTTATAACATTATTAATAATCATAATGCTCAGGGGTATTCCGCTATTTGGAATTTTTACGACGCATCGGCGCGTGATAAATACTATGAAAACGATAATAGTATTTTAGATATGTACAGCGAGAAGCCCAATGGCTCTGATAGCTACACATACACAGCTGTTAGCGATCAATGTGGCACCTACAGTGGTGAGGCAGATTGCTACAACCGAGAGCATTCGTTCCCTAAAAGTTGGTTTGGTGGAAAAGTTGAACCGATGAACTCTGATGTTCATCATATTTACGCCACTGACGGTTATGTAAATTCAAAACGAAGCAACTTCCCATTCGGTGAAGTAGCAAGCGCTTCGTTTACCTCAACCAACGGCAGTAAATTAGGCTCTGCAAGTAATACGATTAATTACAACGGTACTGTGTTTGAACCTATTGATGAATTTAAAGGTGACTTTGCTCGTGCTTATTTTTACATGGCAACCCGTTATCAAAACGTAATTGGTGCTTGGCAAAATAACACCGCAGCTAGTAATGACGTGCTTAATGGCACCAGTACCCAAGTATTTGAAAGCTGGGTTGTGGCCATGCTGTTAAAGTGGCATAACAACGATCCTGTTAGCCAAATGGAATTAGACCGCAACCAAGCAGCGTTTGAATTTCAGGGAAATCGTAACCCGTATATTGATCATCCTGAATTTGTAGAGATGATTTGGTAAACGGGCTTCCGGCTTCGCAGAAAACACAAGCCTTTGCCTACGCAGAGGCTTTTTATTATAAACTGCGCATTATAATTACTAATAAGTACATAACACATCTTAAAAATTGGAGTAAAACCAAGATCCAGATATCTAGCAATATAAGCCTAAACCTCAGTAGAAAAATAAGTGCTTACTAGCACTTCAGCTATTACTATTATTGTTTTTTAAAACTAGCTAGACCCAGCTCTTCTGATTCATATCGTGTTCCTGTTAACTTTATCAACCAAACACTATCGATAAAAGTACGGCTAAAATATACAGCTTGACCACTGGGAATGTTAGGCATAAAAGACGTTATCGATTGCCATTGGCCATCTGTTTTATCTTTTAACTTCATCGATGCATTGAAAAACGATCCATCTTCGTTTGCTTTTATCTCAAGTGATGTTAGTTGTTTTTTATCCCCTATTTCTATTTGTGCACTCTCGTTTAATAGAGCTAATAGCATTGGTTGGTGAATTGGAGTCAATGAATTTAGTGTTTCAGAAATTTTACTATCAATTGTTATTTCATTTTTCAATTTATAAATATCGGCTTTAACTGCAAAAACAGGTTCAGCATTAGTTTGATAACTTACAAAGAATAAAGCGATGGAGCTAAGTAATAAATAAACGTGTTTTTTCATAATACAATATATCCTTTCGTTAGTTTGAGAATACTAGCATAATTTAAAGTAGCCCATAAAAATCGCTAATCTATTAATATTCATGATATTCTTTTATTCATTCGCATGAATAGAGGCATGACCTCTATCTCTGGCTTAGCTAATTAGTGATAATAATGTGGCTGCAATTAAGAAGAGAATATGGGTATGCAATCGCTAGGAAAAGAATTAAAACGTCTTCGATCAGACAAAAAATGGACTCAAGCATTTGCTGCACGTGAAATAGGCATCCAACAGTCTTACTTATCAAAACTAGAGAATGGCCAATTCATTCCTTCTCCCGAAGTAATCGAAAAGCTAAAGCGATGCTATGGCGAAGCATGTTTTGATTGCTATTTACCTGTAACAACATCAACCAAAGTGCCACTGAAAAAACTGCCTATTTTGAGTTTTACGCTATTAATAATTAGCCTTATGGTTTGGCTATTGCAACGTATGAAATTTTTTATGCTGAAACCTACTTTACTTATCAGGCAAAGCAAGAAGATTTTTTAGCGTTTAATGTCACTCAGCAATACCAAGGCGAACGTTTTATTGAGGGGGACGTGACCTATCAAATTGTAGGCGAAAGGCAAGTCAGTAGAATTGAAAACCGCTTTCTAATTGTAACTTCCGCAGTATGCATTTTATTATCTATTGTTGCAGCTCTACTCTCGCAAAGTCATAGGTTTGGTAAATTATAAAGCTGTTATTTAGTTGCTCTTGGCAATTACTCCAGTATTACTCTACCTCCAAAATCTATGCTGTCGTATATCAGAAATTTTTAACACGATTAACGTCAGATTCAATCACTCAAATTGATAAAGTATTAGGACAATTACGTATTCACGGCGTGCTTTTTCTCGAGTGCTCTAGACTAAAAACCCAAGCTACGGCCCTCAAATTCACTCCGAGCAGTTGACGGCTGACGGCTTAAAACTTACCGCTTACAGCTTTTTTAAACGCAAAAAAAACCCCAGCAAAAGCTGGGGTTTCTTATAAAAACAGACTTAATTAAAAATTAAGCTTGTTTTGGACGTTCAACAACATCTACCAAAGTCCAAGATTTGTTCTTAGAAATTGGTGCACATTCACGGATAGTA
Source organism: Pseudoalteromonas sp. Scap25 (assembly GCF_013394125.1). Classification (GTDB taxonomy): domain Bacteria; phylum Pseudomonadota; class Gammaproteobacteria; order Enterobacterales; family Alteromonadaceae; genus Pseudoalteromonas. The sequence goes on along the minus strand of NZ_CP041327.1, from coordinate 173,482 downwards.
ACTACGTCACCCGCTTTTGCAGTGTTATTTTCGTCATGTACGTGTAACTTAGTCGTACGTTTGATGAATTTCCCATAGATTGGGTGCTTCACGTAACGTGCGATAGCAACAGTGAAAGATTTTTCCATCTTGTCGCTGATTACACGGCCTTGAAGAGTACGAATTTTATCGCTCATTATTGACCTGCCTTCTGGTTAATAATTGTTTTTACACGCGCGATATCGCGACGTACTGTTCTTAGCGTGTGTGTCTGAGCTAGCTGACCAGTGCTTGCTTGCATGCGCAGGTTAAACTGCTCACGAAGAAGACCTAGAAGTTCAGCATTAAGCTCTTCTACGCTTTTATCTTTTAGTTCGTTTGCTTTCATCACATTACCGTCCGAGTTACGAAAGTTGTTTTGAATGGCAGCTTACGAGCAGCAAGGTTAAACGCTTCACGAGCAAGCTCTTCTGAAACACCTTCCATTTCGTAAAGTACTTTACCAGGCTGAATTTCAGCAACCCAATATTCAACAGAACCTTTACCTTTACCCATACGAACTTCAAGAGGCTTTTCTGTGATCGGCTTGTCAGGGAAGACACGGATCCAGATTTTACCTTGACGTTTCACGTGACGTGTCATAGCACGACGAGCTGCTTCGATTTGACGAGCAGTCATGCGGCCACGACCAGTAGCTTTCAAACCGAAAGTACCGAAGCTTACTTTGTTACCGTTTTGCGCTAGACCACGGTTGCGGCCTTTATGCATTTTACGGAATTTTGTACGTTTTGGCTGTAACATTACTCGCTACCTCTACTTAGCACTTTTTTTGGCTTTCTTTGGTGCGCGTTTAGCTGGTTTCTCTTGCTCTTGTACTAGTGGTAAACCACCAATAACTTCGCCTTTGAAGATCCAAACTTTAACACCAATGATACCGTAAGTGGTTAAGGCTTCAGAAGTTGCGTAGTCGATATCAGCACGAAGAGTATGTAGAGGTACACGACCTTCACGATACCATTCTGAACGTGCGATTTCTGCGCCGCCAAGACGACCGCTAACTTCAACTTTAATCCCTTTAGAACCGATGCGCATTGCATTTTGTACCGAACGCTTCATAGCGCGACGGAACATAACACGACGCTCTAGCTGAGAGGCAATGCCGTCTGCTACTAGTTGTGCATCTAGTTCTGGTTTACGTACTTCAGAAATATTAATCTGAGCAGGTACACCAGCGATTTTAGTTACCGCTTGACGTAATTTTTCTACGTCTTCGCCTTTTTTACCGATAACAACACCCGGACGAGCCGTGTGAATAGTTACTCGGATAGATTTTGCTGGACGCTCAATAACGATTTTAGACACAGAAGCCGCTTTCAATTCCTTAGTAAGGAATGTACGTACTTTGTGATCGCCAAAAAGCTGTGCAGAGAAATCTTTTGAATTCGCGTACCAGGTAGAAACCCAAGGTTTAGATATACCTAGGCGAATACCAGTAGGATGAACTTTTTGTCCCATTACTTATATCTCCTAGCTATCTGAAACCACAACAGTGATGTGGCTTGTACGCTTAAGGATGCGGTCTGCGCGTCCTTTAGCACGTGGCATAATACGTTTCATTGTTGGACCATCGTCCACAAAGATCGTTGTTACACGTAGCTCATCAATGTCAGCACCTTCGTTATGCTCTGCGTTAGCAATAGCAGACTCAAGTACTTTCTTAACTAATACAGCCGCTTTTTTCGGGCTGTACGCCAGGATTTCTAGTGCGCGATCGACAGGTAACCCGCGGATCTGATCTGCAACTAGACGTGCTTTTTGCGCCGAACCAGAGGCGAATTTATGTTTAGCTAATGCTTGCATTTATCTTCCCCTCTTAACGTTTCTTCGCTTTCTTATCCGCAGCATGGCCACGGTAAGTGCGAGTTGGTGCAAATTCACCTAGTTTGTGACCGATCATTTCGTCAGAAACGAAAACTGGTACATGCTGGCGACCATTATGGACAGCAATGGTCAATCCGATCATGTTAGGTATGATCATTGAACGACGGCTCCAAGTTTTAATTGGCTTCTTTTCACCGCTTTCCAAAGCTTTCTCTACCTTCTTCAGCAAGTGTAGGTCTATAAAAGGACCCTTCTTGAGAGAGCGTGGCATGGCTATTCCTCAATATTACTTAGTACGACGACGTACTATAAATTTATCCGTACGCTTGTTCTTACGCGTCTTAGCACCTTTAGTCGGTTTACCCCATGGAGACACAGGATGACGACCACCAGATGTACGACCTTCACCACCACCGTGTGGGTGATCAACCGGGTTCATGGCAACACCACGAACTGTCGGACGAATACCACGCCAGCGATTTGCACCTGCTTTACCAAGTGAACGAAGCATATGCTCAGCATTGCCTACTTCACCTAGCGTAGCACGACAATCAGACTCAACTTTACGAACTTCGCCTGAACGAAGACGTAATGTTACATATTGACCATCACGAGCAAGGATTTGAACGTATGCACCAGCAGAACGTGCGATTTGAGCACCTTTACCTGGTTTTAATTCTACGTTGTGAACAGTCGAACCTACAGGCATATTACGCATTGGTAATGCATTACCAGGTTTGATTGGTGCATCAACACCAGACTGGATTGCATCGCCAGCTTTTAAGCCTTTAGGTGCGATAATGTAACGACGCTCACCGTCTGCATATAATACAAGAGCGATGTTTGCGCTACGATTTGGATCATATTCTAAACGCTCAACTGTGGCTGGAATGCCATCTTTAGTACGTTTAAAATCGATTAAACGGTAATGCTGCTTATGACCACCACCGATATGACGAACCGTAATACGACCATTGTTATTACGACCACCTGATTTAGAGTTTTTCTCTAATAGTGGTGCGTAAGGTTTACCCTTATGTAAATCTGGGTTAACCACTTTAACTAGGTGACGACGACCCGCAGAAGTTGGCTTACACTTTTGAAGTGCCATAATTCTAACTCCCCTTATTACTCGGCGCCGCCGACAAAGTCCAGCTCGCTACCTTCTTTAAGAGTAACGTAAGCTTTCTTCCAGTCGCTACGACGACCGAAACGCATGCCAGTACGTTTTGTTTTACCCTTAACGTTAAGTGTGCGAACACCAGTTACTTCTACTTCAAAAAGCTTCTCAACTGCCGCTTTAACTTCAGCTTTAGTTGCGTCATTTGCTACTTTAAAAACAATAGTATTGTTTTCTTCAGCAGCGATTGTGCTTTTTTCAGAGATGTGTGGAGCAAGGATCACTTTTAAAAGACGTTCTTCACGGATCATGCTAGCGCCTCCTCAAGTTGCTTAACAGCAGCAGCTGTAATTAGTACCTTATCGAAAGCAATTAAGCTTACAGGATCGATACCAGCTACATCACGTGTGTCAACCTTGTACAGGTTACGTGCCGATAAGAAAAGATTTTCATCTACTTCTTCAGTCACGATAAGAACATCTTTAAGCTCAAGTTCTTTAAGCTTAGCAACTAGTTCTTTAGTTTTTGGTGCTTCAAGACCAAAACTCTCAACAACGATTAAACGCTCTTGACGAACTAATTCAGATAAGATGCTTTTGATCGCACCACGGTACATTTTACGGTTTACTTTTTGGCTGTGGTCTTGTGGTTTAGCTGCGAAGCTAACGCCACCTGAACGCCAAATTGGACTACGGATTGTACCAGCACGTGCACGGCCAGTACCTTTTTGAGCCCATGGTTTTTTACCACCACCGCTTACTTCAGAACGTGTCTTCTGAGCACGAGTACCTTGACGAGCACCTGCTGCGTATGCAACAACTACTTGGTGTACTAATGCTTCGTTAAACTCACGTCCAAAAGTAGCTTCAGAAACTTCAAGAGCGCCAGAAGCGTCTTTAATTGCTAATTCCATCACTAAATCTCCAGGACTTATGCTTTAACAGCTGGTTTAACGATAACGTCACCGCCGATAGCGCCAGGTACTGCACCTTTAACTAAAAGCAGGTTACGCTCAGCGTCAACGCGAACTAGTTCAAGGTTCTGAGTTGTTACTTGCTCATTACCCATTTGACCGGCCATTTTCTTACCTTTAAACACCTTACCAGGTGATTGGTTTTGACCGATTGAACCAGGAGCACGGTGAGATAGAGAGTTACCATGTGTAGCGTCTTGCATGCTGAAATTCCAGCGCTTAACACCACCTTGGAAACCTTTACCTTTAGAAGTACCGGTTACGTCAACTTTGTTGATTTCGTTGAATAATTCAACAGTAAGCTCAGAGCCTACTTCAAAATCGCCTTCACCACCATTTAGGCGGAATTCCCACAGACCGCGACCCGCTTCAACACCAGCTTTAGCGAAGTGACCCGCTGTTGCTTTGTTTACACGGCTTGCTTTTTTAGTGCCTGCGGTTACTTGAAGCGCGTTATAACCGTCTGTTGCGTCAGATTTGATCTGAGCAATGCGGTTAGGAGTCGCTTCAATAACTGTCACAGGGATAGATACACCATCTTCAGTGAAGATACGTGTCATACCCACTTTACGACCGACTAGACCTAATGCCATTTTCCTAAAACCTCTCTAATCTTCCGATTAACCCAGGCTGATTTGAACATCAACACCAGCAGCAAGGTCTAAACGCATAAGTGCGTCTACAGTCTTGTCTGTTGGTTCTACGATGTCGATCAGACGTTTATGGGTGCGGATCTCGTACTGATCACGCGCGTCTTTATTAACGTGCGGTGATGTAAGTACAGTAAAACGTTCAAAGCGTGTAGGTAGTGGAATTGGACCACGTACTTGTGCGCCAGTGCGTTTCGCAGTTTCCACGATTTCCGCCGTTGATTGGTCAATCAAACGGTGGTCAAAAGCTTTTAGGCGAATACGAATGCGTTGATTTGACATTCTTAAACCTCAATATAAAGAGCATTTAAAGAGCATAAAAAAACGACCGAAACAATCTTAATAATTAAGATGCCGGTTGTTTGATTATATCTACGTTGAGTTCCAAATCGGAACTCCTGTTTATTAGCTTGAAATCCAAGCTTAATTTATTCTTTCTTGTTCCCGAGGGAATTTTGAAAGCCTGCGTATTATAATGATACTGGTGATAAATGCAACAACTATTTAGACATAATTACTTTGTTATTGTCGTTTAAAAAATAGCTAAGTTTATTAATAGTGAACGCAATGGAAGTGATGATGTCTTTATAATGTCATAGCTTGTCGATTAATCTGCAGGGGATTTTTTAGATATTATGTTATCCTATGCGCTAATTTTGCTGTTATATACCCATATTAGTTTGGGTAACTACTCTCTTATGGTGAGTCAATGCGTATTTTAAATTATGGTTTAAATCTTATCTCTGGTGGTATCAGCCGCTTGTTTGTTAAAAGCAAAGTACTGCCTGAAAAGCCTTTAGAGCAATTTGAGTTAAACCCTAAAAACCCGACATTCTATATAGTGCGTTTAAACTCACGCTTTGATCTAGCGGCACTGGCCCGTGTTTGTAAACGAAATGGTTTACCGGACCCAACCGAGCAGCAAATATTAGGTGACAAGACGTTAGATCGCTTTATCGGCATTAAAAACCCTCCCCCGCTATTTGGTGATAAAGAAAAGTCTACCAATGCATTAGCGCAAGGCAAACACATTGTTGAGCACTTATTAAATAGTGGCCAAAAAAATGTGCAAGTGGTGCCCGTGACTATTTTATGGGGCCGATCGCCAGGTAAAGAAAAACCCGGACTAAGCACTTTACTTTCGCACTCACTAACGCCCAGCTGGTTTAGAAAAATTTTTGTGGTGCTTTTTTCAGGTAGAGATAACTTTATTCGATTTAGCCAACCACTCGACTTATCTTTATTGGTTAATGAAAAAGCCGACGTTAATGAACTTCCTCATAAGCTGTTGCGTGTAGCTCTAGTTCACTTTAAACGTCAAAAGCTGGCTGCAACAGGGCCTAAAATCCCATCTCGTGATCAGTTATTTAGCTCACTACTGGCATCACCCACAATTAAAAAAGCAATTCAAACCGAGGCTTCTGAAAAAAACATCAGCCAAGCTCAGGCGCGACAAAACGCCTTAAAGCTACTTGATGAAATCGCCGCTAATTACAGCGATGCCACAATTCGCGTTGCTGATCGCATATTAACGTGGCTTTGGAATAAGCTTTATAATGGCATTGACATAAAGTACACCGAGCAAATTCATGACCTAACCAATAAAGGCCATGAAATAATCTACATGCCTTGTCATCGTAGCCATATGGATTACTTGCTACTAACCTACTCTATTTATCATCAAGGCCTTGTACCACCGCATATTGCTGCAGGGATTAACCTTAACTTTTTCCCTGCAGGTGGCATATTCCGCCGCAGTGGTGCATTTTTTATTCGTCGCTCATTTGCTGGTAACAAACTCTACTCAGCGGTATTTAAAGAATACTTAAGCCAGTTATTTATAAAGGGTTACTCGGTTAAGTTTTATACCGAAGGTGGCCGCAGTAGAACCGGACGCTTACTCCCCCCAAAAACGGGTATGCTCGCCATGACGATGCAAGCTATGCTTCGTGGTATAGACCGCCCTGTATCAATTGTACCGGTGTATATTGGTTACGAACACGTAATGGAAATAAACACCTACTTAAAAGAGCTCGCGGGTAATGATAAAAAAGGCGAGTCGATATTAGGTATTTTTAAAGCAATTAAAAATTTGAAAAACTATGGTCGCGGGTATTTAAATTTTGGTGACCCAATTTCTATTAACCAATACCTGAATGACAACCAACCCGACTGGCGCGAATCAATTCATGCTACCGACGTGCAAAAACCACAATGGCTAGGGCCGCAGGTGGCTAATCTTGCTGATCAGGTTATGGTTAAAATTAACAATGCCGCCGCACTTAACTCAGTTAACTTACTGGCGATGATACTGCTAGTAAACGATAAGCACGCATTGAGTAAACCTAAATTGCTAGCTCAGCTTGAGTTTTATTTGCGATTACAACGTGAAGCTAGCTACAGCAATAAAATAACCGCACCCGATGAAACGCCAGAGCAACTGCTAGAACACGCTTTAAAGTTGAATAAGTTTGATGTGATCAGTGACGAGTTTGGTGAAATTATTGCGATAAACGATAAAGAAAAAACCTTATTTAACTATTACCGTAATAACATTTTGCATATTTTTGCAGTACCTAGCTTAGTAGCTCTACATTTATTTAAGCAGCATCAAAGTACCGTTACTCACTGCCATCAATTGGTAAAATCATTTTATCCGTTATTCGCCAAAGAGTGGTACTTACAAGAGCTTGATGACAACTATGTGGCCCGCATTTTAACTAACTTTAGCGATCAAGGCTTAATTGAGCTTGATGGTGATAATATCAAAGTAACTCAAAGTAACGATAGCTTTGCCAAACTCGAAATGCTTGGTCGTGCATTGAGCTTTACTCTGCAACGTTATGCGATTGTGATTGGCTTTATTCAAACCAGCCAAGGTATTGCAAAAGCTGAACTGGAACGTGAAAGCTATGTGTTGGCACAACGCTTGGGTACGTTACATGGCATTAAAACGCCGGAGTTTTTTGATAAGAAGGTACTTAGTAGTTTTATTTCCAACCTTCGCGAACAAAAACTAATTAGTGAATCTGATAGCGGCTTACAAGGCAGCCAAGAGCTGTGCGAGACCTACAAGCAACTGCAAACACTCTTGCCGGCACGTATTTGGCAATCAATTACTGACATTGTCCACGCTCAATGTCAGTAACGTACTTCACTATATTGAATTAACCCAATATAGTAGGTAGCAAAGAGTTAACGCTGGCGCATTACCCCTTCTTGAATCGTCGAGGCAACTAAATTGCCTTGGCGGTCAAAAAACTGACCACGTACCAGCCCTCTTCCTGAACTCGCGCTTGGGCTATCAATGGTATATAACATCCAATCATCCATTCTAAATGGACGATGAAACCACATAGCATGATCTATGGTCGCAACTTGCATATTCGGCTGCATAAACGACACACCATGTGGCTGCAGTGCGGTTGGTAAAAACTCAAAGTCAGACGCATACGCCAATAAGTAATTATGAATACGTTGATCGTCCGGCATATCGCCATTGGCTTTAAACCAAATATGTTTTACCGGTTCTAGGGCTTCAGGTTTAAAGGGGTTATGAAAGTTCACCGGACGCATTTCAATCGGCATTTCACGAATAAACTTATTACGGATTGCTTCAGGAATATGCTGTGCATTTTCTTGATAAAACTCTAACGAAGAACGCAGTTCTTCAGGAGCTGGAACATCAGGCATAGTGGCTTGATGCGATAACCCCTGCTCTTCACCTTGAAACGACGCTGTCATGTAAAAAATAGGTTTACCGTACTGAATCGCACTGACACGTCGAGTGCTAAAACTTTTACCATCACGTATAGTTTCTACATCGTACACAATCGGTTTTGCAGCGTCGCCTGGGCGTAAAAAATAAGAATGTAAGGAATGAACAATACGCCCCGCAGGCAGTGTTTCTTTAGCTGCTGAAAGCGCTTGTCCCATAACTTGACCACCAAACACCGCTCTAAAACCTAAATCTTGGCTTTGTCCTCGATATAAACCTTGCTCAATTTCTTCAAGTGACAACAACGATAATAAATCATCTAATACTTGGCTCATTATTTCTTCCTCAATCCCCTAATTTATAAATGATACTATACAATAGTTAAAAAATACTAACTCACTGATTGAGGAAATCTAATATGGCATTTTGGCTTTTTAAAACCGAACCCGACGCCTTTTCAATTGATGACTTAAAGCAAGCGCCACAGCAAACAACGCTATGGGAAGGTGTACGCAACTACCAAGCGCGTAATTTTATTCGCGATGATGTAAAGCAAGGTGATTTAGTGATGATTTATCATTCTAGCTGTAAACAAGTTGGCGTTGCAGGGCTTGGTGTGGTTACTAAGGCTGCTTACCCTGATCCAACGCAATTTGATTTAAGTAGCGACTATTACGATGCTAAGGCAACCACTGAAAACCCTCGCTGGTTTGTGGTAGAAATAACTTATCAGGCGCATTTGAGTAGTTTAGTAAGCCTGCAAGCGATCAAAGCAAATACTGCTATAACTGATATAGCACTTAAAAAAGGCGGGCGTTTATCGGTCATGCCAGTGACCGAAAATGATTGGCATGAAATTTTAAATATGGTGAAATAAGCCACTAAAATAACTACATTTTCTTCATTAAAATAGTACTCCACCAGCGCAGCATGTCACCGCTCGATTTTCTTATGGAGCCAAATTTGTTATAATCTGCGGCTTGCGTTTACTGGAGGAAAAATGAAATTACTGTATTGGTTGGATGAATGGTTAACTCTCAGCGATGATGAGAGGCAAGCAAAACTACCAGCCTCTGGTGGAGATTTACTCGGTGATGTGTATGTAAAGTATCACTTTGTTGACCTCACTAAACCCCTGCTTTTTACTTTTTCTCCTGCGGGTACTGATATACAAGAACGCGATCTAAATGAAGACTTTGCCCCTTGGGGCTATCATCTAGCGCAAAAGCAAGATGTTAATATTATTGCGTTTCAGCATTTAGGTAAAAGCAATTGGTTTCGTAACCGCAATTTAATCTTTTTTATTGAGCAGCTATCAACTTTACTCTCTCCTTTTAAAACTAAGTTAGGCTATGGGCTTAGCCGTGGCGGCTTTGCTGTGGGTGCATTTGCTAAGTTACTCAAACTCGATAAAGTACTGCTTTTCCATCCTGTTAGCACCAAAAACAAACTTATCGCCCCTTGGGATGACCGCTCAAGTACTGAAATTGCTCAGCAATATGACTGGCAAGGTGACTACCATGATTTAGACTTAGGGGATGCCAAGGGTTACATTATTTACGACCCAACCAATCGTATTGACCGCCAACATGCTAAACGCTACAAACAGCTCACTCACTTACGCGTGTTTGGTATGGGGCACGGCACTCACGCTACTTACTTGAATAAGTTTGGCTTTTATAAACAAGTAGCGGTTGATTTTATTCGTGATCAGCAAATCGACATTGCGCAATTTAGGCTGCAAACAAAAACACTGCGTTTAAAAGAGGATTATTATAAAAAACTTAATAAAGCCAACGCTAAATCGGCACACCGCCAAGCGTTATTAAGTACCGCTCACACTATTTTAATCGACGAAAAAGCAGCGCATGTTAAAGAGCACCAAGAAAAAATTGATATTCAGCCCTTAATAGAGGTAGCTATTAAGCATCAAGACGAAAGCCCAAATGATGCCATTAAGCTATTAGAAGTTGCTCAACAACTCGTGCCTGACGACCCACTTGTTGAGCATAAACTGAGACAATTAGAATAAGTAACAAAAGGTACTCATGCTTTACTTTTTCTTGGCGTGCCCTTGCTTGGGCACAATCGAAAAGTAAAGAATCAGCGCTATCCACGAAAAGAAGATAGCGCCGACTAGCCAGCCATTTTTTTCATGGCCGTGGCTACGCTTACTGTTAAGAATTATCATGATAGGAAAAATGTAAGCACATAAAACAATAATTAAAAAAGCAACTTCAGTCATTATTTTTCCAAGCTAAGCCAATCAACTTCACCACTTAACACCCGCTCTTGTGCGATGTAATGCAGAATATCACCCGCATTCACTGCATAATCTAGAGGTGGGTTTAAATCCATATTCTTTGCACTTAAATTATGAGCTACACCTAACAATATTGCATTATGATCGTACTTAAAATGATGAAATAATTTACCAAATTCCATGGTTTTTATATCACTAGGTATTTGTAGGCTAAATTGCGTATCACCATGCAAAGTAGATAATAGCTCTTCTTGAACACGGCTTGAGCCTGGGTCTTGCATTGAGCGCACCAAAATCTCTGCTGACTTAGTGCTACTACACTCTACATTATGGCAATGCTCTAATAACATTTCCACTTTCGTTTCATCAAAAAAGTGTGCACTAATGTGACAATCTTCTTTGACTAAACGGCTAATACGCAGTGCAGTAGTAAATGTTTGGTCATCATCTTGGCCATCAATAATCACTTTATCGGCATGGCGAATGGCAACGCGTTCTAATTCATCCAAATCGGTAAAACTAGTCAAACGAGCAAAATCAACATTCTCATTACTTAAAAATGGATGCTCTATTTGTTCAGTAACCGCCAATAGAATACGGCGGTCTGTACGTTTAGTATCAGCCAAAATATAGTCGATCATTTTTTTTGTTCGAGCATTATGCCAACCAAAAATAATAATGTGATTGCTACTGTGAGCAAAGTTTTTATCACCAGTCATAGCGCGCCTAATTAAGTAAGTTACTGTTTGCCCTGTTTTACCTAACAAGACACCAAATAAAGCCAAACCAAAGGGTATTTGTATTAATGCGACAATCCAACGGCCCAAGTCAGATGATGGACTTAAATCTCCATACCCTACTGTTGAAGTGGTTACCGTGTAGTAGTAAAAAAAGGTCCCTGGCGAAAGTAGTGCTTGCTCATTAGCCATAAATAATAAGCACCAAGTAAGTAGCATGTGTAAAGACGTTGCTATTACAACAGACTGCCAGCTCACCTGATCAATATGGCTGCGCAACAGCACAACAATACGTTTAAAAATATGATGCATAATTGTTTGTTAATCGATTGATTATTTGAATCATTTGGTAACACGATACTGCACATCATAACACTTAAGCAACGTTTTACTGTAATCGAAATATTCACGGTTCGTTATGAATAAAAATAAGAGTAAACTATAGTTATTAAGTTATGAGGAAAGAATGGATCTATTATGTCAGGTGTTTTAGCGTCAGTTGATCAGCGTACTCAGCTTGTAGGTGAGAACCGTTTAGAGTTGCTACTGTTTTATTTACATAGCCGCCATTTATTTGCACTCAATGTATTTAAAATTAAAGAAGTGGTGAAGCTTCCCCGTTTAAGCAAAATACCGCACTCTCACCCTAAGGTGACGGGTGTTGCCAATATTAGGGGTGAATCTATTCCGGTGATTGATTTACGCCAAGCCATTTCTATGTCACACAAAGAACATGGTGAAGATTGTAATTTGGTAGTGACTGAATATAACCGTACCACTCAAGGTTTTTTAATTGGTAAGGTTGATCAAATAATGAACATGACCTGGTCTGATATTATGCCACCACCCAGCTCAGTCGGTAAAAATCATTACATTACTGCACTTACTAAAGTACAGCGCGACGACGTGGAGCACTTGGTAGAAATTATAGATGTAGAAAAAGTACTGGCTGAAATAGTTGAGTACGAGGTTAATATTTCAGATGGAGTGTTAGACCAAACTATAGTTAACGAATTCTCTGGGCGAAAAATACTACACGCTGATGATTCGCCAACAGCACGCAAGCAAGTAAGCGATACATTATCGCAGCTTGGTATCGAAATTGTTCCTGCCAGTAATGGCTTGGAAGCACTCAATATGCTTAAAGGTTGGGCCGATGAAGGCCGCGATGTTGAAAAAGAATTACTTATGGTGATTACCGATGCCGAAATGCCCTCAATGGATGGTTATCGCTTAACCTATGAAATACGTAACGACAGCCGCTTAAAAAACTTACATGTAGTACTTAACACCTCCCTAAGCGGCAGCTTTAACCAAGCCATGGTAGAAAAGGTTGGCTGTGATGCATTTTTATCAAAATTTCAGCCTGACTTACTAGTGCAAGAAGTACAAAACCGTCTAAAACATGTGTTAAGCAGCACCTAATTACAAAACTAGCAAATATCTGCTTGGGTAAATATTTGCTAGTAACACTCTCCTCATCAGCAACCTTTAAAAACCTGCCTTACTGAGTGGTTATTCAAAGCGGTGTTTGCTAATCCTAAGGTTTCATGATTAATTAGTAAATAAGTTTTCACTAACTCGTTATTAATTATGCTCAATAAAGTTGCCAGCCCGTTTACTAAGCTCGTCGAGCGCTACTTACCCGACCCATTTATATTTGTCATTTTGCTCACTATTATTACCTTGAGCATTGCGAATTTAGCGACTCCTGCAACCACACTTGAGGTAATAACATCATGGGGAAGCGGGTTTTGGAACTTACTTAGCTTTGCCATGCAAATGCTGTTGGTGCTAGTAACAGGCTATATGCTCGCCAGTACCTCTTTAATAAGTAAGTTACTAACAAAATTAGCAACGCTTGCTAATACGGCCCCAAAAGCCATTATTTTAGTGACATTTATCTCGCTTTTAGCAAGCTGGCTTAATTGGGGGTTTGGATTAGTGATTGGGGCTTTATTTGCTAAGGCTATTGCTAAGCAGACTCGAGTAGATTATCGACTCTTAGTAGCAAGTGCTTACTCAGGTTTTGTAGTATGGCACGGCGGATTGGCAGGCTCCGTACCACTAACCATTGCCAGCGAAGGGCATTTTTCACAGGCAACAATGGGGATTATTGGCACCGAGCAAACCTTGTTCGCAGGTTTTAACATTGCGATTCTGATTGGCTTATTTATTATTATGCCGTTGGTTAACCGCTACATGCTACCAAGTGAAAAAGACAGTGTTTATATTGACCCATCACTGCTTAAGAACACTCTACTCGATAGAGTAACAATAACACGCCCTGCGCAACATTTAGAACAAAGCAAACTGCTAGGCATGGGCATTGGCTTACTCGGACTTGCCTACTTAGGTTATTACTTTTTTATCGCAGGTGGCGGCTTAAATCTCAACAGCGTGATAGCGCTTTTCTTATTTTTAGCTATCACACTACATCAGACCCCCCACAATTTACTAAATAGCCTACAACAAGCGATTCCGAGTGGCGCGGGAATTGTAATTCAGTTCCCTTTTTATGCCGGTATTATGGCCGTTATGGTCGATACAGGGTTAGCACAACAAATATCGCAGGGCTTTATTGCCATAGCGGATGCCGATAGCTTGCCATTTTACAGTTTTATTAGTGCAGGGTTAGTTAATATGTTTGTGCCATCCGGTGGCGGCCAATGGGCTGTACAAGCACCTATTGTTATCCCTGCAGCACAAGAGCTTGGTGCAGATATGGCAAGGGTTGCTATGGCTGTAGCATGGGGAGATGCTTGGACCAATTTAATTCAACCCTTTTGGGCATTACCGGTATTAGCCATTGCAGGGTTAAAAGCTAAAGATATTATGGGGTTTTGCGTGGTACAGCTGATTATTACTGGGGTGTTTATATCGCTGGTATTGAGCTTTTATTAATCTAACTGGGCTGTAACTTGTATTACAGCCCGTGCTTACTTAGCTTGATAAAATCTTCATCGGTAAGCTTAATATCGCGTTTTCTGAATCTGCAAAATGCATCATCACTGCTACATGGCCTACAACTACCAGCGCATACATTACTGCCGAGAAGCCTTGGCCGTATTTATCTAATGGTAGTAAATGTGAGTAATGGCGACCGCGCCATTCAAACACAATTTCCAGCGCCCCAACAAACAAAAAGAACACTAAAAGCATTAAGCCAAACGTATAGCTAAGCCATAAACCAAATAACACGCCAAGTAAGCACACACTTAAACCAAGCCATGAGCGCATTGAGAAGCTTATGCTTTTTAGTACATGCCCGCCATCAAGCGGTAAAATAGGCAGTAAATTGAATAAATTAAGCAGTGCACTAAGCACTGCAACACCTGCAAATATTTCCATTTCCGTAGCGTAATAAAGCACTACACCAAGCACAGAAGTAAATAAACCAAAGGCAGGCCCCATAAGTGATATAACCACATCTTGCCAGCGCGTAGTTATTTTATCGTCGCTAACGGCTAACCCGCCTACAAAAGGAATTAAATAAATGCCTTTAGTTTTAATGCCAAAATACTTCATAGCTCGTACGTGGCCATATTCGTGTACCACCAAGCAAGCAATCAGCATTAACGCAAACTCAATGGTAAACAGCCAAGCATAACCGGCCACCGATGCGCTCGCTAGCGCCACTTTAACAACTTTAGTACTTTTAAATAATTTAAAGCCAAGCGCCGCGAGCCCTAAAAACCCCTTTTTAGGTGCGCCCTGTGCTGCTACAGGTAAAGCTAACTGAGTTGCAAACTGATTATTTACATATAGCGCCAAGCTTTGCTGGCTGACCTCGTTGCTATCAATACCAATTAACTGCTCATCAAGCATAAACTCGACATAATTTTCACGTGGGTTTTCAAATGCAATCGCTTGCTGATCATGAAATATTTTTACAACTTGCTGCTCTGCTATCATCAGCGTAAACGGTTGCTCTGCCAGAGAAAGTTCGACTTTTATCATTATTCTAACCATTATAAATTATGCCGCTAGTATACCTTCCCACCAAAAAAACACGAGTGAGCTAGCATCATTTTATTAGCGATAATGTAAGCTAAAAATGCCTGAAATACTGACAAAAACAATTCAAGCGACTATTTTTAATATTACAGGAAGTAAGCTTCAACTACTAAGGACACCAATGCAAACTCAATTGCCAAATATACTCGTTGTTGATGACTCAAAAGCCATTTTAATTGTTATGAAAGCGATTTTTAATGAGCTCGAAATGCCAGAAGTTACCACTTGCTTAAGCGCAGTTACAGCACTAGAGAGAGTAAAGCCTGATATAAACTTTTATGACGCCATATTTACCGATCTGAATATGCCAGAAATGGATGGTATGGAGTTAATTCGTAACTTAGGTGAAATAGGCTATTGCGGTGCGATTGTTATTATTTCTGAAATGGATCCTAAAATAATCAGCCTAGCAGCTGATCTAGCCAAGCAGCATAATGTGCATTTAATTGGTAACCTTACCAAGCCAGTACAATTAAATCAGGTAAATATGTTACTTGCCAAAATAGCGCAGTTAAACAGCCATACGCTTGTAAAAGAGCGCCCAATTACTAAAGCTAAACTTGTTAGCGCATTAAAAAATAATGAAATAACACCGTTTTACCAGCCTAAGATAAATATAAACACCAACTTTATACAAAGTGTTGAAGTATTGGCTCGTATTGTTTCAAATAAAAACGAACGCGTGATTTTACCAAGCCGTTTTATTAGCCTTGCTGAGCAATGCGACTTAATCAATGACATTACTTTTACGCTGTTTGAAAAAGCCTGCAGTGACTTAAAGCAGCTGAAAGAACAATTAGGGGAAAACTTAAAGTTGTCATTTAATATGTCGCCATGCCAGTTAAATGATTTGAACTGCCCTAATAAATTATTACAGTTATTACAAAAGCACGGCGTGCTTCCCAGTGATGTGGTTGTTGAAATAACCGAGCAACATGCCCTTTCAAGCTATACCCAACTTGAAACCTTAAACAGATTAAGAATATTTGGTTTTGGTATCTCACTGGATGATTTTGGTACTGGCTTTACTAATATTAACCAACTGAAACAGCTGCCATTTACAGAAGTAAAAATAGACCGCTCTTTTATAAGCCACATTGAAACAGATAAGTTTTCGCAAGTTGTGGTCAACTCATTGATTGATATGACTAGCCAAGAGCAACTGCAACTTGTTGCTGAGGGTGTTGAACGTCCGGAAGAACTTGCCTATCTAAAGCACTATCAAACAAATTTAGCTATACAAGGATTTTTGTTTAGTTGCCCAAAAGCAAAAGCTGAATTTATCTCGTGGGCACAACACTGGATAAAAACAGCTGCTAAAACAAATAATAACTAAGGTCTGCTGACCTTTGCCGGTTGATATTTACTAAATACCCCTAACGAGATTCATTATCCTCGGCGCTGACGATATGCTCACTATCCGCTAAACGTTGATGCCAACGTTGCTTAGCCACGGCACGCATGTTGGTAGATTGATCTCGCTCATCAACAATTTCTAAACCCATTAGCGCCTCTATCATATCTTCTAGGGTCACTATTCCTTGCACATCACCGTATTCATCAATCACTAAACAAATATGGGTACGCTTGGTAAGTAATATTTGTAATAACGACGATACGTTTTGCGTACTCGGTACTGTATAAATAGGCTTAACCAACTTACTAATCTTGTAGTCTGTACCTAAGCGGTGGTATGCCAACATAATGTCGTTTTTATGAACAAACCCTATTATATCGTCAGCATCTTTGTCGTAAATTAGCACTCGAGAGAATGACGAAGAGCCATGTTCGCTTAAGTACTGATTTACAGTAAGATCTTTATGAATTTTAAAAATAACCGTGCGCGGGGTCATTAAGTCGGTTAGTTTTGCGTGCCTAAAATGCAGTAAGTTTCGAATGATCTCTGACTCATCAGCATGAAGTGCCCCTGACTCACTGCCAATATCGGCCATCGCTTCTATTTCTTGGCGAATATAATAGGCCTCATTATGCTTTTGTCCCATCAAATTGGTTAGCTTTTGTGCAGCCCATACAAATGGCTTAAGCACTAACACCAAAATACGTAAACCATAAGTCACACTTGGTGTTAAAGCACGCCAATAGTTGGCACCCAAGGTTTTTGGAATAATTTCAGATAACACCAATACCAATAAAGTCATAATAGCAGATGCAATCCCCACTGCTGCATCTGAAAACACCACGGCGGCTTGTGCACCTACTCCTGCGGCACCAGCAGTATGGGCAACAGTATTAAGCGTTAAAATAGCTGCTAATGGTTGATCAATATTACTTTTTAGTATTTCAAGTTGTTTAGCCAGCACCGGCCGCTCTTTGCGCAACAATGCAACATAACTAGGTGAAATACTTAATAGTACGGCCTCCATGATTGAACACAAAAACGAAATCACAATCGCTGTAACCATGTAAACGATTAATAGTGTCACTTTCTCTCCGATAAGTTGGATAAATACCCGATGATAATAGCCATCATAACAATACATGTTATATTTGGCCAAATCTCCAATAACAATAGGCATAGCAATGAATTTAAGCGCACCTTGGTATCGTTACACAAGACGTTTTACTCGCTTGGCAACCCTACTCACATTAAGTAGTTTGAGTTTAACGGCATTAGCTGCCCCACTCGATCAATCAAAAATTCAGTTTATCGGCCCACTTGCAGAAGATATGCAAGCAAAGCCATTTCAGACCCCCCATGGCGACGTGATTATTAATAATCTGCTTGCACAACTTGAATCAAGTGCAGAAAGCTTTGTTGTGTTTGGTAAAAAGCATAAGTGGCAACCACTTGATAAAATTAACGCGCTTACTTTAGGCGGTTTACAAGCACTTAAATTTCATATTGAAACAGACCGGTTTACTCAAGGCTCCTTAAACATTGAAGGAATAGAGCAAGGCCAGATTTTTATCAATGGTGAGAAGCAAACTGGTGAAAACCAACGCTATCAGCTTGCTTTAAATAACGGCTCACATACCGTGGTTGTCATCGCTCAACAGGTTGCTAATTGGAATGATGTCACCTTAGAGTTTGTGCCAAAAGCAGAAACTGACGTCGTGACCCTAACGACAAATAAAACCAAGCGCTTATCGGCTAAACAATTGTTTGACGCCCCGACTATTAGCGGTTTGTCTTTGTCGCCTGATGCTAAGTATTACTTAAGTACAACAAAGCGCTTCAGCGATAAAACAGGCAACAACGCCATTACCACAACCGAGCTTAAAAATACTAATAACCAAACGGTATACCGATTTGAAGAAGTGCAGCCTAGCCAATTTACTTGGAGTCCTGATAACCAATTTTTAGTTTATTTACTCAACGGTGAATTAAAGCAGTTAAACCGTAAAACTTTCGCTATAAAAACCTTAGCCTCAGGCCTTGAGGGGACAAGCAACTTTAGCTATTACAACGATAATAGTATTCTTTTTAGCTGGTCTAAATCATCTGAAGAAACCAATAGCCTCACTAAACATCATAAAGGCTTACAAGACCGTTGGTCTTATGCCCGTACGGTTAGCCAATTATATTTACTCGATACCAACAGTGGTTTAACCAAAGCTCTGACCGAAGGCGTATTGAGCCATCAACTTGAAGATGCTAACAGCAACCGTGGAAAGCTATTAATAAGTCGCCCAATAATGGCGATGCAAGCCTCAACTCACCCAGAGACTGAGCTGGTTGAACTTACATTAAAATCCAACAGCATAAAATCATTAGGTAAGTTTAAAAACTTTAATCAAGCTAAATATGCCGCAAACAATATTTATGTTGTTGCAGGCCCTGATTTTAAAAATGGTGCAGGCAGAACAATACCAAAGAACATGCTGGCTAATAATTACGATGGCCAGCTTTACTTACTAGCTGATAACGCAAAAAAAGTAACGGCGTTAAGCAAACAGTTTGACCCCGCAATTGGCACATTAGAAGTACTAAGCAATGGTGATGCGCTAATCAAAGTGACAGAGAAAGATACCCAACCACTGTATTTATTTGACCTGAGTAAACAGCGCTTTAAAAAGTTAAATACAGGCTTTGATATTGTGCAGCAATTTAGCTTTTCAAATACGCGCAATGCCCAGTTATTAATTAGTGGCAGCAATGCGTCGAGCGCTCAACAACTCAAGCGCTTAGACGTAAGTAAAAACAAGGTAGAGCTCATTTGGGATTCAAACCCGATTGCTTATGCCAATACGGCTATTCCTGCGCTTGAAGAATTTAACTTTACCAATAAGCGTGGCGTAGAAATCTCTGGCCGTGTTTATCTGCCAAACAATCTTGATAAAGCCAAGAAATACCCTGCTCTTGTTTATTATTATGGAGGCACCTCACCAGTAACACGCGGGTTTACTGGGCGTTACCCTTTTAACTTATGGGCAGCAAACGGATACGTGGTTTATGTTGTACAACCAACCGGCGCAACGGGTTTTGGGCAAGCTTTTTCAGCACAACATGTAAATGCTTGGGGCGACTATACCGCCGATGACATTATGGAGGGTACAGAGGCATTTTTAGCTAAATATAATTTTGTAGACAGTGGTAAAGTAGGTAACCTTGGTGCATCTTATGGTGGCTTTATGACTATGCTGCTTGCCACCAAAACCGATATGTTTAGCGCGTCTATTGCTCATGCCGGTATTTCAAACTTAACGTCATACTGGGGTGAAGGATGGTGGGGTTATTTATACTCAGGCGAAGCCTCAAAAAATAGCTTTCCGTGGAATAACCCTCAACTTTACAGCCAGCATAGCCCTGTATTTCATGCCGATAAAGTAACCACGCCATTACTGCTTATTCACGGTGACAGTGATACCAATGTACCTGTGGGCGAAAGCTTAACTATGTACACCGCACTAAAACTGCTTAATAAAGACGTTGAAATGATAGAATACAAAGGAGCAGATCACCAAATATTTGCGCGCGATAAACGATTTAATTGGTGGAACACTATGTTGGCTTACTTTGACAAAAAGTTAAAAAATGAACCACAATGGTGGGATTCAATGTATAAAGATTAGTAACCATAATGCGCACTTTGTCGATGAAGTAAAAAAGTGCGCATTACAAAATGCAATATTATTAGACCTATTCGGAATATAATGTTACCGAAAAACAATGTTCTCTGTGTTATACAGGCCATCAATGATGCTAATATGCAAAGCTGAAACTAAAAAAATAACAGACTATGGCAATTAATGTTTTATTGGTTGAGGATGACGAATTACTCGTAAAGCGCATCCAAAATCATTTTATAAATACCGAGTTTTCTATTGACGTTGACCCCACCGGGGCCGATGCGTTAAACGTTGTTAAAAGCCGCGTAAATCAGCGCAATACTATTTCCTTGGCAATAATTGATATTGTGCTACCAAAGCGCGACGGTTTACAACTTGCCAAAGAACTAAATACGCTCACCGATATTGGCGTTATCTTATTATCGAGTCGTGACTCACAAGCCGATCGAATTGCAGGCCTTGCCCAAGGTGCTGATGACTATATTTGCAAGCCTGTAGATTTACTTGAGCTTGAGCTAAGAATGCGCGCCCTATACAAACGTGTTGCCAATAATCACAGCGACGATGACAGTGAAGAGTTTATTGAATATGCCGATTTTAAACTTCATCCAGACAATCGCACCCTTATTACCGCCAGTGGGATTGAATCACGACTGACTGAAGCTGAACACAAGGTGCTTATTTGTTTGATTGGTAATGCTGGTAAAGCGACTTCCCGTGAAAAAATATCAGAAGAAATTGGCCAGCCCGATTGGAGCCCCAACGATCGCACAGTAGACGTGTTAGTGGGTCGTTTACGTAAAAAGCTGAACGATGAAAAAGATCAAAAACGTATCGTCACTGTTCGCGGTAAAGGCTATATGCTTTCAATTTAAAGCCTTAGTGTTGGGTTAACTGCGATAATAAACGCTCAAATGCCCGATAATTAAGCGCTTCTTTAAGCTCAATTAAACTGATTTGTGGCGCACCTTTTAAATCACTAATAGTTCGCGCCACTTTAATTACTCTATGATAAGAGCGCGGTGATAGCGCCAGCTTTTCACTGGCTCTGGCTAAAAACTGCAGTTCTGCAGGTGGTAACTCACAGTGCAAGCTCATCTCTTTGTTATTTAACCGCGCATTTACTTTACCTTGGCGTTTAAGCTGAACTGCATAAGCTGCTTCTACTCGCGCCCTCACCTCAGCACTGGTTTCTTCTGTAGTTGTACTTTGTAGCTCCACGCTGCTCAACCTTGGTAGTTCAATTTGCAAATCAATTCTGTCAATAAACGGCCCCGATACTCGCGATAAATAGCGCATCACCTGATCGGGTGTCGCCCGTTTATCATGATGACACCCTGTCGGACTGGGATTAAGTGCTGCAATAAGCTGAAACTGCGCTGGAAATTCCATTTGTCTGGCCGCGCGCGAAATCGTCACTGTTCCGGTTTCCATTGGCTCGCGTAGCGAGTCTAGCACTTTACGCTCAAATTCAGGGAGCTCATCTAAAAACAAAACACCATTATGCGCTAGCGATATTTCACCGGGTTTAGGGTTAGACGAACCACCCACTAGCGCTACTGCAGAACAGGTATGATGCGGATTGCGAAACGGTCGCTGACGCCAATTGGTTAAATCAATTGAGTGGCCAATAATTGAATATAAAGCAGCAGTATCAATGGCTTCATCATCAGACATGGTTGGCATTATTGTGGCCATTCGTTGTGCAAGCATTGATTTTCCGGTCCCTGGTGGACCTAAAAATAGTAAATTATGCCCACCAGCAGCGGCAATTTCTAATACACGTTTAGCACCAGGTTGGCCTTTTACATCGCTTAAATCGAGTAAAAAATCTGGCGCTTGGGTGCAATCAGGGTAGGCAATGTTAAGCGGTAAAGGTTGTTGATTGAGCAAGTCTCCCCATACCTCTTGAATAGAACTGACGGCTTTTCGTTTTACACCACTGACAAGGCTGGCCAAACTGTCGTTTTCAAGAGGCAGAAAACAGCAACGATTTTGCTCTTTAGCACCAAGCACTGAAGGCAAAATGGCATTTACAGCACGTATTTCACCATTAAGTGCAAGCTCACCGTAAAATTCATACTTATGAATATCAGGGCAGACTATTTGCCCCGATGCGACCAAAATACCTACCGCAATCGCAAGGTCAAATCGCCCACCATCTTTAGGAAGATCGGCAGGCGCTAAATTAACGGTAATACGTTGATCGGGAAATCCAAATTGCGAGTTTTCTAGAGCACTACGTACTCTATCCTTGGCCTCTTTAACCGACGCCTCAGGTAAGCCGACGATATGAAAGGCGGGTAAACCATTCCCTAAATGCACTTCAACCATCACCTCAGGGGCGTTGATCCCCACCTGCGCGCGAGAAAATATACGGGCTAACGACATTCCTTATCCTAGGGTCTGCTGACCTTTCAAGGTTAAATTTGCAGCAGTCTGTTTGGTATTTAGGCAAGGCAGAGCCTATGTCGTGTGGTTACTCCCCATAAATAGGCGATAACGCAGCATCAATGCCAAACAGGCGCTGCCCGAAGGGTTCTGCCTAGGGACAATTAACTCTTTGTTGCTCGGTTTTTACTTAGCCCACTAGGTTACAAACCTCGCGCTGCGATTAAATCGCCCCTAGTTTGAACAAACTTTAATCCGCAAAGGTCAACAGGCCCTAGTTAACAGCTGTATTTACACAGTTTAGTCAGGATATTTAAAAACATGTAATATAATCTTCCATTTAATCGCCGAAAAACGTAGCAATAAGGTCATTAGCATACTCAGAATCATTGCCACTTCCACCGTTAACGATAGGTTGATACTTAATGTATAGACAATGCCACCAGCAATACAGGTAATAGCATACAGCTCACCTTTAAGCAGCATTGGAATATCGCGGGCAAGCACGTCGCGAATAAGCCCACCAAAACAGGGGGTTATTACAGCCATAATCACAACCGTCATATCTGGCATACCAGCCAATTGCGCTTTTTGCGCTCCCATGACCGCAAAAAAGGCTAAGCCAAACGCGTCAGCAGTTTGCAATACATAGTATGGAATGGATTTTTGCTTATTGATCAGTCGTGTAGTAACCAGAACCGCCACCAAAATAGCGTAGAAGTAGCTTTGGTCGTGTAACCAAAATACGGGCTGGTCGAGTATCACATCGCGAACGGTACCGCCGCCAATAGCCGTAACAGTTGCAAGTACAACTACACCAAAGCCATCCATTTTCTTTTCATAGGCTACCAAGGTGCCTGAGATAGCAAATACCGCCACACCTATTAAATCAAACCAGTGATAAAGTTCAGTCATAATTTTGATTACAAAAAGTTTTAAAGAGTTTAGTGCATAGCATACTAAATATTCAGCAATAACACTTTCAAAAAGTAGAATTAGAAAAGAACAGCAGGTATACGTGTTAAAAATAGCGTGAGGGAATATGAATTTTAGGCATAAAAAAACACGCTTTAGGCGTGTTGCTTTACTATAACTGTTTATTTCAGTGGTTGCGGGAGCCAGAGTTTGTAAGGAGCGAACCGACGACCTTTGCTGGCTAATGAAGAGCTGAGACCGACGAGCTATTTACTTCACTGAATTTCAGGCATAAAAAAACACGCTTTAGCGTGTCGATTTAATAAAACATATTATTTCAGTGGTTGTGGGAGCCGGAATTTAATAGACGACCTTTGCTGGCTAATGGAGAGTTGAGACCGACGAGCTATTTACTTCACTGAATTTCAGGTATAAAAAAACACGCTTTAGCGTGTCGATTTAATAAAACATGTTATTTCAGTGGTTGCGGAAGCCGGAATTTAATAGACGACCTTTGCTGGCTAATGGAGAGCTGAGACCGACGAGCTATCCATTTCACTGAATTTTAGGCATAAAAAAACACTCGTATAGAGTGTCGATTCATTCTTACAATTTATTTCAGTGGTTGCGGGAGCCGGATTTGAACCGACGACCTTCGGGTTATGAGCCCGACGAGCTACCAGACTGCTCCATCCCGCGCCTGAAATTGCAGATTTATTTATAGTTGCTTACATTACAACTTGGCTTCCAATCCTCTAAAGAAAATTGGTTGCGGGAGCCGGATTTGAACCGACGACCTTCGGGTTATGAGCCCGACGAGCTACCAGGCTGCTCCATCCCGCGCCTGTATATTTAAAGTCTATCGACTACTTAATTTAATCTCTTAAGTTAGAGTTTTACAGCACCAAATCTAACGAAGAGAATTGGTTGCGGGAGCCGGATTTGAACCGACGACCTTCGGGTTATGAGCCCGACGAGCTACCAGGCTGCTCCATCCCGCGCCTGTAATTTCTTAGTAACAGTTTTGTGTTATTCACAAGCCTGTTTCGAAGAGAGCGCTATAATATAGGAATAAACCTATAATGCAAGGTTTTACTAATTAAAAGCGTTTAAGTGAACAAAAACCCATCAAACAGTGGTGTTTACAGTAATCGTTGATGTGGATTTATCATTTTTTGCCACTCCCAGTCGGGATGACCCATAACAATAAAGTCAGGATTTTCTGTGCTTTCTCTTTGGTTATACGTTAAAGGATTAAATTCAGCGTCGGTAATACAGCCGCCCGCTTCTTCAACAATAACTTGCGATGCCCCCGTATCCCACTCACCTGTAGGACCTATTCTTAAAAAACAATCTGCTTTACCCTCAGCAACAATACACGCCTTAAGTGAACACGAACCTAAAGCCACAGTTGCAAATTGCGCATTTAGATACTGGCTAACTGCTTCTATTTTTTGGCGGCGGCTTACAGCCAAAGTTAAACTCTCGGGCGGTGCAACAAATATTTGTTTATCGTGCTCACCTTCACGCTTAAATGCCCCATTTTTAGCCGTTGCATAATAGGTCACGCCCTTTGCTGGCCAATGAATAACCCCCAACACTGGGTGGTTATTTTCTATCAATGCAATATTAACGGCAAAGTCACCACTTTCGAGTATAAATTCACCGGTGCCATCCATTGGGTCAAGCAACCAATAACGTTGCCAGTGCTGTCTATCTTGCAACGCTGGAATGGGGGTTTCTTCTGACATAATAGGAATGTCAGGAGCAAGCGCATTTAAACCCGCCACGAGCACATCATTTGCAGCTAAATCTGCTTTAGTTACTGGCGTATTATCTGATTTTTCTTGCTGACCAATATCGTCTTTTTTATACAAAGACATAATGGCATCCCCTGCACTTTGCGCAAGCTCAATACATGGCTCTAGAAGTTTATTCATTAATGTCTCCTGAGGCTAAATACTTATCTAATAATAGCAGAGCCGCAACACTACGTGCTTCAGTAAAGTCAGGTTGCTCTAATAACGACTGCCATTGTGAAAGTGGCCATTTCACAACCACTAAGGGCTCAGGCTCATCGCCTAGTAAGGTTTCAGGATATAAATTTTTAGCAAACAAAATATGCATGGTTGCGTTAAAATAGCTCGGTGCCATAGTGACCGTTTTAAGCGGTTTAAAGTATTCAGCGCCAAAGCCAATTTCTTCTTTGAGCTCTCTGTTTGCAGCCTGTTCAGGCGTTTCACCTGGGTCAATGAGCCCTTTGGGAAACCCTAACTGATAGTCATTGGTGCCTGCACAATACTCACGAACCAGTAATAACTCATTTTCAGTGGTCATAGGTACAATCATAACGGCTCCACGACCACCGCCGCGAATTCGCTCATACTGACGCTCTTCGTTATTTGAAAACTTAAGCTCTAAAGACTCCACAGTAAATAAGCGACTTTTAGCGACAACATTATTACTGAGAATTTGTGGTGGTGTTGGGTGCTTTTTCTGTGTCATGGGCATCAATTTGCTATCATTGCAGTTATACTAATCATATACCCAAATGAGTATAAGATGCGAGTTTCAGTTTGAATTAAAAGCAATTTAATTGAGCAAATAATTCTCGGGTTTAGCTAAGGTTAATTCTTTATTTTAGGCTACGAATACGCTCTTAATATAATATTGTCGGATTTATACCTTAATAACTCAATTTACAAAGTTCATTAATCTACTTCATCGCAACTTATTCATTTCAAAAAGTAGTTTTCACAAGGATACATCATGCTCAACTGGTCAAAAATCGATACTGTATTACTCGACATGGATGGAACTTTACTTGATTTACATTATGACACTGACTTTTGGCTCAATGTTGTACCCCAACAACATGCTCTGGCTCAAAATATCAGTTTTGAGGAAGCCCGCGCAGATATCTTAAAACGCTATCAGGCTGTGAGTGGCAAAATTCAGTGGTACTGCTCTGACTATTGGGAGGCACAGCTAAACTTACCTATTCTCGAACTAAAGCGCCAGTCTGCCCACTTAATCAAAATTCGTGAAGACGTTCCGCATTTTTTAACTGAACTTAGACGAGCAGGTAAAGAGCTCATTTTGCTGACTAATGCCCATCCTGAATGCGTCATGCTTAAATTTGAACATACCGCTATTGATAACTATTTAGACGGGGTGGTATCGACTCATGAATATGGAGTAAGTAAAGAGCAACAAAGCTTGTGGCATAAAGTGCAAGGGGACTTAGGGTTTGATAAACGCCGCACTTTATTTGTAGATGACAGTTTACCGGTATTAAATGCCGCACGAAAAT
This sequence comes from Pseudoalteromonas sp. Scap25, assembly GCF_013394125.1. Classification (GTDB taxonomy): domain Bacteria; phylum Pseudomonadota; class Gammaproteobacteria; order Enterobacterales; family Alteromonadaceae; genus Pseudoalteromonas. Next base: position 146,494 of record NZ_CP041327.1, on the reverse strand, counting down.
ACGGCATTGAGCATTTACTTGCGGTTGCTAACCCTAATAGTCAACAACCACATAACGATATAACCGACTACATAAGCGTCACCGATTACCGTAAGCTTATTTAGCTTATTTAGCTTATTTAGCTTATTTAGCTCATTCGCCCTGAGGGTAACGCGCTACTAAGCCTTGATATACCTGTTTTGCAAAATCTGCATGTTCAGTATCAAGGCTTTTAACTACTTCTACTAAGTGTTCGTTATCTTCTTGACCATGCCATACTTTAATGTAGCTGCCATCTTTGTAGCCATGATCTTGGCGGAAAAAGTTAAGCGTATTTTTACCTACATAACCACGGTATAAATCATCAATATCCATGCCTATTTGCGCCATACAACCAGCAAAAGCGGCTGCATTAAACGCTTTATTGGCAACAGCACTGGCTGCTAATAATTCAAGTGTTTGTTTAAAGTCATCACCTTGTTGTGGTGCACTCATTTCGGCTTGTAGTTTTGTTGCTATTTGCTCGTAGCTAGTCTCACCGTCAATACGCAACGATAAGCCAAAGTGAAAAATATCAACCAGCTCTAAAATCACCTGTTCAGTATCTGGTGTTTGTTTTTTCCACCATTTCCAACCGTAATGGTCTAACATTTCTGCACATTCAACCCAAATAGCTCGGTACCATTCAAAGCCTTGGCTAAACCATTGCTCATGTACTTTAGTATTCATGGCATTTTGCATTTCTAGCATAACAACTAGCTTGTTTAAATTCGCAGACATATTGGTTCCACTGTTGGATTTATAATTAGGGTAATAATACAGATAATATAACTTAACGACCAGCCGAAAACTCATGCCATGAGTTGATCAGGTCAACAAAGTCTTCAAAACCACAACCGCTGCTTAAATCATTCTCTTCAAGCATTAATTCGTCATCTTGGTAGGCTAATATATCTTCGTTATCTTGATGCAGCGCATGCGCTTCAAATAACGCTTCATCTTTAGAAAGGATCAGGTCAATTTCTTGGCCTTTAAGTGTTAACGGTTCAAAGCTTGAACTCACCGAGCTAATAAGCGCCAGCACCATAGCCACTTTGTCTTTGCCTATTTCTTCATTTAACCAACGGCCTATAATCGCATGCTCGCTGCTTATTTTAATTCTTAACCCACTAATAGGGTCGCGAATAAATTGGTATTCCATAACTTTATTCCAGTACTGCTAATTACAATAGATTATAACCTAGTCAGTTATGAATAACGCAAGCCAGATACAAAAATAGCGCCGCAAGGCGCTACTTAACCTGAACTCTGGTTAAGAGATTTACTAACATATTGAATAAAATGATATTTATGTTTATTTTCTCTAGCCAGAAATTTTCAGTGAAAACAAGGCGAAATTACGCGTCAATAGCTAGTCTATTGCAAGTAAATTCAACGCAGTTAGCGCTCAAAATAGCTGCTAGAGATAGATTTATTATCCAGAGTTCAGGTTATTTAGTATCATCAATATAGCTAACCGCCTGAGCGATAGCGGGCAGCATCAATAATTGCCCATAAATGGAATACGGCTCCAACAATAGCTGGAACAACTAAGAACCATAACGCGTAACCGCCAAAAACCAAAATGGCAAACACCAGCGCCGATAAAATACGACCCTGCACCAACTGCCCTAAACCCGGGAAAAAAATATTACATAGAGCGGCTATTACATTTCCGCCAGAACCTTGTTGAGACATACTAACCTCTGTAGTTTAATTAATTTTGTATTTGTACTTATTATTTATACTTACACACTTTATGCCAATTTATTAAGGCTTACAAATCATACAGTTAAATTATTACGAATTTATCGCTTTAGTATTTTTTGCCAAAAATAAGTCAAATTAGCAATTTTAAATAGCTATTTTAGTTACTTGCTCAGTTTATACTGTTCACTATTCAACAACTTAAATACCTATTTTATAAATAGCTGTTTATAAAAACAGTATTTTATTTAGCCTAACAAAAACACCTGTTATACTGCTCTCATTATTGATTAAAAAGGCGTAACGATGGACGTTTCAGAATTACTCGATGGCTTAAATGATAAACAACGCGATGCCGTTGCAGCGCCATTACAAAACATGCTGGTATTAGCAGGAGCAGGTTCAGGTAAAACTCGAGTATTGGTTCATCGTATTGCCTGGTTAATGCAAGTAGAGCAAGCCTCTGCCTACAGTATTTTTGCGGTAACCTTTACCAATAAAGCCGCTAAAGAGATGCGTTCAAGGGTTGAAGAAACTCTAAAAGCCCCTGTTGGCGGCATGTGGATTGGTACTTTCCATGGTTTATCGCACCGAATTTTACGGGCACATCACCGTGAAGCAAATTTACCTGAAGCCTTTCAAATTTTAGACTCAGACGATCAGCTTCGCATGATCAAGCGCTTGTTAAAATCGATGAATATTGATGATAAAAAATGGCCAGCCAAACAGTTTGGTTGGTACATAAGCGCTAAAAAAGACGAAGCTCTGCGCCCTAAAGATATTCAGGCATACGATATTAACGAGCAAATGATGCTGCGCGTTTACGCAGCCTATCAAGAAGCTTGTGATAGAGCGGGCCTAGTTGATTTTGCTGAAATATTACTACGTAGTTATGAGGTTCTTAAAAACAACCCAACCCTGCTTCGTCATTATCAGCAGCGCTTCGCACACATGCTAGTAGACGAGTTTCAAGATACCAATACTATTCAGTATGCATGGCTAAAATTACTTGCGGGCGACACTAGTAGTATTATGATTGTAGGTGATGATGACCAAAGTATTTACGGTTGGCGTGGCGCTAAAATTGAAAATATCAAACGCTTTTTAACAGACTTTGATGCAGAGACGATTCGCCTTGAGCAAAACTATCGCTCGACTGCCACTATTCTTAAAGCGTCTAATGCACTTATACAAAATAACTCCGAGCGTATGGGTAAAAGCTTGTGGACTGACGGTAACGACGGCGAGCCAATTTCTATTTATGCTGCCTTTAACGAGCTAGATGAAGCGCGCTTTGTGAGTAGCAAATTACGCAGCTGGCTAAATGCCGGAAATGCGCTACAGGATGCGGCTATTTTGTATCGTAGTAATGCGCAATCGCGGGTACTTGAAGAAGCGATGCTACAAGAAGGTTTAAAATACCGAATTTATGGTGGTATGCGATTCTTCGAACGTCAAGAAATTAAAGATGCCCTCTCATACTTACGCTTAGTGGGTAACCGCCAAGATGATGCCGCATTTGAGCGTGTAATTAATACCCCAGCCCGTGGGATTGGCGACAAAACATTAAGCCATATACGTGACTGCGCTCGCGCTGAATCTTTGCCGCTTTGGTATGCTGCTAAAGCCATTGTAGAACAACAGCATTTATCGGGTCGAGCATCAGGAGCTGTTGCAAAGTTTGTCGAACTTATTGAGCATATTGAAGATAAAATTAGTGACTTAACGTTGCATGAGCAAGCTAAATACGCGATTCAAACCTCAGGGTTAATGGCTATGTATCAGGCTGAAAAAGGCGAAAAAGGCCGCGCTCGAGTAGAAAACTTAGAAGAATTAATTAGTGCCTGCGATCAGTATGAACTCCCTGAAGAGGAAGAGTTTAGCTCGCCACTACAAGGCTTTTTAGCTTATACCTCACTTGAATCTGGCGAAGGCCAAGCCGATGAGCATGAAGACGCCGTACAAATGATGACGCTTCACTCAGCTAAAGGTTTGGAGTTTCCTTTAGTGTTTATGGTCGGTGTTGAAGAAGGTATGTTTCCATCTCAGCAAAGTAATGAAGAAACCGGCCGTTTAGAAGAAGAGCGCCGTCTTTGTTACGTGGGTATGACCCGCGCTATGGATAAGCTGTATATAAGCCATGCCGAAAGCCGCCGTTTATATGGCCAAGAGAAATATCACAGCCCATCGCGCTTTTTACGTGAAATACCCGAAGACTGCGTAGAAGAAATTCGCATTAAAACACAAGTATCTCGCCCGCCTGCAGCCGGTCGCTTTAGCGCATCGGTTAGCCATGCTGCATTTGAAGAAAGCGGATTTAACTTAGGTCAACGCGTGCTGCATGCAAAGTTTGGCATTGGCACCGTACTCAACTACGAAGGCAGTGGCGCACAATCTCGCGTACAAGTTAACTTTGACGACTTAGGCAGTAAGTGGTTAGTAACAGCTTATGCAAGATTACAAGCCGTTTAACCACGTTGTAGAGCGTGTACAGCAACAACTTGCGTATGCGAAACATCGCCAGTTACTGCTGCTTACAGGCGATAAAAATTGGTGTTATGAGCAATGTACTCAGCTGCTTGCTCATTTGCAGCACCCTTCTTTTGTACTGTCAAAAAGCACTCATTTAATTAATGCACATTGGCCAGAGCATACCCACCAAATTTTAGGGCAAGAGTGCGCCCATGCTGTTTATGACGGCTACAGTGGACTGGTGCCAGATAAACTAGCTGCGCTTAGTGGCGTTGTGCAAGCAGGTGGTTTTTTAATTATATTGCTACCCGAACTTAAAGAACTTGAACACTGGTGTGATGACGCCCTTCCCTTATTTCAATCTTTTGGGCAAATGCACCCTTACAGCTTTTTTAACCAACGCTTAGCTCACTTACTAAGCAAAACTACTTTACTGCATTTTAGCCAGCAAAATGGTTGGCAGTGTATTACCGGTACGAATCTATCAACTGGTGAAATTGACTTTACCGAGCAACAACAGTGTATTGAATTAATAATAAAAACAGCAAACGGACGAGCAAATCGACCATTATTAATTAATGCAGATCGGGGAAGAGGAAAATCAGCCGCATTAGGTATTGCAGCAAGTAAACTCAGCGATAAAAACATACTTATTTGCTCTATGCAATTTCGTGCTTTGCACAGTAGTTTTAAGCACTTAGCGAGTGCGCTTGATATAGAATATCAAGCTGGCGATAAACACATTGCAAACATGCACTATGTGGCGCCTGATCAACTACTGAACGAACAACCGCAGTGCGATTTGCTATTAATTGATGAAGCAGCAGCAATCCCTGTTCCAATTCTCATAAAAATTCTTCACCTTTATCCTCGCGTGGTCTTTTCAAGCACTATGATTGGCTATGAAGGTAATGGTCGCGGTTATATTTTAAAGTTTACTCGTTACCTCAAAACGCATTTTAAAAACATGCGTAGCATCAGTCTTGAGCAGCCAATCCGTTTTGCAAAGCACGATCCTTTAGAGCTGCACCTTCGTACACTCTTAGCTTTGGATGCAGAACATCACAGCGCTAGTTTGAATACTGCTCCCCTACAATTTAAGCATCTGCAAGCAAATCAACTTACTAACGACGAACCACTGCTTCATCAAGTTGTTGGCTTACTAACACTGGCACATTATCAAACCAGTGTGAATGACTTACGTCACTTACTAGATGCCGCTGGGCAACGCCTATTTGTTTGTCAACAAGGTGATAATATTCTTGGTGTGTGTTTAGTAGCGATAGAAGGTGGCTTTACTACATCGTTGAGTAATGAAGTAGTGCAAGGTAAGCGCCGTCCTCAAGGGCACTTAATGGCGCAAAGCCTTGCACAATTAAGCTTTAACCCTGAGGTATTAAAACAATACTGCGCTCGCGTGGTGCGAATTGCCATTGACCCAGGGCAGCACAATAAGCACCTAGGAACACAATTACTTCATTACTGTGAACAGCAATTACAGAAAGAGTGTGATTGGTTTGGTGCTAGCTTTGGTGCTAATGCGCAATTACTTAGTTTTTGGCAAAATAATGACTTTAATTTGGTAAAGCTGGGTTTTCAAAAAGATAAGGCAACGGGTGAACATAGCGCATTAGTTATTAAGAGCTTAACTAAAAATGACCAACTACTAGAACAATTAACAGCCCAGTTCGAAGCTGATTTTCCTTTGCAATTGCTCAGCCATTTTAGTCAGCTAGATTATAAACTGGTAGCAAAAATTGTTTCACGCTTTAATACCCATACCATCAGCATAGCCGATCAATCAAGATTAAAGTCTATGTTAACAAGTGACTATCAGCTCTTTAATATTAAACCTTTACTATGGAGGAGTTTTTGGGCATCTCCTCTTAGCTTGCCAAATGATGAGGATAATTTCCAATCTGTTTTTATTAGGCTAGTATTACAAAATTGGACACCTAAAAATATCCAAACTGAGCTAGGTTTGAATGGCACCAAGTCATTTAATATATTATTAAAAAAGGCTGTAGATAACTGGTATGAGCGCACTTCGCATAATAATACACCTTAGCATTGCCTCTGTCGCATTAGCCTTAGGGCAGCCTATAGCCTATGCAGAGCAAGATAATAGCAAAGTTATTAAACTTGGTATGTCTACAGCGCTTAGCGGACCGGCTCAAAATATTGGCCTACAGTTGCATAAAGGCAGTAGCATTTACTTTAACAAGGTTAATAATGCTGGTGGTATAAACGGTGCTCAGATACAACTTCTAGTTGCTGACGATAACTACGAACCAAAGCAAACCGTTAATAATACCCGTACTTTTATTTATACCGACAAAGTCGATGCACTGTTTGGTGCTATGGGCACCCCAACTAGCCACGCTATTATACCTTTACTAGAGCAGTCACAAACCCCGTTCATAATGCCTTTTAGCGGGGCGAGCTTCCTACATGATAAATCACGCGCTAACATATTTAATCTAAGAGCCAGCTATAATGACGAAGCCGCAGAGCAAATTAAATACTTAGTAGAGGAGCGTAAACATACAAAGATAGGGCTATTTATTCAAGCAGATGAGTTTGGCTTGTACGTCGAATCAGGGCTAAGAAAAGAGCTAGCAAAATATCAACTTTCGCCTATAAAAGTCGCGCGTTACCAACGTAATAGTCATGATGTAGCTTCAGCGCTTAATGCCTTACAAGCCAGCGGGGTGACAGCTATCTGTTTAGTTGGTACCTATGCGCCACTTGGTGAGTTTATAAATAGTGCATATGCGAAGAACTTTACCCCAGACTATACTAGTGTCTCTTTTGTACCTAGCTTTGACTTATTTGATGAAGTAACTTCTCCCTCTCATATTATGGTTACTGAAATTGTTCCCAATCCACTCACTTGTAGCGATGATTTTTGCAATGAGTTTTTAGCTGATATGCAAGCAAGCAAGATTACAAAACCCAATCGTCTTCATTTTGAAGGTTATATTAATGCCATGGCATTTAGTAAGGCAGCGGCAAGCTGCAAATTACCACTTAAACACTCGTGCCTAATGAATGAGCTTAATTCACTGTTAATAAATGATAAAATAATCAAAAAGCTTTTTCTTGATATTGAAAATAAAAATAAACGTAATGTATATCGCTCTTATTATGTGAATAAATAAGTACCTTCCAAATATTGTTCTATTCTTAATATACAAACTAAGTATGTGAGGAAACTATGGACTTAATTAACTTTAAAGTGGGTTATAAAACCATTTCACTTAAGATTCTTGATATCTTATTGACGGAACAATTTAATAATAACCTCACGGTGTTACCTAACGACAATAAAAGCTTTTTGGGCGTTAAAGATTATATGGGGATCCCAACCCCAGTATTCGACCTTGGAATTATTTTAAATGGAGTCTCTACGGAGCACAGTAACTTAGATGCTTTAAAACAACTTAAATCTTGGCAAAAACAACTAATCGCTTGGTTTAATAAATTAGAGCAAGAACTACTCGTTTCGCAAAGCTCGTTAAAAACAAATCAGTATGAGCTTACTGATTTTGAACAGTTTTATACCGAGTTTAAAACGGATAATGATGAATTAAAAAATACCATGTCACGCTTTGATAACCCGTTTAAATCGCTCCTAAACAAATTGACCAGTGCGATAGATGCATATAAACAAGGCAACAATAAACAAGTCGGTACTCAACTTGAGATTATAAGAAGGCATGAACTTATTCACCTAGAGCGTTTATTTGACTCGGCAATAGAGCAAATCACTTTAGATTATAAACCTATTATTGTTTTTACTACTAAAGATGGGTTGAACCCTCATATAGGCCTGTTAGTTGATAAAGTGGAAGATAATATTGAATATAAAAAAGAGGATATTAAACCACTAGATAAGCTCACTGAAGTTGGTTTTGATATTGACCCCCAAACAAGAAACATGATGTATGGTCTAATTAAGCTTGCTGATAAACATAGTGTACTTATTGATCCTAGCGCAATATTTAAGCCCAAAGAGCTTGAACCATCTAGCAGCGCTCAAGAGCAAGAAACTGAAGCCTATGGACTGTTTTAAGAATGCTTCCTTTACACCCGTAAAAGCCCGACTCTTTTAAATCAGGCTTGCTTGTATTTAGAGTCGGTGCGCTATTTTTCCCATGGGTTTCGTAATACTCAACCCATGCTACGGTTGTCTGATTAACGCAGTGCAACTGATAGCTGACGGCTGACGGCTGACGGATAATATTTTCACTTTTCTTCAGACGTAAAAAAGCCCGACTCTTTTGAGTCGGGCTTTCTCTTATTTGGAGCCTGGTAATGACCTACTTTCACATAACAAATGCTACACTATCATCGGCGCTGTTTCGTTTCACTACTGAGTTCGGCATGGGGTCAGGTGGGTCCAAAACGCTATTGTCACCAAGCAAATTTGGGTGTCAGTCCGTATCGCTACGCACTAACTAAAATTTGGAATTTCTGATAATAAAAGTTTTCAGTAATCTACTTTAGTCTATTAACTTCTTCGCTTGTTTCACTATCACATAAAACGCGTTTGGCGTTGTATGGTTAAGCCTCACGGGTAATTAGTACAAGTTAGCTTAATGGCTCACACCACTTCCACATCTTGCCTATCAACGTTGTAGTCTTCAACGGCCCTTCAGAGACTTTAAAAGTCTAGTGAGAACTCATCTCGAGGCCTGCTTCGCGCTTAGATGCTTTCAGCGCTTATCAGTTCCGAACGTAGCTACCGGGCAATGCCATTGGCATGACAACCCGAACACCAGCGGTTCGTTCACTCCGGTCCTCTCGTACTAGGAGCAACCCCTCTCAATTCTCAAACGCCCACGGCAGATAGGGACCGAACTGTCTCACGACGTTCTAAACCCAGCTCGCGTACCACTTTAAATGGCGAACAGCCATACCCTTGGGACCGACTTCAGCCCCAGGATGTGATGAGCCGACATCGAGGTGCCAAACACCGCCGTCGATATGAACTCTTGGGCGGTATCAGCCTGTTATCCCCGGAGTACCTTTTATCCGTTGAGCGATGGCCCTTCCATTCAGAACCACCGGATCACTATGACCTACTTTCGTACCTGCTCGACGTGTCTGTCTCGCAGTTAAGCTGGCTTCTACCATTACACTAACCGTACGATGTCCGACCGTACTTAGCCAACCTTCGTGCTCCTCCGTTACTCTTTGGGAGGAGACCGCCCCAGTCAAACTACCCACCAGGCACTGTCCGTAACCCCGATTCAGGGGCCAACGTTAGAACATCAAAACTACAAGGGTGGTATTTCAAGGACGACTCCACAAAAACTAGCGTCTCTGCTTCAAAGTCTCCCACCTATCCTACACATGTAGGTTCAATGTTCAGTGCCAAGCTGTAGTAAAGGTTCACGGGGTCTTTCCGTCTAGCCGCGGGTACACAGCATCTTCACTGCGATTTCAATTTCACTGAGTCTCGGGTGGAGACAGCGTGGCCATGGTTACACCATTCGTGCAGGTCGGAACTTACCCGACAAGGAATTTCGCTACCTTAGGACCGTTATAGTTACGGCCGCCGTTTACCGGGGCTTCGATCAAGAGCTTCTCCGAAGATAACCCCATCAATTAACCTTCCGGCACCGGGCAGGTGTCACACCGTATACGTCATCTTGCGATTTTGCACAGTGCTGTGTTTTTAATAAACAGTCCCAGCCACCTGGTCACTGCGGCTCCAATCAGCTTAGAGAGCAAGTCTCATCACCAATCGGAGCGTACCTTCTCCCGAAGTTACGGTACGATTTTGCCTAGTTCCTTCACCCGAGTTCTCTCAAGCGCCTTAGTATTCTCTACCTGACCACCTGTGTCGGTTTGGGGTACGATTCGGTATAATCTGAAGCTTAGAGGCTTTTCCTGGAAGTATGGCATCAGCAACTTCATCACCGTAGTGACTCGTCTCGTGTCTCAGCCTAACAGCAACCCGGATTTACCTAAGTCACTAGCCTACACACTTTCACATGGACTACCATCGCCATGCTTGCTTAGCCTGCTCCGTCCCCCCATCGCAATTATACCAAGTACGGAAATATTAATCCGTTTCCCATCGACTACGCCTTTCGGCCTCGCCTTAGGGGTCGACTTACCCTACCCTGATTAACATGGGATAGGAACCCTTGGTCTTCCGGCGTGCGGGTTTTTCACCCGCATTATCGTTACTCATGTCAGCATTCGCACTTCTGATACGTCCAGCATACCTCCCGGTACACCTTCAACCGCTTACAGAACGCTCCCCTACCACTCAGAATAAATTCTGAATCCGCAGCTTCGGTGCATAGTTTAGCCCCGTTACATCTTCCGCGCAGACCGACTCGACCAGTGAGCTATTACGCTTTCTTTAAAGGATGGCTGCTTCTAAGCCAACCTCCTGGCTGTCTGGGCCTTTCCACATCGTTTCCCACTTAACTATGACTTTGGGACCTTAGCTGGCGGTCTGGGTTGTTTCCCTCTTCACGACGGACGTTAGCACCCGCCGTGTGTCTCCCGGATATTACTTTACGGTATTCGGAGTTTGCAAAGGGTTGGTAAGTCGGGATGACCCCCTAGCCTTAACAGTGCTCTACCCCCGTAAGTATTCGTCCGAGGCTCTACCTAAATAGATTTCGGGGAGAACCAGCTATCTCCCGGTTTGATTAGCCTTTCACTCCTAACCACAGGTCATCCCCTAACTTTTCAACGTTAGTGGGTTCGGTCCTCCAATTGATGTTACTCAATCTTCAACCTGCCCATGGCTAGATCACCGGGTTTCGGGTCTATACCTTGCAACTATTCGCCCAGTTAAGACTCGGTTTCCCTACGGCTACCCTAATCGGTTAACCTCGCTACAAAATATAAGTCGCTGACCCATTATACAAAAGGTACGCAGTCACCCTCGAGGGGCTCCTACTGCTTGTACGTACACGGTTTCAGGTTCTATTTCACTCCCCTCACAGGGGTTCTTTTCGCCTTTCCCTCACGGTACTGGTTCACTATCGGTCAGTTGGGAGTATTTAGCCTTAGATGATGGTCCACCTATATTCAGTCAAAGTTTCACGTGCTCCGACCTACTCGATTTCACTTAAAATGCGTTTTCATGTACGGGACTATCACCCTGTATCGTGGCACTTTCCAGAGCCTTCCATTAACACATAATAAGCTTAAGGGCTGTTCCGATTTCGCTCGCCGCTACTATCGGAATCTCGGTTGATTTCTTTTCCTACGGGTACTTAGATGTTTCAGTTCTCCGCGTTCGCCTCGTTAACCTATGTATTCAGTTAACGATACCTGCAAGCAGGTGGGTTTCCCCATTCGGAAATCCTAGTCTCAAGTGCTTTTTACTAGCTTGACTAGGCTTATCGCAAGTTAATACGTCCTTCATCGCCTCCAACTGCCAAGGCATCCACCGTGTACGCTTAGTCACTTAACCATACAACCCAAACGGGTCTTTGTTTTGTGACAGTTTAACTTCGCCAGAAGTTAATATTGAATACTAAAGTAGATACCAATTAATCCGAGGATTAAATGGCACTGAATGATACTGCTATCATTCTTTTTTACTTTTGAAAACTCTGTACAAATACAATGTATTCATACGAATTTTATTATCAGCTTTTCCAAATTTTTAAAGAGCATATTAATTAGTAAACTCAAAGAGCAAACTAACTAACAATCATCTGTGTGGACACTACGAACAAATAAGTTCTAAATCGTATAAGGAGGTGATCCAGCCCCAGGTTCCCCTAGGGCTACCTTGTTACGACTTCACCCCAGTCATGAATCACTCCGTGGTAAACGTCCTCCCGAGGGTTAGACTATCTACTTCTGGAGCAACCCACTCCCATGGTGTGACGGGCGGTGTGTACAAGGCCCGGGAACGTATTCACCGCGTCATTCTGATACGCGATTACTAGCGATTCCGACTTCATGGAGTCGAGTTGCAGACTCCAATCCGGACTACGACGCACTTTAAGTGATTCGCTTACTCTCGCGAGTTCGCAGCACTCTGTATGCGCCATTGTAGCACGTGTGTAGCCCTACACGTAAGGGCCATGATGACTTGACGTCGTCCCCACCTTCCTCCGGTTTATCACCGGCAGTCTCCTTAGAGTTCTCAGCATTACCTGCTAGCAACTAAGGATAGGGGTTGCGCTCGTTGCGGGACTTAACCCAACATCTCACAACACGAGCTGACGACAGCCATGCAGCACCTGTATCAGAGTTCCCGAAGGCACCAAACCATCTCTGGTAAGTTCTCTGTATGTCAAGTGTAGGTAAGGTTCTTCGCGTTGCATCGAATTAAACCACATGCTCCACCGCTTGTGCGGGCCCCCGTCAATTCATTTGAGTTTTAACCTTGCGGCCGTACTCCCCAGGCGGTCTACTTAATGCGTTAGCTTTGAAAAACAGAACCGAGGTTCCGAGCTTCTAGTAGACATCGTTTACGGCGTGGACTACCAGGGTATCTAATCCTGTTTGCTCCCCACGCTTTCGTACATGAGCGTCAGTGTTGACCCAGGTGGCTGCCTTCGCCATCGGTATTCCTTCAGATCTCTACGCATTTCACCGCTACACCTGAAATTCTACCACCCTCTATCACACTCTAGTTTGCCAGTTCGAAATGCAGTTCCCAGGTTGAGCCCGGGGCTTTCACATCTCGCTTAACAAACCGCCTGCGTACGCTTTACGCCCAGTAATTCCGATTAACGCTCGCACCCTCCGTATTACCGCGGCTGCTGGCACGGAGTTAGCCGGTGCTTCTTCTGTCAGTAACGTCACAGCTAGCAGGTATTAACTACTAACCTTTCCTCCTGACTGAAAGTGCTTTACAACCCGAAGGCCTTCTTCACACACGCGGCATGGCTGCATCAGGCTTGCGCCCATTGTGCAATATTCCCCACTGCTGCCTCCCGTAGGAGTCTGGGCCGTGTCTCAGTCCCAGTGTGGCTGATCATCCTCTCAAACCAGCTAGGGATCGTCGCCTTGGTGAGCCATTACCTCACCAACTAGCTAATCCCACTTGGGCCAATCTAAAGGCGAGAGCCGAAGCCCCCTTTGGTCCGTAGACATTATGCGGTATTAGCAGTCGTTTCCAACTGTTGTCCCCCACCTCAAGGCATGTTCCCAAGCATTACTCACCCGTCCGCCGCTCGTCAGCAAAGTAGCAAGCTACTTTCTGTTACCGCTCGACTTGCATGTGTTAGGCCTGCCGCCAGCGTTCAATCTGAGCCATGATCAAACTCTTCAATTAAAAAGTTTTATGTCTTTCGACAGCTCAATGAATTCTGAATTTATTTAATATCTTTCGATATTGAATTGACTGTGCTGCAATTCCTACCGAAGTAGTTATTGCTGTTGGTCACTCAGTTTCAATTGAGACTCTAAATTTGTTTGCCTCACTACCTAAGTAGCTTGGCTGTTAGAACTCAATCTGTACGAGTGCCCACACAGATGATTGCTTTATATTGTTAAAGAACGTTGCGATTAAAGCGTTAAACTTTATCTCGCTAGGGCTGCGCATATTACGCTTTCCTATTTTTTTGTCAACACTTAATTTTGCTAAACTTGAAAGTTTTCAGAACTAAGTTTTACTCGACTCACTGAGTAGCTCGTGCCTCGCTATGCGTTGCGCTCTGCCGTCTCAGTGGGGTCGCATTATAGGGAGATCCGAAAACAGATCAACCCTTTTTTGAATAAAACTTGAAATAAATGACTGTTCGCTGGATATTTAGCCTAAACGCTCATTTTAACCACTAAAAACTACGGAAAAGTAGGTTTAACTAGCTAACTTTAAGTTTCCAACCGCATTTTTTCTGATATTTAATCTCTTGATTTAGTTCACTTGCCATCAGCGGATGCTTTTTTAACCAATTATTTTCAAATTGAATCGCTAACTCTTCATTCTCAGCTGTTATCTTGAAGTTTGGCAACACGTCATCTTGTCGGCGCATCGATAAAATAACAGCAATACGTAATAGTCGAACAATATACGCAGCAACACTACTATGTGCACCTAAATGATCTAAGCATCCTTTTTGAAGGTCTGAGCGATGGCTATGTGCTATAGCAACAATTACTTTATGCTCTGATTGCGAAAAACCAGGCATGTCGGTATTTTCTAAAATATAAGCGGTGTGTTTATGGTACTGCTTATACTCTATTAACAAACCTATTTCATGCAGCTGCGCGACGGCATTTAAAAGCGGCAATCCACTTTGCGCTGCAACCGGCCAGTACTGACTGACTTCATTAGCTAGCAGTAATGCTAAACTTGAAACTCGAGATGCTTGCTTTTGATCAACATGATAACGATTCATAAAACCATCAATAGTGCGTTGACGAATGTCGGTATTATGAAGCTCCGGTAGCATGCTATATAAAACACCTTCACGAAGAGCACCACCCGCTAACCCCATTTGTTCTATTTCAAGAGACTCAAATAGTGCAATTAAAATAGCCAGCCCAGATACAAACACTAACCGTCGCTCTTCACTTAACCCAGGCAAGTCGAGTTCAGCTATTGTTTTATAGGCTATGGATTGTTGTTTGATGGTGTATAGCTTTTCAAGGGTGAGCATTTCATTTAAATTTTGTGCCACCATAATTTCTTGAATAGCTTGCACAGTACCTGACGCACCAGAGGCAAGTTGCCAACCAGCCGTTTTATATTCAGGTGCTATTTCATCAATAACATTTCGTGCTGCTTTTATCGCAGCATTAAAGTTTGCTTCATTTAATTGGCAATCTTTAAAGTAGCGTTCGAGAAAAGTCACGCAGCCAATATTAAGGCTTTTATAGTGACGCGCTTCAAAACCTTGGCCAATAACAACCTCAGTACTCGCTCCACCAATATCAATAACCAGCTGCTTGCCAGTACATGAAGAGGTATGCGCAACCCCTTTATAAATAGTTCGCGCTTCTAGCTCGCCACTAATAACATTCACTTTATGCCCTAATATTTCTTCAGCACGTAGTTTAAAGTCGTCGGCGTTGGTTGCTAAGCGAAGTGTTGCAGTGGCAACAATGGTGATGTTCTGCGTGGGAATATCTTGCAACCGCTCTGCAAACAAGGCCAAACACTCCCAGCCTCGTTGCATAGCCTCTAAGCTCAATAAATTATTATCATCAAGCCCAGCTGCGAGTCTTACTTTACGTTTCACGCGCCCTATAGTTTGCAGGCCGCCCGCCATTGACTTAGCAATAAGCATATGAAAGCTATTTGAGCCTAAATCAATGACTGCATATACATTTTTTTGCGGTTTAAGTTGCCCCACCGTTCAAAAACCTCTAGTTACAAATACAATCAAACTAACGGTCGGTTAAGACCGTCCTTTTTGGTAACCATTATTTGGGCGACGTCCGTTGTTATTACTACGATTACGTGGACCAGTAGAAAAATTACGCTTTCTATGAATAGTCGGCTTCGTTAAATCATCTAGCAATGCACTTTTATCGTAATGTGATAATGGAATGCTGTGCTCAATGTATTCTTCAATTTCATGAAGGTTATAAGCATATTGCTCACACGCAAAACTAATTGCATGACCTGAAGCGCCTGCTCGAGCTGTACGACCAATGCGGTGAACGTAATCTTCGCAATCGTCAGGTAAGTCAAAGTTAAATACATGACTTACTTCTGGAATATGTAAACCACGTGCAGCAACATCGGTAGCCACTAAAAAGTCTAGCTCGCCTTTACTAAATTGCGCGAGTATTGACTGGCGTTTCTTTTGGTTTACATCACCGGTGAGCATGCCCACGCGATGTCCGTCTGCTTTTAACCATGCATATACGGTTTCACAGCTATGCTTAGTATTTGCAAAAACAATGGCTTTCTCAGGCCATTCTTCTTCAATCAAGGTTAACAACAGCTTAATTTTATCTTCTTGTGAAGGATGAAATAGCTCTTCTTTAATACGTTTACCTGTTTTTACATCGGGCTCTATTTGCACATGCTCAGGGTTAGTCATGTGTTCAAATGCAAGCTCTTGTACACGGTACGATAGCGTAGCAGAGAATAATAAGTTTAAACGCTCTGACGTATCTGGCATACGACGGAACATATAACGAATATCTTTAATAAAACCCAAATCGAACATACGATCGGCTTCATCTAGCACGACTACCTCAATTTCATTAAGGGTGTAACAGCCTTGCTTATATAAATCGATTAGGCGACCTGTGGTGCCAATTAAAATATCAACGCCTTTTTCTAGTTGTGCACGTTGTTTTTCGTAATCTTCGCCACCATATACTAAACCTAAGTTAAGATTACAGTGCGGCGCTAAAATTTTTGCATCTTTGTGTATCTGAATCGCAAGCTCCCGAGTTGGGGCCATGATCAGGGCTCTTGGATGTTTACTAGGTGCTTTGCTAGATTGTAATAACCGGTGGCACGTGGCAGTTAAAAATGCCAACGTTTTGCCAGTACCTGTTTGTGCTTGGCCCGCAATATCGCGCCCTTCACAAATAAAAGGTAGGCATTTAGCTTGAATGGGTGTGCAATATTCAAACCCACTTTCGGTTAACCCGGCAACCACTTCCGGTGCAATAGCAAAGTCTGAAAACTTTTTATCGGTCAAATGTGTCTTAGTCATAGCGTTTAAGCATAACGTTTAAACTTGCAATAAGAAACAAGAGTGTTTAAATACGCACTAAATATTTCGCCTAACTAAACCGGAGAGCGCAATGAGCGAGAAAATAATCCAAATTACCGACGATAGCTTTGAAGCTGACGTATTACAATCAGACAAACCTGTACTAGTAGACTTTTGGGCAGAATGGTGCGGACCGTGTAAGATGATCGCCCCAATTCTAAGCGAAGTTGCTGATGAGTTTGATGGCCGTGTAACTATCACTAAATTAAACATTGACCAAAATGCAGGCACACCACCAAAGTTTGGTATTCGTGGTATCCCTACACTACTACTTTTCAAAGATGGTCAAGTAGCTGCAACTAAAGTAGGCGCACTATCAAAAACACAATTAGTTGAGTTTTTAGAAAATAACATCTAATAAGTGTTAATTAAAAAAAGGGCTCTCAGCCCTTTTTTTATAATTTATTTTGCAGAAGTACTGGACGCTGCTGTAATGACCTGCTAGTTTATAAAGCCAACTAATCCTTAGTTATATTCAACGAACCTCACTCAACGATCTAATAAAGCGATTTTGAGTATGACAACTGTAATAAAGAACCCACCAATATGCATTTACGCGAATTAAAAGACAAGTCTATAAAAGAGCTTGTAAACCAAGCTGAGTCCATGGGGCTCGAAAACGTAGCCCGTTTGAGAAAGCAAGATATCATTTTTGCAATTCTTAAATCACACGCCAAAGGCGGAGAGAATATCTTCGGTGGTGGTGTTTTAGAAATTTTGCAAGATGGTTTTGGCTTTCTAAGATCATCAGAAGCTTCTTACTTAGCAGGCCCAGATGATATTTATGTATCTCCGAGTCAAATTCGCCGCTTTAGTATGCGTACTGGCGACTCTATTTCAGGTCTTATTCGTCCACCAAAAGACGGTGAGCGTTACTTTGCTTTGCTTAAAGTAAATGAAGTTAACTTTGATAAACCTGAAAACTCTCGCACTAAAATCCTTTTTGAAAACCTAACCCCACTTCATGCAAACGAACGTTTTCGTATGGAACGCGGTAACGGCAGTAAAGAAGATATTACCGCACGAGTTCTTGATTTGGCATCACCAATTGGCCGCGGCCAACGTGGATTATTAGTAGCACCGCCAAAAGCGGGTAAAACAATGTTGCTACAAAATATTGCGCAATCAATCACACATAACCACCCTGACGTTACATTAATGGTTTTACTTATTGATGAGCGCCCGGAAGAAGTTACTGAGATGCAACGCCTAGTAAAAGGTGAAGTTATTGCATCAACATTCGATGAGCCAGCTTCTCGCCACGTGCAAGTTGCGGAAATGGTTATCGAAAAAGCAAAGCGCTTAGTTGAGCATAAAAAAGATGTGGTTATCTTGCTTGATTCAATCACCCGTTTAGCACGTGCATATAACACGGTTATTCCATCATCAGGTAAAGTACTAACCGGTGGTGTAGATGCTAATGCGCTTCATAAACCTAAGCGTTTCTTTGGTGCTGCACGTAATGTTGAAGAAGGCGGTAGCTTAACAATTATTGCAACGGCCCTTATTGATACCGGCTCTAAAATGGATGAAGTTATCTACGAAGAGTTTAAAGGTACAGGTAACATGGAACTACACCTTAACCGTAAAATTGCGGAAAAACGTGTATTCCCAGCTATCGACTTTAATCGCTCTGGTACACGCCGTGAAGAGTTACTCACTAAGCCAGATGAACTACAAAAGCTGTGGATTTTACGTAAAATAGTACATGACATGTCAGAAATTGACGCCATGGAATTTTTAATTGATAAACTATCGATGAGTAAAACCAACGATGAGTTTTTTGATTCGATGAAACGTAAGTAAGCTAAACTCTAGTTAAATCAACGTTTTTAAATAAAAAAGACACCAAATGGTGTCTTTTTTGTTTTTAGAGTAGATTAACCTGAACTCTGGTTAAGAGATTTACTAACATATTGAATCAAAAAAATATTTGTGCTTATTTTTATCTAGCTAGAGATTTTTAGTGAAAACAAGGCGAAATTACGCGTCAATAGCTCGCCTATTGCAAATAAATTCAACGCAGTTAGCGCTGAAAATAGCTGCTTGAGATGGATTTATTATCCGGAGTTCAGGTTAAGTTAATTTATTCGTATTTTTTAAACAGTGCCTGTAAGTTATTCACTAATGTTGTTAGCCTTTGCGTATTTATTTGTGGCTGAAGTAATTCATCGTCTAGCGCTTTTGCCGCTAAGGCTATGTCTTTAAACTCGAACATTTGTGCCGCCCCTAACACTCGATGGCTATCTTTTTGCAGCGCCTGATAATCAGCATCTTTAAAGTGTCGCTTAATAAGCTCGCTTTCTTCGGCTAAACTTTGTTGAAAGCTCGTTACTAAATCACTCATATCAACATGAATCTGTTCAGTTGATACCTCTGTATTTGCAGCATTTAAGTATTTTGCTAGCACAGTATAAAAAGACTCTTTATCGATTGGCTTTGCTAAATAGTCACTAAACCCAAGTGATAGGTAATGGTCAATTTCGTGGCTCATGGCATTGGCCGTTAATGCTAAAATAGGCTGTTCATAACCACATTGCTTGAGTAGTTCAAACGCAGAAATACCATCCATAACTGGCATTTGAATATCTAACAGTACTAAATCTGGGTATAGCTTTAAACTTTGTTCTACTGCTTGCTCACCGTTTTCAACGGCAATCACTTCCAGCCCAAGAGAATGTAAATAACGACTAATCAGTTTGCGGTTATCACTGTGATCTTCAGCAAGAACCACTTTACCCGATAATAATCTATGTCGATCATCAGACTTTGCTTGCTGATCGTCATGGCAAACTTGCTCTTCAACTTGTATACAGGGCAAATAAAATGAAAACTCACTGCCTTTTTTAAACTCACTCTGCACACTTATATAGCCACCCATCATCGCCGCCAATTGCTGCGACAAGCTCAAACCTAGTCCTGTGCCACCAAAACGTCGACTAATACTGTTATCGGCTTGGCTAAAGCACTCAAAAATAAGTTTAAGTTGAGATGAGCTCATACCAATCCCAGTGTCTTTAATCGAAAAGAGTAACCCTTGCTCGGTTTTACTAACACCAATAGTTACTTGCCCTTTATGAGTAAACTTAATGGCATTAGCACATAAATTAATAAGAATTTGTTTTACTCGCATTAAATCTAATCGCGTAAAATAGGATTTTTCTAACTGGCAATCTAAAACTAACGATAAGTCTTTCGCTTTAGTTTGAGGAGAAAACATAGCGTGAATATCGTTGATAAGCTGCACCACATCAAAACAACTAATATTAAGTTCTAACCGGTTTGCCTCTATCTTACTTAAGTCCAACACATCATTAATCAAGCTTTTTAAATGCTCACTTTGACGTTGTATTACTCTAAGCTCATCTTGTAACTGTTCCGGCTTATATAGACCATTAATAAGATCATCAGTTTGTGCCAAAATAGCAGTTAACGGTGTTCTAATTTCATGGCTTATATTCGCTAAAAACTGGCTTTTCACCTCGTTTGCTTCACGCAGCTCCTGTGCCACACTTTGTAGCTCTTTGGTACGCTGTTCAACTTGTTCGCTTAACTTTAACTTAGCTTGCTTTTCTGTTCGGCGCTTATAAACAGCAATTACCGTAATTAAAATTAATATGGCAACAATCACCAACAAAAACGTTAACTGTGAACGTTTAGCTATTTGCAATTCTTGTAAGTATTGTTGTTGTTTTAATTGTTTAATTTCTTGGTTTAGCTGATTCGATTCAAACTGGATTTGAAATTGACTGACCGCTTTTGAGGCTTCTTCGGTATTCACACTACGCTGATAATCAACGTACTGTTGGTGTAAATTTAGCGCTTTTTCATAATCCCCTAAGCTCGCATTTATTAGTGCTTCAATTCCTAAGCCATCTTTAATACGCATGCCATTATTGTACTCTTTGGCAAGGGTAATTGAGTGCTCTGAGGTTTGTTTGGCACTTTGCGTATCACCTTGTACAAATTGAACAATTGACAACACATGTAACGCTGCCGCCAATAAAGACTTATTATCTGCCTCTATTGCAAATTGTTGGCCCGCATTAGCGTGATAAAAGGCAACATCAAATTTATTTAGCTTAAGGTTGATGGTGGCTAAATTTGTATGCTTAGTAGAAAGTTGAAACGCATTATTAACGCTTTGATAGTAACGTAAGGCCAACTGATTATAATGCAGTGCTAATTGGTACTGTCTCGATTCTGTGTAAGCTACTCCCATATTACCGTATGCTTGGGCAACACCGTCTTCATCGCCAAGTTCTTGAAAAACTTTTAAAACCTCACGGTACATCTCAAGAGCTGACTCATATCGAGAGAGACGAATATAAATACCGGCAATATTATGTAATATATCGGCCTTATCTTGTGCGCTTCCCTCTTTTTCATAAATTACTTTGGCTTGTTGATAATAATCAAGAGCTAGCTCCATGTTATACATATCAAAATAAGCAAGCCCGATATTACTAAGTAAATTAGCCTGCTTTATCGGACTTTTAAGCGCAATTGCGATGTTTAACGCGCGGCTATAATCAACGACCGCTTGTTGCACTAACCCTTGATAATAAAGCACAACTCCTTGCATTTTAATCGCACGAAAGAAAAGTTTAGGCTGATCTTTTAACGTACTACTGGTCTCTAGCAATTTAAAATATTTTAGTGCATTGGCTAAATCACTTTGCGCAAAAGCCAGCTCAGCTAAATCGCTATAAATAGTAATGCGTTGTAAATTTGGAACATCAGGGTTCGATAAGATATCGGTTGCAAGGCGATGCTTTTCAGGCCATGCTTGTTCAAGGTTAAACTGCTCAAACAAACTTGGCTGCTCATTTGATAAAGCGTCATTTGATGCACTACTTAAAACAGCCAAAAAGCCAATAAAGCAGATGCGCTTTAACTGAGTCAGCATAAAAATATCCTTAAATCCTTGCTAGCCATAACAAAACGACACCCAAACCAAGTATAAACATCTAATTTAGACCAATTCAAAACAGGCACTCACGCCCACTCCTTGGGGTTTAATGTTATTTGGGTATATGATAATTTATCCAAGATACACTAATTAATAGATTGTAAACAATGCTTAACCCTCTGATAGATGAGATTTTTGAACTATTAATCAATAAAAAAGTGTGGATGGTTCATACTTTAGCATCTGAGTTAAAACAACGTGGGTTTCTTGATACTTTAGCTGCCGAGCCTGAGCGCGACCTATTTAAGCGCAATTTTTTAATTATGAATGCGCTTTATCAGCTACAACAGCAATTAATGCCAAAACAACAATTAGTCGTTAAAAGCTTACATATTGAACTAGTAAACAGTTCCAGTTATAACCAACTACATCCTAACGATCCACTACGCGACTATTATTTAAACTGGCAAAATTTTGAAACATCTACGGATGAAGTCAAGGCGTTATTAGATAGCTTTTGGCAGCAATTTAGTAGGCCTACTTATCGCGAAATTCCGCTGAGTAATGAGCAGCAACAACAACTGCTGGTGCGTTGGCAATTAACATCGCCAGTCACACTAAAAGCATTACAAAAGCGTTGGCGACAACTTGCAGTGCAGCATCATCCAGATAAACAAGGAGGTGACAATGAGGTGTTTAAACAACTAAAAATAGAGTATGAGCAACTCAAGGCGAGTTGCTCAGATTAGATCGAGAGTTAACGCGTTAGCCGACGAGCACGAATTTTACGTCCTTTAATATTACCTTCGGTTAATTTGCGTAACGCTGGTTTAGATGAGTTACGCTCTACCGCAACAAATGCCACGTTATCAAGTACGTTGATTTTACCAACTTGGCGCCCAGCAACACCGTCTTTTCCGGTTAATGCGCCTAAAATATCACCCGCGCGCACTTTTTGCTTTTTGCCTGCATCTATCATCAGCGTCACCATTTCAGGTTTGTATGGCGGCTTATCTAATAGGTTATAAGATGGCATTGGCTCAGGATTAAAGTCACGCTCGTAATGGTCGCCAATTTGAGCCACTTTAAATTGCTCTGCCTCACCATAAATAGAACACGCAATCCCTTTTTTACCTGCTCGTCCGGTACGGCCAACACGATGTACATGAGTTTGTGGATCGTGAGCTAAGTGATAGTTAATTACCATGTCCATATCATCAATATCTAAGCCTCGTGCAGCTACATCAGTAGCGACTAAAATAGACGCACTCTTATTCGCAAAATGAATCAGTGTACGCTCACGGTCACGTTGCTCTAAATCACCATGCAATGCTACCGCACTAAAGCCTTCATCGGCTAAGTCATCACATACTTGCTGCGTTTCTACCTTGGTATTACAAAACACCACACAGCTTTGCGGGGTAAATTTAAGAAGTAGTAGCTTAAGGGTTGGATAGCGCTGTTTATTATTATCCATTTTGTAGAAGTATTGCTTAATCGTGCTTTTTTCTTGCTGCTCTTCTACTTTAATCATTTCTGGATTACTAAGTACACGCTTAGCAATGGCTTCGATTGATTTTGGAAAAGTAGCGCTAAATAACAACGTTTGACGATTGGTTGGAATGCGTTCAATTATGGCATCGAGGGTGTCTTGAAAACCCATATCAAGCATTTGGTCGGCTTCATCAAGTACCAGGGTTTCAACATCATCTAAACGCAATGTACCTTTACGAATATGATCGTCAACTCGCCCCGGTGTACCTACAATAATATGCGCACCATGTTCGAGTGAACCAATTTGCGGCCCAATTGAAACCCCACCACACAAAGTTAAAATCTTAATGTTATGAATACCACGCGCTAGTTTACGCATCTCAACCGCCACTTGCTCTGCAAGCTCACGAGTTGGGCATAATACTAGCGACTGAATACGAAAGCGTTTTACATTTAGCTTGGCTAAAACGCCTAAACTAAATGCCGCTGTTTTACCTGAGCCTGTTTTGGCTTGGGCAATAATATCTTTGCCACTTAAAACAGGCGGTAGGCTTTGCGCCTGTACAGGCGTCATTTGGGTGTAGCCAAGCGTTGATAAATTATCAACTAACCCTGAAGGTAAGGCCAACGATGAAAAAGCAGTTGCAGTCACAGTAAATTCCATAGCAAAAAATAACTTGAGAAAAGTCTCAATTAATATGCGGCTAATAATAGCAGAATTAACAATTAGCAACCATTAGCAACGTACGATTAAAAGTTGCAATAAAGATATTGCAAATGATAGTTGTTTTCATTAAGATCTGCGGCGTTTTACTACTCTAATAATTCTAAGCCGGAAGCCACTAATGAAACTTAACCCTCTTTTTATTGCACTTTTAGCCAGCACCTCTGCAAATGCATTTGCCAACACCGCAAATATAGAACGCATTGAAGTTAAAGGTAGCTACTTCAACGACTACAAAGTAGATAATGCCAGTGGGGCAATGAGAACCTCAACCTCATTACTCGATACCGCACAGTCAGTTACCGTAATCACTGACACAATCGTTAATGAGCAACTAGCAACCACTCTTGGTGAAGTATTGACCAATGATGCTAGTTTAACTGCAGGGTCTAAACAACGAAACAGAGAAGTATTTAACTTACGTGGTTTTCAATTAAGCTCATCAACCGGCTACCTGCGTGATGGCCACCAGCATTGGTCTCATTACCAACAACCCATTGAAATTTTAGAGCAAGTAGAAGTTATTAAAGGCCCTTCAAGTATTTTATATGGGCAATCAGGCCCCGGTGGCCTAGTTAACATGGTAACTAAAAAGCCAACTGCACAAACGCTATTTAGTGCCAGTGCCGATGTTGACCAACATGGTTCAACTCGCTTTATGCTTGATGCTGGCGGCGCACTCACCGAGGCTGAAGATTTACGTGCCCGTGGTGTATTAGTAAAACAAGATGTTGAATACTGGCGAGAATACCAAAATGGTGATAACCGCGAACGCGATCGCTTCTTAGGTGCCTTAGTGGTTGATTACGATATTAGCGATAATGCCCTAGTACGTGTTCATTATGATCGCACTGATGACGAAGCAGGCTTAGATACTGGCGCTTGGATAGATAATGATGCCAACATTATTGGTGATGACAAAACAATTCGTGATATGTCATGGGCCTTTACCGACATTACTGTTGAAAACATGGGTATTGATTTCAAAGTATTTTTAACCGATAACTGGCAAGTTAATTTAGGCTACAATGAGCAAACGTTTGAACGTCAGCGCTTTGAGTCAGCACCACGTAAGCCAAGTGACTTTATCGAAGGTGATAGTTACCAGTCACGTCCTTACGATCGCTATGATGATTGGCAGTTTAAAACTGCTTTTATTGACTTCATTGGCGAATTTGAAACCTTGGGTGTACATCATCAATTACTTGTAGGTGCTAACTCACTGGATTATTACTACGGCCAATTACGCACATCTGCTGATACGATTAATTTTTCTGCCGGTCAAAATGAGCCTAATCGCCCTAATATTAGTTACAAATCAGATGACACTATTAGCTCGTCTGCTTACGACTATTACGGGATTTATATCCAAGATTTAATTTCATTCTCACCAGAATGGCAAGTATCGCTAGGTGGTCGTTACGATAAACAAAGTAGAGAAAACAGCAATAACGAATCGTTCGTACCTAAGGTCGGCGTACTTTACCACCCTCATGCCTCTGCAACTGTTTATGCAAGTTACTCAGAAGGATTTGAGCCGCAAAACGAAACATTAGTAAATGAAAAAGATGTTAATAACGGTATGAAGCTCGATGCTATTACCTCTGAGCAAAAGGAAATTGGGGTAAAATGGCAACTGTTTGATGAACGATTAATGCTTAGCGGTGCCTTATTTGATATTAGCAAAACAGGCACCTTAGTGAGCGAAGAGCTGGTTAACCCTATCGGTGATATAACGAGCATCACCACGCAGGCAGGTGAGCAACGCCATAAAGGCTTTGAGCTTGCAGCTCAAGGTGCTGCAACTGACCGTTTATTTGTTATGGCATCAACCATGTATTTAGATGCTAACTATGAGCGTGATGAAGAATTAGAGGGCAAACGCCCAACTGATGCACCAAAATGGTCTGCCTCTTTATGGACACGTTATGAACTCAATGACGCTGTTGCTTTGAATGCCGGTGCTTTTTATGAGGGTGAACGTTTTGCTGATAATGCTAACACCGTAACAAAAGAGGGTTATACTCGTGTTGATATTGGCGCAACCTACAAGCTTAACTTAAGTAACAAAGATATTAACTTACGTTTAAACATTGAGAACTTATTCGATAAAAACTACCTAGCCGGTGGCGGTTTAAATAACGTTACCGTAGGTGAAGGCACAAGTGTGCGTTTAGCCGCACAATTTAGCTTCTAAGCTCATTCTTTATATAGCCCATATCAAAAAGTATGGGCTTTATAAACCAATCCTTTATGACATAATTACTTACAGTTTGCTGCTTTACTAATTTATCACTTGCTCTAAAGTTGTAAATTAACAAGGAGCCTTATTATGTTGCTTTTCAATACTGGTCAGTCATTTCCTCATTTTACACACGTTCAGTGCTGCCCTGGCTGCAACAGCAACAGCTATCACTTAGTTAATCAAAGCCGCTTTTTACGCTTTACCATTTTTCCTATATTTCCGATAAAGTTAAGTTATAAACGCGAGTGCTATCAATGCGGACATAGTGAGGCTATCAATATTAAGACGTTACCTCTGTTTGAGAAGCTTAGCCTACCAAAATACTGTATTGGATTAATTTTATTACTATGGGGGGCGTTATTTTTTTATCAAAAGCACCTCAACACTGAAGCACTAAAACAAAGCTATTTAACCTCCCCAAAAGCTTATGATACCTATTTAGTCAAAGCCGATAAATTCACTCACGAACCATGGACACTCACTAATTTAAAAGTTGCGCAAGTACTCAGCTTTGATGAGCAATTTATAACGTTTCAGGTGAGTAATTACAGCTATAAGCGCACTAGTGCCATTACCACAGCGATGCGTGCAAGTTTATTGGTACAAAGAGATTACTTTTCTTCTCAAACTATTACCCTGCCTCGTAATGAGATAAAACGTTTATACGAAGATGACATTATATTTGACGTGCTACGCCCACAAGCATATTCACTTTATGGCGGGTTTGTGATGTTTCCACCTAAACCTAAACCTCTTTATAAAGGCTTAAAACTTGATGAAAATAATCAGCAAGGGATTATTTACTATAAAGATAAGCAATATAACGAAGCGCTTGAAAGCTTTAACCTAGCAGCAAACTCAGGCTCACAATGGGGTCAACTAAATCTTGCTCAGATGTATCGTGATGGACAAGGTACAAAAAAGAACATTCAGCAGGCGATTTATTGGTATAAAAAAGCCATTGCTCAAGGTAATAGCAAAGCTATATACGAACTTGAGCAACTATGCAAAACAACTCAGTGCGAATAAAATAAAGTAGCGTTACCACCGCTACTTATTTGCTTTAAATAACTTAGTATAAGCGACATGCGCAATCACAATAACCAAACCAGCACCTATTCCTAACAGTCCGTCAAATACTAAAGGGGCTAGTATTTCTCCTGTGCTACCAGCAACCGACTGCGCATAATGAGTTACATCCACTTGGGTATGATGCAAAAGCTCAATTGCGTGTACTAAAATTCCACCACCCACTAAAAACATCGCCACCGTGCCCGCAAA
This sequence comes from Pseudoalteromonas sp. Scap25, assembly GCF_013394125.1. Classification (GTDB taxonomy): domain Bacteria; phylum Pseudomonadota; class Gammaproteobacteria; order Enterobacterales; family Alteromonadaceae; genus Pseudoalteromonas. The sequence goes on along the minus strand of NZ_CP041327.1, from coordinate 118,967 downwards.
GGCTAAAAACTGCATTAACCGTGGGGCTGCAGCTAATAAGGCTTTACCGAGTAATTCTTTAAACTTACTTGCGGAGAGTTTGGATTGATTAAGTAAATATAAACCTGCATCATCAAGCTTTACAATCCCTGCTACCAGTCCATAAACACCAATCGTCATAATGATGGCAATCACACTCAATACCAGCGCCTGATTGATTAATGTCGCCCCTGCGACCGTGCCTAATGTAATAACAATAATTTCAGCGGAAAGAATAAAATCAGTACGAATGGCGCCTTTAACTTTTTGTTTTTCATACTCTGCCAGATCTAAATTTTCAGCACCTTCTGTTGCTTCTGCATGATGAGATAAAAATATTTTTTCTGCGCCTTCAAAACATAAAAATAAGCCACCTATCATTAAAAGTGGGGTAATTAGCCAAGGCAACCACACACTAATTAATAACGCAGCAGGGACTAATATGGCTTTATTTAAAAACGACCCCTTTGCCACTGCCCATACAACGGGCAGCTCCCTATCAGCAGTAACCCCAGTAACTTGCTGAGCATTAAGCGCCAAATCATCACCAAGTACTCCGGCTGTTTTCTTTGTCGCAACTTTACTCATGGTCGCAATATCATCCAGCAAAGTCGTTATATCATCCAATAATGTTAAAAGGTTGGTGCCAGCCATGAAATTTCCTAACTAAAAATAAGATCTTAAACATAACGTAAAGCTATATTTTCACCAACGGTTAATTTAGCTTTGTTAAGCTCTTAATTAAACAAGGGACTCAAGAAGGCACAGCCAATGAAACACGCTATCGTTATTATTGCTCTAATAGCTTTGACTGCATGCAATAAGCAGCCAGTTACAAATAACTATGTTTGCGATAACGCACCTGCAAAACTTGATATTATTAGCAACAAGCAAGCAAAGCTGAGCTTTTATGACCATGATTACATATTGAATCATGAGGTGAGTGCTTCAGGCAGTAAATACATTAATCAAGAGGTGTTATTTTGGAGTAAAGGAGAACAAGCAATGCTAATAATTAACGGCAAAAAATACCAATGCAGCAACAATTAACCAATAGCTAACATCGCATTAAAAAACTTGCTACACTAACAAAAGTCTTAATATTGTTGATAAAGTTATGCAATCTCTCGCTATAAAACACAAAATAATTTTAGCCTTTTCAGCCATTGGCTTGTTGATACTAACCAGCTGCATATTTTTTTACTGGTCGCTCAATCAAATTAGTACCACTAACACGCGTATAGAAACGTTGGCAGTGCCTGTACAACAAGCAAGTAAAGACCTTCGTTTATCACTCCTTTCTATTACTAAATTTAATGCCATTGCTTATAGCCAAACTAAACTTAATTTACTACTGCAAAATAAAAAACAGGCACACGCTGAACAAACGCAGTTTTTTAGTAAATTAGAAACACTAAAAACACAAGTTGCCCAGCAGCAAGGCATGCAAACATTACTTAAAGCTATTAACAAAGACTTTGCCCAGCTAAATACAATAAGCAACCAAATGCTTGCAGCAAAAGAGCAACGTTTTAAGGCGCAAAGCTCAGCCGCAGCACTAACAATTACGTTCAATGAACAGCTTCGTGAGCTCAGCAACCGCTTGCTTGATATAGAGCTCATAAACGTGGAGAGTAACCAACAATCACTTTTAGATGCGGTATTTGGCACTGCGACTCGTGTTGATGATTTATTATTTACTTTAAATAATAACGTTAAAGGGATTGGGCAAATAACCACTTCAGAAAATATAAACGATCATCAACAAGACACCTCTTTTTTACTCGACAATATTAAATCTAATCTTAGTTACTTAGAGCAACAAGCCACCCCAATTGCTAATAAACTCAACACAAATGAGCTTATTACAGCATTTGATGATTTAAGCAGCCTATTAAATAATCCTGATGGGTTGTATGCCTTGCAAAATACTGTGCTCAATAATAAAGACAAAGTTGATCAGCGTTTTGAAAGCTTTCAAAACGCCTTTATTAGTATTGAAAATCAATTGATTGAGCTTAATAAACTTGCTGACACGCGCTTTAACTTTCTACAAGAGAGCGCTAAATCAGCAATTAATACTGGCTCTAGCTTAGTGATTATTATTGCGTTTGTATTAATTACTTTGCTGATTATTATTTCAGTATTTACTACTAACGCCATGCTAAAACCGCTTAAAAAGGTGAATAAAGAACTTGCTCGCATAGCCTCAGGTGACTTTTCTCAGCGTAGCAATCCTCATAGTAAAGATGAATTTGGTACGCTGATGCACAACACTAATAAGCTTTGTGATGATTTAACTCACTTAATAAAAGCCATTAGTAACGACGCTTACGAACTCGATAATTCAGCTATTCAAACCAGCGAAAAAGGCCAGCAAATGACTATTGTTGCTAAGCAACAGCTAGAACGTAGTGCACAAGCAACCTCATTAGCACAGCAAATGTTGCAAAGTTCTCAAGCCGTATACGAACAAGCGCAAAGCACCTCTAATGAAATTACTAATGCCTCGCAATTTGCCAATGACGTTAACGACATTGCAAATAATAATAGCCAAAGCATTGAAGCACTTTTAAATCGCTTAGATAAAGCAGTAAGCAGTACAGAAGAACTAGCCCAGTATACGCAACTAATTGGTGCCATTGTTGATACCATTAGCAGTATTGCAGAGCAAACTAATTTACTGGCACTTAATGCCGCAATTGAAGCTGCACGTGCTGGTGAGCATGGCCGCGGATTTGCCGTAGTAGCAGATGAAGTACGCTCGCTTGCAGCTCGCACACAAAGCTCTACAAGCGAAATTACCACCATGATTAACACTCTACAGCAGCATACTCAAACCACTCAAACTGAAATAAATGATGGGCAACAGCAAGCTAAGCATTGCGTTGAAAACAGTACTGAACTAAATAGTGCTGTTGAGCGTATTAAGAGCACGCTGGTATCGGTTAATGCTATGAGTAAAGAGATTGCGAGTGCCTCACATGAACAACTGGCAAACAGCACCGATATTCAACAAATAATGGCTAAGGTAACCGAGCAGGCTACCTTAAATGCCAACAATGCAACGACCCTAGCAAGCGAAAGTGAAGACGTTAACCAACTTGCACACTCGTTAAAAGGTGCAGTAGAGCGCTTTAAGTTTTAAGCGCAGCTAATGACTTGGCTTGTATGAACTGGGTATAATACTTTTAACTTTTTGCTAAGTAACGGCCCACAATGAAATACAAAGATCTGCGCGATTTTATCGATTTACTTGAGAAACGAGGCGAGTTAAAACGCATCAGCCAAGAAATCGACCCGTATCTTGAGATGACCGAAATTGCTGACCGCACACTGCGTGCCGAAGGCCCTGCTTTATTATTTGAAAACCCTAAAGGGTACGACATTCCCGTTTTAGCTAACTTGTTTGGTACCCCAAAGCGTGTAGCTATGGGTATGGGCCAAGAAGATGTGAGTGAATTACGTGAAGTTGGAAAATTACTCGCATTTCTAAAAGAGCCTGAGCCGCCAAAAGGCATTAAAGAAGCGCTCGGACAAATTCCGGTATTCAAGCAAGTACTTAATATGCCGGCTAAAGAAGTTAAAAAAGCCCCCTGCCAACAAGTTATTTTACAAGGTGACGACGTTGACTTAACTAAGTTTCCTATTCAGCACTGCTGGCCTGGCGATGCTGCACCTTTGATTACTTGGGGTTTAACCGTTACCAAAGGACCTCACAAAAAGCGCCAAAATTTAGGGATTTATCGTCAACAGCTATTGGGTAAAAATAAAATCATTATGCGTTGGTTATCTCATCGCGGTGGCGCGCTTGATTTTCAAGAGTGGTGTAAAGAACACCCTGGTCAGCCCTACCCTGTTTCGGTGGCATTAGGTGCAGATCCTGCGACTATTTTAGGTGCTGTTACCCCCGTTCCAGATACGTTAAGCGAATATGCCTTTGCAGGTTTACTACGTGGTAGTAAAACTGAAGTAGTTAAGTCAATCTCGAATGATTTACAAGTACCAGCCAGTGCAGAAATCGTACTTGAAGGGCATATTATGCCTGGAGAGATGGCGCCGGAAGGTCCATATGGCGACCACACAGGATACTACAACGAAGTCGACGACTTCCCAGTTATGACGGTCACTCATATTACACATCGTAAAGACCCTATTTACCATAGTACTTTTACTGGCCGTCCGCCGGATGAGCCGGCTATTTTAGGGGTGGCATTAAACGAAGTATTCGTACCAATCTTACAAAAGCAATTTCCAGAAATTGTCGATTTTTATTTACCGCCAGAAGGTTGTTCGTACCGTATGGCCGTGGTAACAATGAAAAAACAATATCCAGGTCACGCCAAGCGCGTAATGATGGGGGTTTGGTCATTCCTACGACAATTTATGTACACTAAGTTTGTTATTGTCTGTGATGATGATATTAACGCTAGAGATTGGAACGATGTAATTTGGGCTATCACTACTCGTATGGACCCTGCGCGCGACACGACGTTAATTGAAAACACGCCAATTGATTATTTAGATTTTGCATCGCCCGTATCTGGCCTAGGTTCAAAAATGGGTATGGATGCAACAAATAAATGGCCTGGTGAAACAACTCGAGAATGGGGCGAACCTATTGTAATGGATCAAGCCACTAAAGATCGTGTTGATGAGCTTTGGGATAGTTTAGATATTCTCTAACGACTTTGGTCTAGGGCTCTAGGCTGTAAACTCACCCTGCGGATATGCTATTATTGCTCAAATAAAGTGCGTATCCGCTAATTTAAGGTAAAACATGCAAACATTACTCGCTGAAGTTGTTTCTATCAGCCCACTCACAGAATTTGTTCATAAAGTTATTTTAAAGCCGCAACAGCCTGTAGCATTTGAAGCTGGTCAATATTTACAGTTGGTTTTAGGTGAAAAAGATAAACGTGCGTTTTCAATCGCGAGTCGCCCCTCACAAACTGATGCATTAGAATTACACATTGGCGCATCAAACGCAGACTCTTACGCGATGCAATCATTAGAACACCTTCGTAGTGCCCACAACGAGAACCAAACCGTAACTATTGAAGCAGGTTTAGGTATTTCTCAGCTGCGTTTGCAGTGCGAGCGTCCAATTATTTTACTCGCCGGCGGTACTGGTTTTTCTTACGCAAAGTCAATGGCCGAGCATTTAGCTGAAATCAACTGTGAGCGCCCGGTGCTATTTTACTGGGGCGTAAAAGAAGAGTCGGCGCTGTATGCACATACCGAAATGCAAGCATGGGCAGATAGCCGTGAAAACTTTAAATTTATTCCTGTCGTAGAGCATCCTACCGACAACTGGACTGGCCACACTGGTTATGTTCATAAAGCGGTGATGAACGATATCATCTCGTTAGAACCTTACGATATTTACATGGCAGGTCGTTTTGACATGATTGGCATAGTACGTGATGATTTTATAAATCATGGCGCTACTCGTGAAAACATGTACGCAGATGCATTCGCGTTCATAAAGTAACACCAGTTTAAGGTACCTTAGGGTGCCTTAATTGTTTTAATTGCTAGAACTGTGATTGTTATTACCTATTAAGCTCATCAACATAAACAATTTCCTAAAATCCAATCTATAAACCATACTTTGTACAGAACATTAAGCGGGAGAAACCTAAATGTTAAATACAAAAGTAAAAGATTTTATGCAACATAAGTTGCCTCATATCACCCCTAATACAGAAATGACCACAGCCATAGCAGAGCTAGAAAAATTTAAACTACTAGGCGCGCCGGTATTTGATGATAATAAGGTGCTCGTTGGCTTTATCTCAGAGCAAGAATTACTTAAACCCTTAATGCAAAGTAGTTATTTTTGTGATGGTATGGTTAAAGTATCGCAGTTGATGCAAACAGATGTGGTAACCGTGCACGGCGATACCAATATTATGGAATTAGCAGAACAAATGAAGCCTGGTAAACCTAAAAATTATCCCGTGATCGATGGCGGTGTAGTGGTAGGTATGATTAGCCGTGCCGATATATTAAAAGCACTTTATAATAATTACGTTAGTTGTAATGCGCACATATAAAAAAATGCCACTGTAAACAGTGGCATTTTTAATTATATAGACAATTTAACGCTGTGCGACTTTAGCTTTAAGTGCATTTTTATCAGCGTCACTTAAATAGGCAATTTCCAGCGCATTCGCTTGCGCTTTTTCCATATCAGCTTGTGACAAACCTGCTTTTGGTGCTGCCACTGCGTACTCGTACTCAATTTCAATGCCTTCAACAGCTGGGTCATCCGTGTTAAGACAAGCTAAAATACCATGATCTAAAAACTGCTTAAGTGGGTGTTTGGTTAAATCATTCACTGTACTGGTTTGAATATTACTGGTTAAGCACGATTCAATACCAATACGGTTATCGCGTAAATAATCCATTAGTTTTGGATCTTCAATCGCTTTAACACCATGGCCTATTCTGCTTGCGCCAAGCTCGTTTAATGCTTGCCAAATACTTGGAGCACCTAACGCTTCACCAGCATGCACAGTAACAGCCAAATATGCATCACGTACTTGCTTAAAATGATCAACAAACAACTCGCCAGGATAACCAATCTCATCACCGGCCAAATCCACTGCAACCAAATCATTTTTAAAGGCAAGTAACGCGTCCAACTCGTGCTGACAGGTTTTAACTCCGTATGTACGAGACAAAATACCAATTAAGTTTGCTTTTATATCAGTATCTTTTGTTGCACTTCGGATACCATCAACCACTGCTTCAACAACGCCTTGAGGGTGTAATCCTTGGCTTTGAGCCATATAATAAGGACTAAAACGCAGCTCTACATAATCAAGACCCTGCGCTTGTGCATCTTCAATGTTTTCTATCGCAATACGTCTACAGGCATCGTAATCACCTAGTACCGTCACTCCCCAGTCAAGCTTTTGTAAAAATGCCATTAAGTTTGGCTCAGGATCAATAACCTGAACATGGGGAATAAGTGCTTCAACATTGTCCGCTGGTAAAGCGATATTAAACTGACGACCAAGTTCTAGTATGGTTTGCGCGCGTACATTACCATCTAAATGACGGTGAATATCTAGCAAAGGTATTTTTCTATTGATCATAATAGCTACTCGGTTGAATTAAAATTGCGCGAATGATACGCAGGTACAGTAATATTTCAAGTGTAGAATACTTAAAATAGCGCTTGGAGGTCTTATGTCTGCTTTTTATATAAAAAGAGTTAACGTGATAAATAAAACCAAATCATTTTAAACAGTGCATCTGCATCAATAGGTTTAGTTATATAGTTATCCATTCCGACGTTAATCGCTTTTTTAGCATCTTCTTCGTGCGCATTAGCAGATAGGCCAATAATAGGTAAATCTAAAAAGCCTAACTCATTACGAATCACTTTTGTTGCTTTTAAGCCATCCATTTGTGGCATTTGAATATCCATTAATACTAAGTCGTATCTTTTATCGCTTAGCATTTTAATCGCTTCAAGTCCGTTATTAGCAATATCTACAACACCCTGCTTGGTTTCTAAAATAGCGGTGGCCACATGTTGATTTAATGGGTTGTCTTCAACGAGTAGTAAGCGATACTTCGCCAGTGATAGGTTGCTTATATCTATTTTATCTAACTTACCTGAATAATATTGTGCTTTAGGTAGCGGAGAATGGAGCGGTAAACTAAAGGTAAAAGTAGAGCCGTGACCCTCACTACTTTTTAAATCAATTGCTCCTCCCATCAGCTCTACTAATTTTTTACAAATACTTAAACCAAGCCCTGTGCCACCAAACTGGCGTGAGGTTGAACTATCAGCCTGAGAGAATGGGTTAAATAGCTGTTTTTGTGCCTCCTCACTAATTCCAATCCCCGTATCATTGACACTAAAATAAGTCATTTTTGCTGACTGCCAAATCTTTAATGTGATACTACCCTTAGCAGTAAACTTAACGGCATTATTTAATAAGTTCAGCAGCACCTGCTTTAAACGAATAGGATCGGTATTAACAACTAAAGGAGCATCATTATCAACCTCAACTTGTAGTGACAAGGGCTTATTACTAACTTCAAAATGCATTAAACTCATAACTTCTTTTGCCAATAACTTTAACTCTACAGACTCTTGTACTAACTCAAGCTTGCCCGCTTCCATTTTTGAAAAATCGAGCACATCATTTAGCACTCTCAATAAGACACTGACCGCACCGTCAGCTTGCTCTATGTAAGTTTTTGCTAATGACCAGTCCTGCTGTTGCAGTGCTAAGTAATGCATGCCTTTAATACCGTTAATTGGGGTACGAATTTCGTGGCTCATATTAGCTAAAAACTGACTTTTTATCTCACTGGCTTCATCCGCTTTCTGCTTTTCCTGACGCAAAGTTAGTGTTTGCTTTGCAACTTGTTCGCGTATACGAACATTGGTGGCGACCACTGAAATTAAAAACATAATCAATAGCCAAACAAATAGCATACCTACTATCTGTGCTAGCCAATAAATTAGCCAGGTTGATTGCGTTTTAGGTTGGTATATTTCTACTTGCCACAACCTATGGCCAATTAACAACTGATAATCTTTTAGCAACGTCATTGAGTCATGCTCAACGCTATAAAGAGCCTGTTTATTATCTGCTTTATTGATATCAGTAAAACCAATCGCAACTTCATTACCGCTATCAAACGAAAGTGCCTCAGACAACTTAGCTAAACTCACCAAGGCAATTACAAACCCTTTAAAGTCACCTTCAATATCAGGAGCACCAAAGACAGGAGAAATAAAAAGCACGCTTAATTCCTCGTCTGCAGGAGCTAGCTTAAATGGCTCACTCAATACCAGCTCATTAAGAATTTTTGCTTTATTGAGTGCATCACGAATATGTAAATCAGAGTTCAAATCAAAGCCCAGCAGATCTTGCATATTCTTTATGGGGTAAATATATTTTATGGGGTAATAAGTATTGCTAAAGAGCGCGGGTTGCCATTGACCATTCGCCATCCTTTGCTTTATAACGACACTTTTGTCCCATTGGGCAGGTTCGTTAATAGAATTAGCTGTGATCATTGGCACCCAATTTAACGCTAAAATTTCTTCATTGTAGCTCAACTGCTTAGAGGTAAAATGATTAAACTCATCGAGAATAACCTGATCACTACTTGCTAAAAATGCACCTAACAAAGATAGATGAGCAGCCACTTCATCTAACTTTTGATTAATGGCACTTTGTGCCATCAACACTTTATCTTCTTGCTTTTGAATGTCTTTTTGTTTTTTTACACTTGCTGCGCCATAAAAGCTAACGCTAATAATGGCGTAAATAAGTAACGCAGGCAAAATAACCTGTAGCCGATGACGTAACTGCGAATAGTTAAATATGGCCAATACCAATGGAGTAAAAACAAGTACGCCAATTGAGTCACCTATCCACCAGGTAATAAAGGTACTAAGCGCAGCAGGTGGGCTAATTATATTATTGAAAAAAAGTAGACTGGTTCCAACACCTGCCGCTATTACACAACATAGTGGCCCACCAATCACCAAGCTTTGAATACTAAGTCTAAGAGAAGATAAATTAAGGGGGACTTTAATGACTCTGATAATGAGGAATGCACCTAGCCACGCCTGAAAAAAAACAGCACAGCTGACGGCAATAGCTTGCAATAAGACTTGCCAATTTAAAATATCAGCAGCATTGTCTAAGTGAATTAAATTAACAAACGCTGCGCCTGCAAAAATCCCCGCATAAGCACGGCGCCTCCATAGTAAAAAGCTTGCCAGCGCAATACCGGCTGGAGGCCAAGAGGCAACCGCATAACCATTAACGGCGAATAAAAAATTACTCAGGTAACCGCTAAAGAAATAAGCGCATGCGAGGCTAAAAGATAATGTAAATACATTTTTCACAACCGTCGCTCCTGCGCTTTTATTATTGATTTATAACTATAATTGATTATTGGTAGAGTACAAGTGCCTTATCTAATTGTGCACTGTGTTTATAACTTAATATCGCTTGTTGTCGGTACTGTGCTTTATTTTCGCTATTGAGTGCTTTGTCAAAAACACGTGCGGCTAAGTCATAATCACCTTGCGCATTAGCTAAACACGCTAACGCTAATAGTAACGCATTATTATGCTCATCTTTTTTCAGTCGCTCTTGAATGCTTGATTGCAACTTATAAGCATTACTTGGTACAGCTTCACTTAAAATGTGAGCCAGTTGTTCATGCTGTTTTTGCTTGAGTAATTTAACTAGCTCATTTTCGATGCTTGCTAATTGCCCTACTTTAGCCATTTGAGTTAAATAAGCCGTATGCGCATGCGCCTGCAACTTTTTACCTAAATGTTGATATTTAGCGGTTAACTCATCATTTGCTTGCGCAGCAAAATAAGCTAAAAACACTTGCTGCCACTGGGTATCATTCAAGGCGTTTTTGCGCAATAAACGCGGTAAAAAATCTTCAAGCAATTTAAAATGCTGTTGCTGCACTAAAACTTCGGTGTACAACTTCAAATCAAGCACCGTGGCTTTTTTAGATTCTGCTGCCACCCGTATTTGCGGTTCAATTACACTGCTGTCGCCACTAGCTAACCATAACTTAGCCACTTTAAGTTGTTGCTCTGGGCTGATTTCAAACAAACGTTCAAGCGCTTTATCAGGCTGGTTATTTGCCAGTGCGGTTTTTGCTAATAACGCTAAACGTATATCGGTAAATTTAGCAGGCACACTATTACTTGATAGCGCACTTTCTACTTGTTCGTAATCATCATTAATGAGACTCCACAATGCTTGCTCTATAGCCGCATGTTTACGCTCTTGGCTTCGCGCAAAAAAACCATGCTTAGTGTTTCTATAAATAGATAAACAATAACGCACTAGCTTGTAAGTTAAATACAAAGCTGCCGTACTCAGTGCTGCCATTATACAAAATGAAACAATCGTCCCCTCTATGGTGGTATTGTTAAATGAAATCAGCACATAGCCTTTTTCATCTAACACAAAGGGAGTAATCGCTAGCACCAACACAATAGCGACAATAAAAATAATCAGCCCTATCATTGTGCCCACTCCTTCACTTTTTGAGTGCTTTGCAGTGTTACTTGAGGGTTAAAGTTAAGCGATTCTTTTTCAAGATTGGCTAACGTCTGTATTACCACTTTTGTTGCATCGTCATCTTGTTTAAAGTATTCATTAACCAAACGTTTTGTATCATTCAAAGCGTTAAAATAAATACTAGCTTGTTTACCCATTAATGCGTCTTGCGCCTGAGTAATATTAAGCTTGATGCGCTGGGTAATTAAATGACGCTCTCGGTCAGTTAATAGTGGCTCAATTAATACGCCTTCATGATGGCGAATAGTAATAAAGCTATCGACTATTTTATTCCAACTATTACGAATGTTTTGTTGCCAATCACTAACATCTTCAGAGAGTGCATTCTCATCACTTATACTCGCCTCTTCAGGCAAATTAACCGCATTAAATACCAAGTCATCAATACGCTTTATTACGCTGTTTAATTGTAAATAAATCGCTTCTGTCGCAACGGGTTTAATATTGTCGAGTGTTTGTATGTCTTGTGTAATTGCTTGGCGTAACTCAAGCGTACCTGGATGATCGCTTAATAATGAGTCTAAACGTTTAAGCACGGCACTTGTGCCTAGGTAATCTTGTTCTGCCCACAGTTTAAATTCAGCCATGCGTTGCAAGCTGGTGACCTCTTGTGGATTTAATGTATTACCACTTTGCTGTACCTTTTGCAGTGCGGCTTTTAATACTTGTTGATTTTTTACAGAGTTCTCATTGAGTGCCATAGCGATTTGCTCTTCGCTATTAAGCAACGCTTGTTGCAAACTGAGTTGCTCAGACTTAAGCGTTTGCAGCTCTTGCTGCAATATCTTATTTTGCTCTGTTAATGCATTAACCGCTAAATTTTGCACTTTACCGGCATTAAGCTTTTGATAAAATTCATAACCCACACCACTGGCAACAAGCAAGGAAATCACTAACGCAACGCTACCTACTTTACTTACTTTTTGAGGAATATTTTGCGTTTGGTTATTCACTTTTGCAGACTCACTTTTAGTCGTATTTGAGGTGCTATTTGCTGTTGGCTTCGCTTCTTTTTCTACTTTTGACGTCGCTGACTGTTCACTCATTTTGCTACCTTGCTGATTAATGCAGGTAAACATAGCCTGGTCGCTAGCTCCTGCCGCAGTGTGTATATGGGTCGAATTTATTTTTTGTTGTTGTAAATAAGCACCAATGCGCTCACTGGCAACATAAAACTCGCACTGTTGTAACCATGTTAGTTGCGCCGCCGAGATAGTATTAAATATGGCGTCAACTGCAGCATTACTTGTAATGACTATACCGTGTACATTCTGGCTTTGCCAGTGGTCTATCCAGTTAGCTGAGCTAGGCTCTACTGGTTTACGTTGATACACCACACAATTATTTAAATGAGCACCACGTTGCTTCAAGGTTTTTGCTATTTCAGGTCGCCCGCCAATCCCTTTTACTAACACAATATTACTGCCGTCAACATCAGCCAAAGACTTAAGTGCGAGTAACCCTTCAGAGTCATGTTGTTTTGGTAGTGCGGCACGCACACCAAATACTTCATAAATAGTATCAGCTGTTTGTTGCCCAACCCCATAAAACTGTGCTTTGGTATTAATAGCAGGCTTAAGTGCATTTAATGCATGCACCGCATCCTGTGAAACAAAAATAATTTTGTCAGCGTTCACCAGCGGGCTTAATTCAACGTTTGTTGGCGTTAAGTAGGTTATTTTTAAAACAGGATATAAAGACGCTTGATAACCCGCTTGCTCAAGTTGCTGTGCAAGGGCTGCGCCTTTTCCTTCGGGCCGAGTTATCAAGATATGTTTCATTATGCGTCTCGATATACGTCAGCTAGAATTTTATCTGCGCCTTGTGCTAATAGTTTTTTAGCCAGCTCTATACCTAGCTTTTCAGCATCATCAACGTGACCGCTAATTTCATCGCGTAAAATTTCACTGCCATCAATCGCACCGACCAAACCACGTAAATGTACTTGGTTACCATCAACCAGTGCATAAGCACCAATTGGCACTTGGCAACCCCCTTCTAAATGGCGGTTCATTGCGCGCTCAGCGTTAACACGAATACGTGTTTCGTTATGCTCAAGCGGCGCTAACAATGCTTTTGTCACGCTATCGTCTATACGACACTCAATGCCTACAGCGCCTTGGCCATTAGCAGGTAACGAGACTTCTGGTTCAATAAAGTCACGAATACGCTCGCCCATCTCTAAACGAATTAGTCCTGCAGCTGCGAGTATAATGGCATCGTATTGGCCGCTATCAAGCTTAGCTAAACGTGTATTTACATTGCCACGTAAGTCGCGAATTTCTAAATCCGGACGCATCGCTCTAATTTGACACTGGCGACGTAAACTTGAAGTCCCCACAATAGCGCCTTGTGGTAGCGCATCAATATTGGCAAAGTTATTTGATACAAACGCATCACGCGGATCTTCACGCTCACAAATAGTGTGTAACTCTAAATCATCCGGAAATTCTACCGGCACATCTTTCATTGAATGCACTGCAATATCTGCACGGCCATCTAACATGGCTTGCTCTAACTCTTTTACAAATAAACCTTTGCCGCCAATTTTAGCTAGTGGTGTATCTAAAATAATGTCACCTTGAGTCGACATTGGCACGAGCTCTACACGCACGTCATCATGAAAATGCTCTAGCTGCGCTTTTACAAATTCAGCCTGCCAGAGTGCCAATGCACTTTTACGAGTGGCAATGCGAACTAACTTTGTTTTTTCAGTCATAAAATATCCATTAATAATTACTAGCTTTTAGAATTAAAACTTATTCAATCTAAGGCTATTTAATTTGCTAAAACTCTAAATTCTTTTTGAGCGATGAGCAGCCCGCTTTCATCAACTACATCAACGCGCCAATGCCCTAATTGAGTATCCATAATATTTTTAGTTGAGTACGTTCTGTAACGCGGAGAAGTGACCTTAAGTGCCACTTCAGCCATTACTTCACCTTCAAATAGCCACACATGTTTTACCTGCTGGCCCTGTAAGTTTTTAAGCTCACTAAAAAATGACAGCGACTCTTCAAATTGATTTAAACGCACATCGGCGGCAAATACATTGGTTGGCTCACGGTTACTGACACTGCGAGTCAGAACTGCACGGCTAATTGTGGCTGTATCTATTTTGGCTCCCACAGCTACACTAGCAATGTGTGCAGATGCAGCAAATTTCTTTTGCTCAACTGGCTTTGCACTAACAGTCTCAATTTCAGGGGCTTGAGTGTCTATTGCTGCAATGGTTGCTTCTTCAGGCTCAGCAGTGATCGTTGGCTCTACTTCTTGCTTAATAATACTTTGTTGAACTTCAGGCTCCGATGGTACCGGTTCAGTAATAGAAGCTGATTTTTGCTCAACTGAGGAAAAGGTTTTAGGGTCTGCAATCGCGACACTGCTTGCCTGCTCCTCATCTGCATCTATGGCTTTTTCACTCTCTACTGGTGCTGCATTATCATCGCTTAGCGACACAATTGCTGTTTGTTGCTCAGTAAAATCAAGCTGCTCATTAGGATGCGGCGTCCCTTGATCAGCATTCACGGCGCTAGACAGGCCGTAAATAACCGCTGCAGAGATCATAATCACCAACATAGAAATACTCACAATCCGACGCCAATGCCACTCATAGCTCACGTTGGGTTCGCTTACCTGTGGTTCACGTTTTACATTTGCTGTTATTACTATTTTTTGACTCATTTTGACCCTCAGCGGCTCCTAAACTAACTTAAGCGAGAAATTAACCATTGGCGCACAGCTTGTAACTCTTGTGTACAAACCTGATGCCCCATTGGGTATTCTTGCCAACTTACATCCATGTTATGCGTTGATAATACTTCGAACGCACTTCTACCCGCGCTATGCGGTACAACGTCATCTTGGCTACCATGAGCCATAAATATATTTAACTGTGTTTGTTTTGCTTCATCTGCCAATTTATGTGGCACACACATGTAGGTTGACAGCGCCATTACACCAGCCAGCTTTTGTTCTAAACGCGGTGCTAAATGAAGCGATACAACGCCACCTTGCGAAAAGCCCGCTAAAATAATTTTACTGGCAGGTATGCCGTTAGCAATTTCTTGTGTAATGAGTTGCTCAACTTTTGCAGCTGATTCTCTAACCCCTTGCTCATCGGCACGTTTATCTAAATCCATAGATTTAATGTCGTACCATGAGCGCATTTGCATACCGCCATTAACTGTAACAGCCTGCATAGGCGCGTGCGGAAAAATAAAACGCACTCCTAACTCAGTAGGTAAGTCGAGCTGCGGGGCAACAGGTGCAAAACCATCACCTGAATCACCTAAGCCATGCAGCCAAATCACCGTGGCTTTATGGGCGCTTTGCGCTGGGTATTCTACAAACCCTAAACTCATAGTGTTGATTGCCATTTAATTTCTTGACCCGCTTGGCGTGTAGACGCTTCGTTAATGAAGCTCCAAAACTCTGCACCCGAGCGGTTATCAATCCATTGCCCATCACGCATTTCAAAATGGTGACCATTAAATTTTGTTGCTACCCATACTTGGTGCAAAGGTGCTTGCTTATTAATCACAATCTTACTGCGATCTGGAAAAATAATTTCTAAAATACCTTGAGCAGATTCATAATCTAAATCTGCTTCACAATCATCAACTTGTTCTTCAATAGTGAACATAAGAGCTTCTGCTAACTGGTGATATTCGTGATCAGTCATCGTTAATTTCCTTTGCAGGCGAGGCGCCTAAATAATGGGTGCATGTTTATAGAGCTAGTGTAACAGGAATAAAATCATCCGCGAATAGCTGCATTTTTTAGATATTCTGTTACTCTGCGATTATAAAGCCAGCAACCGTATTAATCTAATGAAAGCGACATATACCTTACAATTAAAACAACTATTAATCAGCACCGTATTGTTGTGTGCATTAGCTGGCTGTGGCCAAAGCGGCCCGCTGTACTTACCCGAGCAGCCTGCTGAACAAAACCAGCCAACTGACATTCCTAACAAACAAACACCCGCCGAACAACAACAGGAGCAGTAAATGGATTTTTTTAATTATAAAAACAACCAACTATTTGCTGAAGATGTCAGCGTAGCAACCATTGCACAGCACTATGGTACGCCGTGTTATGTGTATTCCAGAGCCACGTTTGAACGCCATTATTTAGCGTTTGCTAATGCGACTCAAGATCACAAAAGCCTAGTGTGTTATGCCGTTAAAGCAAATTCAAATATTGCGGTGTTAAACATATTGGCACGACTTGGAGCGGGTTTTGATATTGTCTCAAAAGGCGAATTAGCACGGGTGATAAAAGCCGGAGGCGCTGCTAACAAAGTGGTATTTTCTGGGGTTGCTAAAACGGCTGACGAAATTGCTTATGCGTTAGAATTAGGTATTAAATGCTTTAACGTTGAGTCAATTTCAGAGCTTGAGCGCATTTCAGAAGTGGCCTGCGAGCTTAATTTAGACGCGCCAATTTCTATTCGTGTTAATCCCGATATTGATGCCAAAACACATCCGTATATTTCTACTGGACTTAAAGAAAATAAGTTTGGTATTGGAATCGAGTCTGCATTAAGTGTGTATCAACATGCGGCATCATTACCTGGCTTAACGATTGTTGGCGTAGATTGCCATATTGGCTCACAGCTTACACAAACCAAACCGTTTTTAGAGGCGCTTGATAAACTACTGGCATTAATTGATGAATTAAAAAATGCAGGTATTGAGCTAAGCCATTTAGATATAGGTGGAGGCCTTGGAGTAACCTACGACGACGAACAACCTCCACACCCAAGTGAATATGCAGCACAAGTAACGCAGCGCCTTGCAAATTACCGTCACCTAGAACTGATTTTTGAGCCCGGGCGAGCCATTGCCGCAAACGCGGGGATTTTAGTAACACAAGTTGAGTTTATTAAACAAAACCAAGACAAGTATTTTGCGATTGTAGATGCGGGTATGAACGACATGTTACGCCCATCACTGTATCAAGCATGGCAAAAAATTATTCCTGTATCAGTGCGTGATGACGAAACACCTACACACAACTATGACGTGGTTGGGCCGGTGTGTGAAACCGGTGACTTTTTAGGTAAAGACCGACCACTGGCACTCAAACAAGGTGATTTGTTAGTACAGCGAAGCGCTGGAGCCTATGGTTTTACCATGAGCTCAAATTATAACTCACGTCCACGAGTTGCCGAAATAATGGTCGATGGTGAGCAACATCACCTTATTCGCGAACGCGAAACTATCGAAAGCTTATACCAAGGTGAGAAAGTTTTACCATAAACGTTTTTGCCAACTAGCTGCTCTGTGGCATGATTAGCACAGAGCAAAACCGAATTAGAGCGCTATGTTAGTTAATTTTTCCAAAATGCACGGCTTAGGTAACGACTTTGTTGTGATTGATAACATTACACAAAACGTTTTTTTATCTCGTGATCAAATCAAAAAGCTGGCCGATCGCCATTTCGGCATTGGGTTTGATCAACTACTGATGGTTGAAGCCCCTTACTCACCCGATCTCGATTTTCACTATCGTATTTTTAACGCTGACGGCCACGAAGTAGAACAATGTGGTAACGGTGCGCGCTGCTTTGCCCGCTTTGTACGCATGAAAGGCTTAACCAATAAACATAAAATCAGCGTGTCGACTAAGTCTGGTAATCTCACCCTGTATATTGAAAAAGACGGTCAAGTAACCGTTAATATGGGTCACCCTAATTTTGAGCCAAATAAAATTCCACTCAAAGCAACCAAACGTGAGCTGACTTATATTATTCGCGCAGAAGAGCATACCGTTTTTAGTGGTGCCGTATCTATGGGTAACCCTCATTGCGTAATGGAAGTAGACGATATAGAAACAGCCCAAGTGGATACCCTAGGCCCGTTGCTTGAAAACCATGAGCGTTTTCCACAACGCGCGAACATTGGCTTTATGCAGGTTATCTCTCAAGAGCACATTAAACTCAGAGTATGGGAGCGTGGTGTAAGCGAAACACTTGCTTGCGGTACCGGCGCGTGTGCTGCCATGGTGATTGGTTTTATCCAAAATAAGCTCACCAGTACAGTACAAGTTGATTTACCCGGCGGTAGCTTACAAGTGCGCTGGAGTGGCGAGGGCCATCCAGTGCGTATGACAGGTCCCGCTGAACATGTATTTGATGGGCAAGTGGCACTATGAGTGAATTAACTAAACAGCAAGTAATAGATTACTTACAACAGCATCCTGATTTTTTAATTGAGCAACCTAAGCTGTTAGCGCAACTTGAGTTACAACAGCAAGTACAGGGTGCTACTTCATTAGTGCATATTCAGCAGCGCCAATTACGCGAGCACAATACACAGCTAAAAAATCAAATAGACAGCATGAGCAAAAATGCGACCCAGAATGAACTGGTTTATCGTTTATTTAGCCAATGTCACCGACAGCTGTGGAGTAATTACGACTTTAATACACTGGCCAGTAACTTACGCAATATTATTTGTATGAGCCCGACTATTAATGAATGCAAACTCGTTAGATACGATAATGCCTTTGAAGAGTTAGTAAAGCATAGACTGTCAGATAGTAATCATTATTTAGGCCGTGTAAATCAGCAAGAACGCGACTTACTCTTCAACAATGATACCCAATCGACCGCACTTTATTTAATTGGTGAGCCGAGTAACCCCTACGCAATTTTGGCTTTTGGCAGCCACGATGAAAACCACTTTGAGCCCTCACAAGATAACTTATTTGTATTAGATTTTGTGCGCTCATTGCAAATACGGTTACTGGAACTGGCATGAGCGATAACGCGCCAAATATAAGCGACTTAAGCGATAGCTGGCGTACACCCATTACATTATTTAGTGATTACTTAAAATTTGAACGTCAATATTCAGCGCACACCGTTAATCAGTATGTCAGCCAATTAGGTTTTGCCGCCTTGTATTTTAATAAACTGTGCGATAATTGGTTTGCGGTACAAAGTGAGCATATTCGTCGTTACAGTATGGCACTGCGGGCAAAACAATTAAGTGGCAGAACAATCAGCTTAAAATTAAGCTGCATACGTAGTTTGTATAAATTTTTAAAAGCAAAAAATATTACTGAGCAAGCGCATTACCATAATCCGGCACAGGGCATAAAAGGCCCTAAATTTGCGCGGCCTTTACCTAAAAATCTTGATGTTGACCAAATGGCTCGTTTACTCGAAATACCCGATGATGATCCACTTGCCATTCGTGATAAAGCGATGATGGAACTGATGTATTCATCAGGTTTACGCATTAGTGAGTTAGTTGGCGCTAACATGCAAGATATAAACACTCGTAGCGGTGAAATATTAGTGCGAGGCAAAGGCGCCAAAGAACGCCTAATACCGGTTGGCTCTAAAGCACTTGAGGCGTTAAACAATTGGCTAGCAGTTCGCCCACTATTTATGGGCTCAGATGAACATGCAGTATTTTTGAGTAGCAAAAAAAGCCGTATTTCTGTACGCCAAGTTCGTTTGCGTATGCAAGAATGGGGGATAAAGCAAGGTATTAGCTCGCAAGTTCATCCGCATAAATTACGCCACTCATTTGCGTCGCATATTTTAGAGTCGTCTGGGGATTTACGAGCAGTGCAAGAATTATTAGGCCACAGTAGTTTATCTGCAACCCAAGTCTATACTCATTTAGATTTTCAGCACTTAGCTAAGGTGTACGATAACACCCACCCACGTGCTAAAAAAAGAACCGATTAGAGCAGCAACTATGATCCGATTTAATCGCGCAATTTCTCCTTTTTCTGTGCTGAGTTTTGACTTAGACGACACCTTGTACGATAACCGCCCTATCATAACCGCAGCCGTTCAGGCGCAAATTGATTATTTAAATGCGCTACCAGGCTACAAAAAACAAGGACCACAGTTTTGGCAGCAATGCCGTGAACTCGCAGCACTACAGCAGCCAGAGCTTATTGATGACGTCACACAATGGCGTAAGCATACCTTGCGCTTAGTATTGTCTGAATTAGGTTTTAAAGGTGATGAAATAGAGCATCATGCAAATAAGGCGTATCAAGCATTTTCAGATGAGCGAAGCAATATTACGGTGAGTGAAGACGTACTAATATTGCTTGATAAACTAAGTCAACACTACAAATTGATTGCCATTACTAACGGTAATGTCGAGGTTGAGCGATTTAATTTAAAAGGTAAGTTTGAACTGGTGTTACAAGCTGGCTTCCATGGTAAAGCCAAACCACACACAACATTATTTGATCAAGCCGCAACACATTTACGTATCAAAAACAGTGATATTTTACACATAGGTGATAGCCTTGATAGCGATGTACAAGGTGCTAACAATGCTGGCTGTCAGTCTGTATGGTTAAATAATCAAGCACAAGCCTATGCCTATAAAGGGCTGGCTGATATTGAAATTACGACGATTCATGACTTAGCGCACTTTATTCAATAAACTAAAATACAACTAAGAGTTTAAGATGAGCCATTATACCAAGTTAATAACCTTACTATTAATTGGTTAACTTAGCCTCAATGCTTATCTATTATGGCCAGAACAAGTAGCTTTTGTCAGCAAAAAAGAAATCCAAAACTCATCTGTAAAAGCGCTTAAAGCGTCTCAAAATGAGCTACTTGCTAAAGCTAAACAACAATTTAGACAACACCAGTTTGACGAGGCTTTTAATACTTACCAGCAACTAAAGCAACGCTCCTCAGCCCTTGCTCGCACAATTTACTCTTCATGGGTTTTGCAATTAAAAACGTGGCTAAATGCTAACCTAGTTCTTAGCGAAGCACTGTTAAACACACTATTAAATCAAGACCCTTACAATACAGAATTACTTATATTACAGATCGATTATTCAATAAATGATGAGCAAATTCAAAATGCAATCATTGCGCTGTTTGAACTACAACCGTTGTAAAATGAGCAACATCAAAGCACTTTAAATGTGCGCTTGGGAAATTTAACAAAAACCGAACTTCATAGTTTAAGTGAGCAACAAAATTGGCAAGAAATTATCGCACAAACCCAAATCTGGCTCTCGATTATCAAAACAACAATAGCAATTTTTTATACGTACGTACTCGTGTCTATTACCAGCAAAGCGACTTTATAAGCGCATTAACTACTCTAAATCGCAAGGTGGCTTTACTCCTCTTACCCCTTACGGCGCGCATTATTTAATTAGTAACGAGCTAAATTAATGATAGATGCCGGCGCAAGTATTACCTCTCTTTCGAGTAATGTTATTAGCCAACTTCCCCCGAGGCCCTTTATTTAAACGATGTAACAGTAAACACTGCAAATGGGAAAATTTAAGTTAAGCGCTATCAAGTTGAGTCTTTTAAAGTAGGTGAGCAACTAATTTACGACTTTGAAGTGCTCAGTATCGAAAATATCCACGGCCAAGGCTTATTAGGGATGAACTTTTTATCGCGATTTAATTTTAATATAAATCAACAAAAAAATGAGTTAGAGTTAAGCTTCAAATAACTATAAATAGGGAAGTTTATGCGTATTATTTTATTTTTAATTCTTTGCATTTGGCAGTGCAGCGCTCAAGCCACAACTTACTTTGTAAAAGATAAAAGCTGTGAAAACACTTCAGACACTCTGGTCATTAAAACTGAGATAACGTTATCAAAGTCAGATGACGAAGCAAAAGCACAAAAAGACTTAAGAGCCGAAGCTTTATCTAAGTTTAAAAATGCCACAAAGAAATCGAGTGATAGCCAGATTCATATTAAAGAAAAGTTTCTAATTATACGAGAAACTAATCAAAATAACCTTTCTAGCTCAGACAAAAGACACTTACATTATACAGCTTATTTTACACCGTCTAAAAACTGTAATGAACAACAAGCAATGTCAAAAGCTGTTTTTATTGAAGGAGAGCACTTATTTGGCATCCTGCAATCAACAGAAAATAAAATAACAATTTCTTTTAAAAATAAAAAACCCTTATTTAAAGAGTTTGATAGTAAGTTAGTTAAGCCAAATTTCTTCTTTGGCACAAAATTTGGTCAAAGTACGCAGGAAGTAGCTCATATACTAGGATTACACAGCTTGGAGCTCAAAAGCGAAAACAAATTAATCCGCGTTTATGGCAGAAACCATGCTTTGCATTTCATTAATAATCAATTGGTAGGCTATCAGTTTCATTTAAATTTATTGCCCATGCAAATTAATAATGTGCTCACACTGGAAAATAAAGAGCTTAAAATCAAACTCAATAATGATGTGGTTGTAGAAGCAGCGGCTCCTATAACGCCTCTACAAATAAAGGCATTAAAGAAAAAATTTGTAAATGTTGAAACCGCATACTACAAGTCATCAGACACAAAAATAGAACAAAGGCTGATAGGACTTTCCCAAGGGCAGCTAATAGGCAAAGTCGCATTCAATAAGCACTGTATTAAAAGCTTTACCGCTAAAGCCGATGGTAATTTTAATAAAAATTTAAACACATCATTAAAACTAATCAGTTCCTCTGAAAAAAATATCAATGTTACTCCATGCAGCGAGTTCTTATATGAGGAAGCTGACTCTATTGCCAAGCTAAAACTTTTTGAACCTATCTCTACTAATAATATAAAACTCGCGGCATTAGCGGACTATTTTAAGCAAGGAAATAGTTGGGAGTTTTCGGATATAAAGTACAAAGATCCTGTTGCAAACCTTGCACAGTTAGGTGATTACTATGAGCTTTTTGATTCAGTAGAATTTACGTCACAATACTGGGATGGTTATTTCTATATTAATGATGGAAAGCTTTTAAATGCAGAGCTTACTAGCAACGATTTTTAATATTCTCATAACTTTATATTTAAAAGGATAAAAATGTTACTACTAGACTTTTTACAGCAACTAGCAAACAATCCAAAAAAAATTCAATTTACCAACACAATGGCGGTGATTGAAGCACATTATGACTTTACTGCATGTGGATTTAATAACCATGGGTTATTAAGCTCTGCGAGTGAAAATAATGGTTCGTGCAAAATTTTTGCATTTGCTAAGCTCAACGGTCTTAGTAAACAAAATACCTTAGATTGTTTTGGTAAATTTTACCGTGAAGATGTACTAGACAACCCAAATGCCGATGATCACATGAATATTCGTACGTTTATGTTAGCACCAGAAGCAACACCGTTTTTAGGCATTAGCTTTGATGGCACGCCTTTAACCACAAAAGAATAACATAGGGTCTGTTGACCTTTGTGGATTAGACCCTAGCATTATTTAGCCGCTACCAGCGGCTTTTCCATAAAGTAGCGCGTACCACTAAGCGGGTAATTGTTAAGTTGATATTTAACCTGATAACCACGCTTTTCATAGAAAGGTTTGGCTTGAAAATCTAAGGTGTCAAGCTGAGCTTGAACGGCACCCATTTCAATTGCCGCATTTTCAAGTGATGTTAATAACGAGTTAGCCAAGCCTTTGCCTCGTGCCGATTCAGCACACCACAACCAACTTATTAGCAGCCAATTGCCAAATACATGACCACTTATACCGGCAACTAATTCATGCTGTTTATCGAGATATTTAAAGCCGAGAGCTTGGCGCTCTACGTCGAAGTGTTGAGCATTAAACTCAAGCATATTAACACGCAGTGCTTGGTTTAATTGCTCAGTATTTTCTGCCTGCAATAGGTACATTGGCTATTCCAAATAGACCTATTTTAGCAAATACCTGATGTTAAAACAGGTTATTTTGTCCAAAGGGAACTTCAAGCATATTGCTAGAAATTTTTTCCGGTTGACCACACATTTCATCATAAGCGCTGGTATGCCTAAGCATCATTTGCGCGTAGGCAATGTCTTCAAAGCGCTTTTGGATATGTAATGGGCTGACCGCCTTTACAAATTCACCATCGCTTTCTTGTACATAGTATTCAACATTATTAATGACAACAGACACTTGATACAAGGCCATTTCCAGTGAATGAACCACCACTTTTTGTAATGGCTGATGCTTTTTTAGTTCTGAAAATTGAATACCCATATTAACCTACCTACTGTTAAATTAACTGTCCAAGTAATCAATACGCAGCTTTGCTATAATCGCGATCAGATTTTTTTAATTACGCGCTATCATGGATACAAAAATTCGACTCGCAAAGTACATAGCGCATGCCGGCGTGTGCTCTCGCAAACAAGCCTCGCGTTTGATTGATGAAGGTGTGGTCATGGTTAATAATCGCCCCGCAAATCATATTGATCATGTGGACGAAAACGACAGTGTCATTGTTAATGGCCAAGCCATTAAAGGCCCGGCCGATTTAGTCTACTTTGCTTATCACAAACCTCTAGGAATTGATTGTAAACTCAATCAGCACGACCCAAGCAGCCTTATTCATCATTTACCGCAACTAACACGGGTATACCCTATTGGTCGCCTTGATAAAGACTCACGCGGATTGCTTATTTTGACCAATGATGGGGATTTTTGTAACCAGCTGATCCACCCTGACTTTCATCAGCCTAAACGCTATTTAGTAACCGTCAATAAACCTTTAGATGCGGATTTTTGCGAAAAAATGGCTGCAGGCGTCCCTGTCGACAAGCAAATGACCTTGCCGTGTGAGGTGACTAAAATCACTGACAATCAGTTTAGTATTATTTTAAAACAAGGACTTAATCGACAAATTCGTAAAATGGCGCATTACTGTGGTTACAAAGTGATTGATTTATACCGCGTACAAATAAGTGAATTACTGTTAGACCATTTAAATTTACCTGAAAACCAGTTTATAAAAATTAATAAAAGCGACATTTTAGGCTAACAAGCTCACGCTACCCCCTCACTTTAATGCGATTAAAAAATATAAAATAAACTTGCAAAAATAGATTACAAGTGTAGTCTTAAATTAAAGATTACACTTGTAGGCAATAAAATGATCGAATTATCAAAAGCAGAATTTGAAGTACTCGATGCGCTATGGATTAGCTACCCCGCTAATGCCAGCCAAATTATTGAGCGCTTGAGTGATGATAAACAATGGCACGAAAAAACCATTAAAACCTTACTAGGTCGATTAGTTAAAAAAGGAGCGCTTAGCTTCGAAAAAGAAGGCCGCCAATATATTTACACCCCCTGTATAAATCGTGCTGATTACACCCAAAAAGAAAGCCAGAACTTTATTGAGCGTTTTTTTAGTGGCCGCATAGCTCCGTTGGTAAGTGGTTTTGCAAAATCAGAAAAACTCTCTCAACAAGATATAAACGAGCTTAAAAAAGTCATAGATGACTGGGAAAAAAACCAAAAGTAAGGGATTCTCATGATTATTCAAACAAGCTTTAATTGGCTAATAGAGCAACAACTATTATTGAGTCTGTTGTTTGCAGGATTTGTTTTACTTGAGCGCTTTGGCTTAAAAGCAATTGGTTCGCAGCTTATTTATAAATTAGTGTGGTTAATACCAGCCTCGCTGCTTGTCGCTAATTTACCCAATGCAATTAGACCATTACAAAACAGTCCAATTAGTCATTATATCATTACTCCAAATCAACCATTAATAAGCACTATTAGTATTAACTGGGCGCTATTTTATGTAGTTATTACGGCACTGCTTTTATTCGCCACTTGGATTATTCACCGCCGATTTGTAAGCAACCTACAGCTTTGTGAAGTAACAAATTTACAAGCAGAAATAAGCTCAGGGGTAAAAACCTTTACTAGTCATCAAGTGGCAACACCTATGGTAATTGGGGTACTAAATAGCAAGCTAGTTTTACCACACAACTACAATACTCTGTTTGATAAAGCCACATTGGCGCTTATTTTAGAGCACGAAAATGTGCATATAAAACGCAAAGATAACCTAACAAATGCGCTGCTATTACTGGCTACAATTTTAATGTGGTTTAACCCTTTAGCTTGGATGGCATACGCAAGCTGTAGACGTTTGCAGGAGCTAACTTGTGATGAACGGGTACTAAGTAATAAAACCACACAGCAACAAATTTTATACAGCAAAGCCTTAGTAAACTGCGCTGCCAATGCGCCAGCAGGTCTGATGGCTTATTCACACTACGGAGATAAAAAAACCATGTTACAACGACTTACTAATATCAAACATAACGGCGCACATTCGCGCCTAGCAAAAGGAAGCGCGTTACTTATAGCAGCAAGCTTGCTCAGTGGCTTAGCAGTAGCAAAGCAACCTGAAGCATCAGCTAAAAAAGAAACATCTATCGCTCCCGTGATGCGAATCGAACCGCTTTACCCAAAACAAGCGGCGGAACAAGGCATTAGCGGTTCAGTGGTATTAAAATACGACATAACCCCAGCAGGCAAAACAGCTAACATTACTGTTGTAAAAGCTGAGCCAGAAGCAGTCTTTAATAAAGAGGCAAAAAAAGCACTGATGCAATGGCAATATACGCCTTCATCAATAGGGCAACAGAACGTACTGATACAACTTGATTTTGCACTTAATAGTACAGTTGCAAAAAGTGATTTGGTAGAGCGAATTAAAGTATCGCATTAATGCTATTGAGTTATTTAAGACTATAAAGCAAGCACCCTTTTAGGCTGCTTGCTTTGTGGTTTTTGCTTATTCTCGTTATAAACTGACGGCGATCATGCCAATAGCGGTTCCCATGCCTACCAGCCAAGTGATCGAGCGAATAATATCGAGGTTTAAATAATAAAAAGTACAAAATAAAATACGCGCTACAATATGCGTCATCGCTAAAGTTTCGGTTACGGCATTAACATTGTTTGTGCCTAATACAGCAGCCAAAGCAACGGCAAAAACCGCTAACGATTCAAAACAGTTTTGATGAGCAGCCAGCGCCCGTGCTCCGAGTCCTGTAAGTTGTGTTTGTTGTTGCCGCGGATGTTTATTATCGTAACCACCGAGCTTATTCATTTCTATAATAGCTGGGATTCTCGCAACATAAGGCATGATCACTGCAATTAAGGCGCAAACCAATAAAGTCGTCATTATCATTCTCAAGTTATTTTTTATAACTCAAAATAACACAGCAAATAGAAAAAAGCCGCCAAATATAAATAACCTGAGTTCTGGCGGCTAGCAGTAACATCCCAGACACTATAGCCGATTTAAGCAGTGCGTCACTGTGGCAAATTGTCGCAGGTGATGAATATTCATTATGCCTTTTTGATGATCGCTTTCATGTCACAGTACTGCTAAATTACTCCTCCGCTTATTGTATGTTGTTTAAGATGATTTGGATTTTACTGACTATTTTTGCTGCATTTATGCAGTCATGGCGCAATGCTCTGCAAAGTAAATTAAGCACTCATGTGAGCATTGCTGGCGTTACATTAGCCCGCTTTATTATGGCAAGCCCTATTGCTGGGCTGTATTTATATGCGCTTTATTATTACCAAGATGCTCCCTTTCCTTCATTCAACCCTTTATTTATTAGCTACATTATTGGTGCCAGCATAGTGCAAATTATTGCCACGGGACTCATGGTTAAATTATTTAAAATGAATAATTTTGCTGTAGGCGCCGGCCTAGCTAAAAGTGAAGCGCTTATGGCGGCCATACTCGGGTTGCTGTTTTTTGGCTCAACGCTTTCATTACTTGGTTGGTTTGGCGTGTTTATTGGTGCAATTGCGGTATTGCTATTAAGTGGTATCGCCAATGTGAAACACTTTAGCTTAAAAACAGCATTAATAGGACTTACCTGCGGCACTTCGTTTGCGTTGTCATCGTCATGGATCAGAGAAGCCAGCTTGAGTTCGGGGATTGCTTTTCCGTATGCGCCTGCATGGGTTTTATTGCTTGTTATTAGTTTACAAACACTGATGCTGTGTATTTATATTGCCTTAAAGGAACGCGATACATTTAAAACTATGTTTCAGCATAAGGGCATGACTTGTACGGTGAGTATATTTAGTTGCTTGGGATCAATAGGTTGGTTTAGCGCAATGAGCTTGCAGCATGTTGCCTATGTAAAAACGCTCGGCCAGATAGAAGTATTTTTTACGATGTTAATTGCTGTTTTATGGTTAAAACAACCGCTAAAACGCCAAGATAGCGCTGGGCTATTATT
This sequence comes from Pseudoalteromonas sp. Scap25, assembly GCF_013394125.1. Taxonomy (GTDB): domain Bacteria; phylum Pseudomonadota; class Gammaproteobacteria; order Enterobacterales; family Alteromonadaceae; genus Pseudoalteromonas. The sequence continues at coordinate 90,839 of NZ_CP041327.1, read as the reverse complement.
GATTGCAGTGGCCGCGATATTGGTAATGCTGCCGAGCAGCTAAACAAGCGCAGGTATCAACCTGCGCTTGTTTTTTAATGACTAATGACTAATTTTTAGGGTGATCACACCGCAAATAATCATTAACACACCAGCAATACGACCAAACGTGGTGGCATCACCGTAAAATAATATACCCACTAAAAACGTACCAGCGGCACCAATACCTGTCCATACTGCGTACGACGTGCCCATAGATATTTGCTTTTGCGCCAACCACAACATAAAGCCGCTCGCGACCATAAACGCAATGGCAATCGCGATGCCCTGCCAACGAGTTTCAGGGGTTTGAGAAATTTTTAACCCTATAGGCCAGCCAATCTCAAGTAACCCAGCAATAATTAAATACATCCACGCCATTAAATATCTCTCTTTTTCAATATCACTTCATACAAATCGTGACGGCGGTCTTTTAAGTTACGCACTGTCCCTTCACTGTGAAGAATTTTTAACTTATCCATATCTAAGTCGCTAAATAATAACATTTCTGTATTGGTGGTGGCTTCATTTAGTGTGGCATCGTGCGGAAATGAAAAGTCCGATGGGGTTAGTACCGCCGACTGTGAAAACTGCACATCTAAGCTTTCTACTTCAGGTAAGTTACCCACAGAGCCTGCAATAACCACATAACATTCGTTTTCAATGGCACGTGCTTGGGCACAATGGCGTACACGCAAGTAACTATTTTTAGTGTCAGTCCAAAATGGCACAAATAAAATATCCAAACCTTGGGTGGCCAAAATACGTGACAACTCAGGAAATTCGACATCATAACAAATTTGAATACCTACACGGCCTGCATCTGTATCGAATACAGCAATTTTATCACCGCCTTGGATCACCCAATCATTTTGTTCATGCGGGGTAATATGAATTTTACGTTGCTCGTCTATTTTACCGCTGCGATGGCATAAATAACTAACGTTATATATTTTATCGTCTTCGGCAAGCGGCATTGAGCCGGTAATAATGTTGGCGTTGTATTCTATCGCCATACGCGACATGGCGTTTTTAAAGGTCTCAGTGTATTCGGCTAAATACCGAATTGCCTCGGTTTGATTACTTTGCTCGGTTAATCCCATCAGTGGCGCATTAAAAAACTCAGGGAATAAAATAAAATCGCTTTTGTAATCAGATACCGTATCAACAAAGTATTCAACTTGCTTAAGCATTTCTTCAACCGATTCAACACAGCGCATTTGCCATTGCACAGCCCCTACCCGTACGATTGATTTAGTTGACTCAATAACGGTGTCGGTTGGCTCATACATAATGTTATTCCACTCAAGTAATGTGGCATAACCGACCGACTCCTGATCTTCAGGTAAGTATTTTTTCAATAATCGTTTAACCTGAAAGTCATTGGCTAATTGAAAACTGAGTATGGGGTCATACAGCTCTTTTTGATCGACCTTAGCAATGTATTCCATCGGGGTCATTTCACTGCTGTGATTGTAATAACGCGGAATACGCCCACCCGCCAAAATAGCGCGTAAGTTATACTGACGGCACAATTCTTTTCGCGCATCATATAAACGACGCCCTAAACGCATGCCTCGGTATTGCTCACTAATAGCAACATCCAAACCGTATAAAGCATCCCCTGTGGTGTCGCTAAATACGCGGTCGTGGCCGTCGGCAATATCTTCATAGGTATGCGGGTTTGAAAAACGCGCATAATCTACCTGTACACTCAGCGCTAAACCCACCAGCACGCCATCATCCACAATACCTATTTGCCCTTCAGGGAATTGATCGATGAGTCTAAAAATAGTATGGCTTGGCCATGCGCCGCCTAGGTCGGGGTAAGCTTCGTCCATCAAGGTTTTAATTTGTGGGTATTGTTCTCGGGTTAAGTTACAAATTTCAAGATGGGTTTTTTCTGCCGACATACGCAACTCCTTGGGGCATGTAAGAATTAAAAAAGCTGAACACATGCTCAGCTTTATTAGGTTTATGCGTTTTTATTCGCGCTGTGCGCTACTTTAAACTGCGATAAAAAAGTGTGGTTACGCGCTCTTTAGGTAACCAATTTGCATATTCAAGACCAAGTTCTGACAATGGGTCTGCTTTAAGTACCTGCTCTAAACTGGCGTCATTTTGCATTGCTTTTAGCATAACATCTTTCGCTTGTTGCAACAGCTTACGATACGTGATCAGTCCTGAACGGTCACTTAGCGGGCCATGACCAGGAATAACTTGGGTTTTATCATCAATCTGATTAATCACATCATCAACCGCCGCTAAAACACCATCAACGCTACCCCCACTGTCTACATCAACAAACGGTAGGCTGCCAAAGTTAAAATAAATGTCTCCCATGTGCACAATATTATCATTATTGAAAAAAATCACCGCATCGCCATCGGTATGGGCATGTTGATAATGCACAACATGCGCTTGCTCATTATTAAAGTGCAGTGTTAAATCATCACCAAAACTAATTCGTGGTAGGTAATCCGACCCTTCGCCATGTTTTTCTTTTAGGCGTTTATGTACATTATTGTGGGCAATAACATGGGCTCCGGCTTTAGCAAAGTTTTCGTTACCACCGGTGTGATCGCCATGATGATGAGTGTTAATTACAAACTCTGCACTGCCTGGCTTTAAGTCGCTAATGGTTTTTTTAATATCGTCTGAGAGTTTGGCAAACTGATCATCAATGATATATATGCCATCATCCCCTACGCAGGCTGCAATGTTGCCACCTTGTCCGTATAGGACGTATACATGCTCGCTCAGTTGCTTAGCTGTAACTGGGTTGTCATCCGCCGCCGCGTAGTTGCTTAGTAGTAAAGTCGTTATTAATGCCGGTAGTAATTTTTTCATTGTTGTAACCCTATAATTAATAATCATGGTTATAAAACGTGATAGCAACTTATTTAGCTCACTCTGCATCCAAAGCTAGTCGTTGATAGGCACTATTTCAATTTGATGCATGAATGTTTGCGGTAACAATGGGGTGTGCTTTCCTTCTACATATTCATCAAAACCGGCTCGATAAAACTCAGAAAGTGGGTGCCCTGATTGCCCTCCAGGCACTGTTAAAATGGCACTTTCTAAATATCCAGGCTGGGCAATAAATCGCTGCGATGCGCCAAAACTGGTTTTTTGTACGGCAGGCATATAGCTATCACCAAACCCTGGAGCGGTAGGCATATTTAGTAGCTTACTCAATAGAGGTATTTGTTTAGCAAATGGGTGTTCAATCGCTAATTCGTTTACTTTACCCCATTGCCAGTTTTGAATGTTATTACCAAACTTTGCTGTTAACTGCGTGAGAGTTTGCTCAAAAGCTGCCTGTAATTGCTGCTCCCAATTCGTAAATTGCGGGTTAACCCAACTTGCTGGCTGCGCTTTTATTAACTGCCAAACAGCGGGCTCCAAATCGCGTTTTACATAACTTAATGTACCATCCTGCTGATTGAGGCTGGCTTCAATACTACTAAATAAAATATTTATTAGTTCATCACGATACGTTTTAACTAAAGTATAACCAACGGAGGTTGAGCAGGCGCATTGCTGCCAGTTATCCAGTGCATTGATATAATCTGCATAGTGTTCTGGCTGCTGTTTTAACTGCTCAAGTAATAAGCTATGCCAAGGAGTTAAAAAACGCGCTTGATTGTCTAACTGTAATTGGTAAAAGTCGCCTTCGTTAAACTGCTGTTTTTCAAACAACCGATCGCGTATTTGCGTCGCACGAGCACCTAGGGCATAGCCGCCATTACCAAAACGTGCATTATCCTCAGCAGAGACCACTCGTGAATTCCCTGTCCATAGACGCCCACTCTCAGGGTTTTTAACAAACGGGCGAATAACTTCATTTTGCTGCCAAGTTGCTGCATATTCATTTTCATTAATGGCTAACTCACTGGGTACTGTTCGTGCAGGAATACCGCCCATGTGTTTCCAAGCTGCACTGCCTTGACTATCTACCACCATTAAGTTTTGTACCGGAATACCCACGTTACTTGCAATATTAAGGGCATCATCCACTGTTTCAGCCTGCTCAAGCTGTAACAATTGCATATCAACGGCATACGGCTGATGCGCAGCCCAACTTAGGGCATAAGGCTGATTGTTAATGTATTTAACAGGGCCATACTCACTTAGCGTTAAGGGATAGATTTCATCGTTGCCATTATCCAAGGTAATCACTTCATTTACTTGCCATGTTTTACTGCTATCCGTTAGTGCAACCCAGTCGGCTGTATCTATATAGCCATTAGTAAATCCCCATGCAATTTTATTATTACTGCCAACCACAATGGCAGGTGCTCCTGGTAACGAAACACCGGTTACCTGATACGCTTGATTGTTATGAGTGTAATTAAGCTGCGCTCGATACCAAATAACCGGCACCGCCATTGATAAGTGCATATCATCTGAAAGCATCGCAGCTTGAGTATTAGTTAGATCTGCGGTCACTGCCCAGTTATTACTGCCTACTTCTAAATTAGCAGTAATGCTTTTAATCGCCGCTAATGGCTGCGTTGGTAACTGAGGTATAGTTTGAGAATAAGGTGTTAAAATACTGCCATCTAATGCTGCTTGGTATTGGCTTGGTTGGGTTAAAAATTCAACCATTTTTGCACCGTATTGCTGCTGTATTTGAATTAAAGCTTGGTCGCGCTCAAAGGTAGCGGTTTGTAAATCTAAATACATGCTAAAAATAACTAACAGACTATCTTCGCTTTGCCATGGTTGTTGCTCAGCCCCTGTAAGTAGGTATTCAAAACTTGGGTACCCTACTTGCGCAAGTCCTTCGTTTACCCCTTGTGCATAGCTTTTTAGTAGTTGCTTATCGGCTTGGGGGAGAGTTTTTAAAATTGTTTGGCTACGTTTACGTAATTGATGAAAGCGCATTTTTTTATCAAGAGCGAGCGCGGCTTTACCAAATAGCTCACTGAGCTCACCTGCGGCATTACGTCTAAGTAAATCCATTTGAAAAAAGCGGTCTTGCCCGTGAGCATAACCTAAGCCATAGGCAGCATCGTGGCGAGTTACTGCAGTAATAACAGCTTGGCCAAGCGTATCTCGAGCAACTTTAACTGGCTGCGTTACCGCATCGCTTCGGCCTTTACCATCAAGAGTAGGTAAACTTAGAGTCAACACGCCGTATACAATAGCAGTCCCCCCAAGCGCTAAAACCACAACAATTAATAGCAACCGTTTGATTACTTTAAACATAAACATACCCTTTAGCTTTTTCAATAAACTATTATTAGCATATATTCATAATCGTTCTATTAAAAACGCTACGAAAAGCGGGTAAAGGGTGAAATAAACATCAAAATCCACGATAATACACAGTTCATGTATTGTGCAGACCTAGTTGAGATCAAAATGACTGAAAAAACATTTATTAAAGGTAAAGACCGCGATTTAGAATCGTCTATCTCTACCATGCAAAACAAGCTAAAAGCGCTAAATATTAATATTGAAGAAGCGCTATGGCTTAACCCTGTAGCAAACTGTTATTCAGTTCATATAAAAGATAGCGACTGTGGTGTGATGTTTACTAACGGTAAAGGTGCTACTGATAAAGCCTCTATCGCTTCTGCGCTAGGTGAATATTTTGAGCGTTTAAGCTGTAACTACTTTTTTGCTGATTTTTACTTAGGTGAAGAATTTGCCAATGGTGACTTTACTCATTACCCGAACGAAAAGTGGTTTAAAGTAGCAGAAGATCAAGTACCACAAGGGATTATGGATGAAAGCTTATGGGATTACTTCGACCCTGAGCGTGAATTAACTGCCTCACACCTTTATGACTTTAATTCTGGTAATTTTGAACGTGGTATTTGTACTGTGCCTTATACCCGCCAGCGCGACGGCCAAGATATTTATATTCCGGTGAACGTGATTGGTAATATTTTTGTTTCTAATGGTATGAGTGCTGGTAATACTAAATTTGAAGCCCGTGTACAGGGGTTATCTGAGGTATTTGAACGCGCCATTAAAAATCGCATTATTGCTGAAGGTATTAGCTTACCAATCGTGCCTGAAGATGTGGTAAAACAATACCCTAAAATTCATGAAGCCTGTGAAGAGTTGCGTAGCCATGGCTTCCACTTACGTATTGCAGATGCCTCACTTGGCGGTAAATACCCTGTAATGAGTGTTACGCTAATCAACCCAGTAGATGGCTCTGTATTTGCCTCTTTTGGTGCTCATCCTTCATTTGAAGTGGCACTTGAACGTACGGTAACTGAGCTACTGCAAGGTCGTCGCCTAGATCAACTAGACGTATTTCAACCTGCCACTTTTGACAACGACGAAGTAGCCACACCTGAAAACATTGAACTGCACTTTATTGATTCAAGCGGTTTAATTTCTCATGACTTTTTCCGTTCTGAAGCAGACTTTGAATTTGTACATTGGGACTTTAGTGGTTCAACTGAGCAAGAATATAACTTCTGTACTGATTTAATTCACAGCATGGGCCATGATATCTACATCATGGATTACACCCACTTAAATGTGTATGCATGTCGTATTTTAGTGCCTGGTATGTCTGATATTTATCCGGTAGATGAGCTTATTTGGCGTAATAACAACGAAGGCGCTAAATTCCGCGCAACTTTCTTATCACTTGATCAATATGACACTGAGCAACTGATGGAAATTTACGAAAACCTAGAAGAAGCTGGTCATAGCGATATTATTCGCGCTGCTGAATTCATTGGCTTAGCAACCGATGCCGATACGCCTTGGCATACTCTACGTATTGGTGAACTGAAAGCACACTTATGCTTAGCCGCAGGCAGCGAAGAAGCGATTGATTGGGTTGACTGGATTTTACATACCGGCCAAGTTAATGAAGACGCGATGCGTCATTTCCGTTGTTTAAAAGCTATTTTAGAAATTAAATACGATGACGAACGTGAATATACAAGCTACCAAGACGCCTTAGGACTGATGTTTGGCGCTAATAATGTAACCCTTGCAATTGAGATTGCAGAAGGTCGTACACGCTTTAACGGCTTAACTTTCCCAGGTTTATCGCTTGAAGGCTTTAAAAAGCACGCCGCATTATTGGATGGCTACCGCAAGTTACATGTTGCGAAACAGCATCATTGGGCACGCGAAGTTAGTGATTCATAATATCTAAACGTGTTTATAGTTAAAAAGAAAGTGGCGCATATTTAACTGCGCCATTTTTGTTTCTAGTGTTAGTTAGCTATAGTTAAGCTTTCTATATTAACAATTTAATTACACCTTATGTGGCAACAGCGCAAAAGTAAACGCACATCCATTTATAATTTTAAGCTTACCTTTTTATTTGCAATCACTTTAATTGCAATAACAAGCTTAGTGCTTGAACGGCTTAATTATAATCGGGCAAAAGATGCTTACCGTTTACAAGTACTTTCTCAAGTAAGTACCTACAGAGCTCAGCTTGAAGCTATTTTGGTATCTAATATTCAGTTAATACGAGGCTTGGCTGTAGCCGTTGCTGCCGAGCCTAATTTAAGCCAAACACGTTTTGGGCAAATTGCCGCTCCACTGTTTAACACCTCTAACGAACTACGTAATATTGGTGCTGCACCTAATATGGTCATTACAATGACCTACCCGCTTAAAGGGAATGAAAAAGCCATTGGACTCAATTTTTTAGAAAATAAAGCGCAACGCGATGATGCTATTAAAGCACGCGACACTAATACTATTGTAATGGCTGGACCGCTCACGTTAGTTCAAGGCAGTGAAGCTTTGATTGCACGAGTGCCAGTTTATTTACCTGAAGACCACTCTTTTTGGGGGCTGCTTTCTGTGGTACTCGATATAGAAAAAGTCTATAACAACGCTGGAATTTTCGAATTACAAAAAAAATACACCGTTGCTATTCAAGGACGCAATGGCTTAGGTAAACAAGGTGAGTTTTTCTTTGGTGACCCTGAAATTACCAGCCAAAACCCGCTTGAGTTTAACCTAAACTTTCAAGGCGGAGCTTGGCAGCTCTATGTAGTGCCAAAAACAGGCTGGCAACCGGCATCGTCGTCTATCTGGCCGTTACGTATCGTTATTATTGTTATTTTGAGTTTGCTTATTTTTGCGTTTTTATTGTTTTTAAAAATGCTCAATAGAGAACACGAAAACGAAAAAATGCTCGAGGTCATGAGTAACCTAGCGCAAGTGGGCGCATGGTCATTTAATTTAGAAAAAAAGCAGGTATTTTGGTCAGACATGACCAAAAAGATATTTGAATACCCTTTAGATGAGCAACCTAAATGGTCATCCGATTTATATTACTTTAAAGAGGGTAAAAGCAGAGATAAGGCGGCTGAACTAATTTCCAGGGCGGTTAAATATGGTGAAAGCTACGAGGCCGAACTGGAAGTTATTAATGCCAACGGCGAAGTGATTTGGGCACTCATACATGGTGAAGCCGAGCATAAAAATGGGCGTTGTAACAGAATATTCGGCTCACTACAAAATATTGATGCCCGTAAAAAGGTAGCAATAGAAGATCAAAAAATAGCTCGTTTTAATGAAACCTTAGCGTCGTTAACTATTAGCGACCACATATTAAAAGGTAAATTAAGCGAATCAAAAGAGCTTATTACTCGTGCGGTGTGTCGTGCACTTAAAGTGAATACAGTAAGCATTCGCTTGTTTGATAAATACAAAACTCAACTTAGTCCCATTGCGAGTTATAGCCAAAATAACAGTGATAATAATACGCCTTGGCGCCAGCACGACATCCCTGACTTTTTTACCACCCTAGAAAACAAAGCCGTTTTTAGCGCTCAAGACGCACAGCAACAAGCTTGTCTCGCACCCATAGCAAAAAGCTACCTCGAGCCATCACCTATTAAAGCAATGCTATGTGTTATGATCCCCGCAGGCAGCGGCTCTATTGGTGTTGTATGCGCAGAACAAGCAACGGTTAGATCATGGACGCAAAACGAAGAAGGTTTTTTAATTGCTATCGGCGCGCTAATAGGAAGTCTTCACTCTAGTGAACAGCGCATAGAAACCGAAGCTGAACTAGTAATGGCAAAAGAAGCCGCTGAACAGGCGGTGATCGCTAAAAGTGAATTTTTAGCTAGCATGAGTCATGAAATTCGCACCCCGATGAATGGAGTGTTAGGTATGCTTAATATCATTCAGGCGACCTCACTTGATCAGCAACAACGTCATCATATAAAGCTTGCCCAATCGTCAGCAGAGTCTTTATTAGGGATTATTAATGATATTTTAGACTTTTCTAAAATAGAGGCTGGTAAGTTAGACATAGAAAGCATTCAATTTAATCTACCACAATTACTAGGCGAGATTATTGAGTCGTTTGCGCTCAAGGCCGAAAGCAATAACACCCAATTAATTTTAGATACTACGCATGTAAGCACCAGTGAGATTGTGTGTGATCCAAATAGATTACGACAAATTTTAAATAACTTGATTGCCAATGCCGTAAAATTTACTCAAAACGGACAAGTACTGGTAACCGCTACCATTGAAAAAACTCTCGATGATACGACTTTAGAATGTGCGATTATTGATACCGGCATTGGTATTAGTTTAGAGAAGCAAAAACAGTTATTTGATTCTTTTACTCAAGCTGATGCATCAACAACCCGCCAATATGGCGGTACAGGTTTAGGGTTGGCAATAGTTAAGCAGCTGTGCGAACTCATGGGAGGCGAGGTAAGTGTAAATAGCTCACCTAATGAAGGCAGTACCTTTACTTTTTCAGTCAGCATTACCTCAGTGATAGACCAAGCATTTGATTTAGATTGTCAACATATACAAGCAAAGCGAATACTCATTGTTGATAATAGCGAGATGAATGCCACCATCATCGAGAAGCAATTAATGCTATGGGGCGCAGATGTCAGTGCAGTATGTGATTATGAAGAGGTTGAAACTTATATAAGTAATCATCAACAAACGCCACCGGATGTAGCAATTATTGACACAAGCTTTTTGGAGCCTGTAGCACACCCTTTGGCTGAAAAGTTGAAACATTTTTTAGTGAAAAGCCATATTTTGATTATGGCCCCAATGAGCTATTCAAAAAGCAATTTATTTTATGGAAACAATGAAGCAGCCTTAATTTTTAAACCTCTCACTGCTATTGATTTATATAACACGCTGGTAAAAAGTACATTGGCAGCACAACCTAAAGAGTTAGCGCTGCCTCCAGCGATTAATAAACAAAAAAAAGCGAAAGGCCATGTGTTGCTTGTAGAAGATAACAAAGTAAACCAAGTGGTTGCCTGTGCATTATTAAAACAAGCTGAGCTTACCTTTGATATTGCAGAAGATGGCAAAGACGCCCTAACCAAATTAAACCGAGCAACCGCAAACACTTATCAACTTATTTTAATGGATTGCCAAATGCCTATTATGGATGGATACCAAGCTACCATGGCTATTAGAGAGGGCCTTGCGGGTCAAGAGAATCAAACCATCCCCATTATTGCACTAACGGCTAATGCAATGCGCGGAGATAAAGACAAATGTTTAAATGCCGGTATGAACGACTATTTAAGTAAACCTCTCGATGGCCCTGCTATGCATGCTAAATTGCAACAATGGCTTAGCGCTAAATAACAGTGTAAGCTTAAAATAGAATCGATGAAGTAAGGGATATTATGCAGTTATCAGTTGAACAACAAAGAGTTATTGGCTGTTTATTGGAAAAGCAAACAACAACGCCTGAACATTACCCACTATCATTAAATGCCTTAACGAATGCTTGTAATCAAAAATCAAATCGCGCTCCTGTGCTCGAATTAAGCCAACAGCAAGTTCAGGCTACCATTGCCGAATTAATCGACTTACGCTTGGTAACAGAAGATGAAGGTCTCAGTGGACGTGTATCTAAATACGACCATCGCTTTTGTAATACACAATTTAGTCACTTACAATTTAACGCACAACAACGCGCCATTATATGTTTATTATTATTGCGGGGAGCTCAAACACCCGGTGAATTAAAAACCCGTTGTGCTCGCTTAGCTGACTTTACCAATGTTGACGACGTTGAAACATCGCTTGAACAATTGATTGAAAATAGCCATGTTAAAAAGCTGCCCCGTGAGCCTGGTAAGCGTGATAGCCGTTATATCCACTTATTTACAGCACCTTCTGCAGAAAACGATGAGCCAACAGCAACACAAACCATTACAGACGAGTTAAAAAACCAAGAGCTCAATGAGATACTCGCTGAAATTAACGAGCTAAAAGCTCAACTTAAACAAATAAAAGAGTATATAGGACTTTAATTGTGTAATTTGAAATCACATAATAGCTATTCTTTTTTGAGCATTAAAACTTTTTAACTTTAAGGAGCGGGCCATGCGCGCCGAAATTATGGCTGAAATGAAAGTTCAGCCTAGTATTGATGTTAACGCTGAAATTAAACGCCGAGTAAATTTTATTAAAGCACGTTTAAAAGCCGCATACTCAACTTCACTGGTACTAGGTATTAGTGGCGGTGTAGACTCATCAACCTGTGGCCGATTATGCCAACTTGCTGTTAATGAGCTTAATCAAGAACACCAAGATACACAGTATCAATTTATTGCTGTGCGCTTACCGTATGGAGTGCAAGCAGATGAAAGCGAAGCACAAATGGCGGTTGATTTTATTAAGCCCAGCACCCGTATGACAGTTAATATTCAGCCTGCAACCGACGCACTGCACGAGCAAACAATGGCAACTTTAGCTGGTAATAATAAGCCATTGCCAACACAAGAAAAAATAGACTTTATTAAAGGCAATGTGAAAGCACGCCAACGCATGATTGCACAATATGAAATTGCTGGGTTTTGCCAAGGGCTCGTTGTAGGTACCGACCATAGCGCCGAAAACATTACCGGTTTTTATACTAAGTTTGGCGATGGCGCCTGCGATTTAGCCCCTTTGTTTGGTCTATCTAAACGTCAGGTTAGAGCATTGGCAACAGCATTAGGTGCACCTGCTTTGTTAGTTGAAAAAGCACCTACTGCGGATTTAGAAAGTGATAGACCAGGTTTGACTGACGAGGAAGCATTAGGCTTAAGCTATGAAGAAATTGATGACTTTTTAGAAGGTAAACCAGTCTCCGAGCATGTGGAACAAACACTGATTGCAATTTACCAACGCACGCAACATAAGCGCCAGCCTATTCCAACAATATACGATGCTTTTTAAATCAATATTATAAGTGTGATTTAACTGATCGAGCCGCTTATATTTTACGTAAAAAATGGCGTGAAAATAAGTGGCTTAAATTTTAACGGTTAACCTTAACGCTTGCCAACAGAGAGTTTTATATTTTATGACCCCCCCTATTTTGATTACTGGTGCAGGACAACGTATTGGACTTGCGCTTGCACAGCATTTTATAGCCCAAGGGCAAGCGGTCATTATTACTTATCGTACCCGCCATGAAGCGGTAGATTTGCTAGAGCAAAAAGGGGCCACTTGTCTTTATGCTGACTTTAGTTCTGATGAGGGTATTAATACTTTTATTACATTACTTAAAGCACAGACTGACTCACTAAGCGCGATAATTCATAATGCATCAAGCTGGGACTGTGAAGCTAACAACCCTCAGTTTGAGCAGCTGTTTGACAGTATGATGCGCATTCATGCAAAAACACCGTACTTGGTAAACTTACGCTGTGCAGATTTACTATTAAATTATCAGGCGTCTCACACTAAGCCCGCTGACATTATTCATCTAACTGATTACGTAGTGGAAACTGGCAGCCCAAAACACTTAGCCTATGCGGCCAGCAAAGCCGCCTTGGATAACTTAACCAAATCATTTAGTGCTAAATATGCACCGAATATTAAAGTGAATTCCGTCGCACCATCATTAATTATTTTTAATCAACATGATGATGAGCAGTATCGCGCTAAAACTTTAAAAAAATCATTAATGGGTATCGAACCTGGATGCCAAGAAATTATCAATAGTATCGACCTACTACTAAACAGCCATTACATCACAGGCCGTGCTTTACCTGTTGATGGTGGTCGCCATCTTAAGTAAGTCATCTAAATAAACGAGAAACTTATGCATAACGAATTAAAAGAAAGCTATCAAAAAATTATAACCGCAGTCGGTGAAGATGCAGAACGTGAAGGGTTGCTCGATACTCCAAAACGCGCTGCAAAAGCGATGGAGTACCTAACTCAAGGTTATCGCCAAACGCTTAACGAAATCACTAACAATGCAGTATTTACCTCAGATGCTGACGATATGGTGTTGATACAAGATATAGAGCTTTACTCTATGTGTGAGCATCACTTATTACCGTTTATTGGCCGCTGTCACATTGCTTATATCCCTGATGGCAAAGTGTTAGGTTTGTCTAAGTTTGCACGTATTGTGGATATGTTCTCTCGCCGTTTTCAAATTCAAGAACAGCTAACCCATCAAATTGCCAAAGCGGTTGAGGAAGTAACCGGTGCCAAAGGTGTAGGCGTCATTGTTGAGGCAAAGCACATGTGTATGATGATGCGTGGCGTGGAAAAGCAAAACTCAAGTATGCGTACTTCGGTTATGCTTGGTAACTTTAGAGCCGATCCGAAAACACGTAATGAGTTTTTACAGCTGATCAAAGGATAACCTATGGCAAACGCAATAATTAATGTAACTAACTTACGGCTACGCACGTTTATTGGCTTTAATCCTGATGAACGTGAAAAAAAACAAGATGTAGTCATTAATTTAGAAATTCATTATCCGGCTGATCAAGCTTGTGAAACTGATGAAGTAGAACAAGCACTTAACTACAAGGTAATTACTAAAGAAGTAATTAGCTTAGTTGAACAGGGTCACTTTTTATTGTTAGAAAAATTAGTTGCTGAAATTCTTGCTGTTTGCCACTCGCACCCAAGTGTAAATTATGCCAAAGCCCGAGTGGATAAACCTCATGCGCTGCGCTTTGCAGACTCTGTGTCGCTAACTCTGGACTGGCACAAATAATCCAACGGCAAGGGCTATTACAGCTAAATAACGTAGCCCTTTGCCGAGTGTTACTAGCACTAAAAACATACTAAAGCGCACTTTAAACACGCCGCCAATAACAGTTAGTGGATCGCCAACAATAGGTAACCACGCAAACAGTAAGCTATATACTCCATATTTATTAAACTGCTTTTGCGCTTTTTTAAGCCCTTTTTCAGAAACTGGAAACCATTTTTTATCTTTGAAGCGTAATGCTTGTGTTCCAAGCCAATAATTAACACAACTGCCTAATACATTGCCTAAGGTTGCTGCAAACCAAATTAGCCATAAGTTAGTATTACCTTGCATTATCATCCCACCCATCAATACTTCAGACGAGCTGGGTAATAACGTAGCCGATATAAATGCTGTAAAAAATAATGTTATATAGAGCATTTTTCCCTTATGACTAAAAACTAAACCCAGCCATTAAGCTGGGTTTGAACGACTTTTTAACTTAAATCAAAACGCTTATTTAATTAAATTTAAGCTAAGGGGATAATTAAACTCTTTGCCATCGTTGGCTTTTACGCTTGCGATAACCACCATCACAAATGAAAAGATAGCGACCATAGGTAACAGTAGTAAACCAACAGCTGCAAAAATTAGTAAAAAACATACAAAATAAGCTATAGCCATAGTAATTTGAAAGTTAAGCGCTTTTTTACCATGTATATCAACTATAGGCATTTCATCTTTTTTAATTAGCCAAATAATAAGGGGGCCTAACACCGAGCCGAATGGCACAATAAACCCAGCTAATGCACTTAAATGACATAGCATTGCCCAAGTTCGGTCATCTTTATTAACGACTTTAATTTCTTGATTTTCTTCCATAGCACAATCCTTTAATTTTTAAAATCCGGTTTAATTATACACAGGTATATAACACCACTTATCTATTTATTTGTAAAAAAATCACAACCTAAATTTCTGTGATAAAAAAGTGATAAGTTTGTGAGAGTTTCTGGAGACGATTGTTCAATACTTATCTCGAATCATCACATACAGGAAATAAAAATGAAAGCTTCAACATTTACACTTGCAACTCTTTTAGCAGTAGCTAGCCAGTCAGCCATAGCTGCAGAGTTAGACCTAGCAATAACCAACCTAACACAAGGCATTCACTTTACCCCACTGCTAGTTACAGCACACGACAGCGAAGATAAGCTTTTTGAAGTTGCAACTGAAGCTTCTACTGCATTACAAACAATGGCTGAAGGTGGCAACATTGCAGAACTAATGGCACAAGCTACTGCAGCAGGTAGCGACATGGCTGCAAACCCAGCAGGAGGCTTATTAGCGCCATCATCATCGACCATGGCCACACTAATGACAACCGATGGTAATGACTACCTCTCAGTAACCGCTATGTTACTGCCTACAAACGATGGCTTTGTTGGCCTGGATAGCTGGAAAATCCCAACCGAAGCAGGCACTTATACTGTTTACTTAAATGCATATGATGCAGGCACTGAGCACAATAATGAACTCATTGTCGATGGCTCAGGTGCACCGGGTACGCCAGGTATTCCTGCAGCCCCAGGTGGCGACGCGGGCACAGGCGGCGCTGGCTTAACAAGTACCGATAGCAATATTAACGTACATATTCATCCAGGCACGTTAGGTGACGACGATTTAACCGCTGGTAATAGCGATTTAAGTAATACGGTTCACAGATGGTTAAACCCAGTAGCTAAGCTAACCGTTACGGTTAAGTAGGAGCGTTATCATGGCATCTTTAAATAACTTTAAAAAAAGCATCGTGGTTGTTGCACTTGCAGCCTCACTTGCAGCCTGCGGCGATAACGACAGAAACGAACCTGTTCAGGTTGTCACACCGCCAACTCCTGAGCCTGTAAGCTATACATTTGATGTTACCGTCAGCAATTTAACCGCGGGGCAGCCACTATCGCCTATTGCTGTTATTGCACATACTGAAGGCACTCTTTGGCAAATTGGCAATGCGGCCTCAATTGCATTAGAAGCAATAGCTGAAGGAGGCGATAACAGCCAACTGCTTGCATTAGAAAACGCTATAGCCAACGCATCAAGCGAAGGTCCTGTTGGACCTGGTGCTAATACCACGATTACATTAACCACAGACTCACTTGAGGCACTTAAGTTGTCGCTTGCCACTATGATGGTGAATACAAATGATGGGTTTACCGGTCTTAGTGCTTTAGATGTATCTTCATTAGCCGTCGGCGACTCTTTAACTCGCACTACCGTTGCTTATGATGCAGGTACTGAATCAAATACAGAAGCAGCTGGTACGATACCCGGTCCTGCTGATGGCGGAGAAGGTTTTAATGAAGCCCGTGATGATGTTAATTTTGTAGCAAGACACCCAGGTGTAGTTACAAATGAAGATGGTTTGTCTGGCTCAGTGCTTAGCCCTGAACATAAATTTGATAACCCATTAGCAAAAGTGGTTATTACCCGCACTCAGTAATTCGTTTATCAATATCAACCTCGATATACCAGCTTTTAATGGGGAAGTTGGGGAGCACGGAAGCCCCCCCTTTTTTACGAGGATAAATGATGCGCCATGAAAAGTTACTCATAGTTGAAGACGACAGAGAAATTGGTAAATTAATTACCACACAGCTTACATCGCTAAATTTACATGTGGATCATGTTGTAAGTGCTGAACTGGCTTTGAAAAAAATAGCCAAACAATCTTACGGGCTTATTTTACTGGATATAAACCTTCCGCAAATGGATGGATTGAGTTTATGTCGTAAAATAAAAGAACACTATCCAACTATCTCAGTGATTTTACTAACAGCACTAAGTAGCGATATGGACAGAGTTATAGGCCTAGAAATGGGCGCCGACGATTATATTTGTAAACCCTTTTTTGCACGTGAACTACAAGCCAGAGTAAAAACCCAACTGCGACACAGAGCACAATTGCTCGCGAGCCAAAATACTAACCAGAATACGATTAAGGGCGAAACAACGCTTCATGTTGGCTCGCTACACATTGAATTTGACTCTCATCAAGTGTACTTAGCTGAACAGGCAATTAACCTAACCGCCACCGAATTTGATTTGCTTGTGTACTTTGCACGTCACCCAAATCATGTCTTTAGCCGCCAACAACTGCTCGATAAAGTATGGGGGTACCAACACAGCGGCTACGAACATACGGTTAATTCGCATATTAACCGCTTGCGCGCAAAGCTCGAATTACATCAACCAACTCCCATTATAGAAACCGTTTGGGGTGTGGGATACAAACTCAACCCAAACCAACTTAATTAAGATTTTTATTATGAAACTTTCTTTGTACCAAAAATTAGCAGTGTCGTTAGCCGTTATTTTTTGTTTTATTTGTGCGCTAGTTTATAGCTGGAGTAAACAATTAGAACTCAACTCCAAACACCATGGCGAACAAAACTTACATTTAGCACTGGCTGAACATTTAGTACAAGACAATCCATTAATAAAAGAAGGCGTATACGATTACGAAGCCCTTGAAAACCTGTTTCATACTCTAATGCTGTTAGGCCCTGCCTTTGAATTTTACTTTGTAGACCAGCGCGGAAAAATATTGACTTACTCCGCAGAACCCGGAAAAGTAAAGCGCTCACACGTTAATTTAGAGCCGCTAAAAAAGCTGATTGCCCACCCAAACACAACACCTATTTATGGTGATAACCCACGAGACCCACAGCAACAAAAAATATTTTCTGTGGCGCCTGTATTTAACAACAATGCATTACAAGGGTATTTATATATAATTATTGGTGGTGAGGCATACGACACCTCACTCAATAATATAAAAAGTAACGACTCGTTATTAGTGGCTGCTATGTGGCTTGGCTCAACACTCATTTTTTTATTTATTGCGATGCTTATTTTACTGCGATTTTTCACAAGCCCTATTCAACGTCTTGCAAAAGATGTGAGCAATATTGAGGCTGCTAACTATAGCCTAACCGATACA
Source organism: Pseudoalteromonas sp. Scap25 (assembly GCF_013394125.1). Classification (GTDB taxonomy): domain Bacteria; phylum Pseudomonadota; class Gammaproteobacteria; order Enterobacterales; family Alteromonadaceae; genus Pseudoalteromonas. Next base: position 72,888 of record NZ_CP041327.1, on the reverse strand, counting down.
AAACTAAGTCACTATTCAAATCAAAAAAGCAACGAAGTCCACAGCCTAGGTCGAAGTATTCAAGCGATGATAACGCGTATAAACGAGCAATTTAAAGCACTTGAGCAAGGTGATAAACAACGTAAAGAGCTGCTTACTCACCTCTCCCATGATCTGCGAACACCACTAGCCTCTCTACAAGGTTTTTTAGAAGTGTTAAATCAGTCAGGTGACAAACTAAGTAAACAAGAACAGCAAGAATACTTGCAAGTCTCATTAAATAACTGTGGACAGCTAAAGCAACTTATAGAGCAAATTTTTGAACTTGCTCACTTAGAAAATGGCCAAATAAACATTAATAAAGAAACATTTAACCTAGGAGAGCTAATTTACGATTGTATTGCTAAGTTTAGTATTGTTGCGCAACAAAAAGGCATTAATTTATCGGTTGAGCCAGAAATTTGTGACTTCCCTGTCATCGCCGACATAGCCAAACTTGAGCGCGTTTTAAGTAACTTAATCGATAATGCAATTAGGCATACTCCCCTTGGTGGCAGTATTGAGGTTAGCGTAAGACGAAGTAACCACTATCAATTATTTGTGCAAGTTTCGGATACCGGAGTTGGTATTAAACATGATGAGTTACAAGCTATTTTTGATCCCCACTACCAAGCTAGTAATTCTAATAAAGCGGGCCGTCAACAAGGTGGGTTAGGGCTTGCTATTTGTCGTGGACTATTAAAGCTTATGGACAGTGAAATAAATGTTCAAAGTGAGATAGGCAAAGGCACTATTTTTAGCTTTAATTTGCCACAAAAAAAAGGCGTAACTTAACGTTACGCCTTGGCTCATTACTTAGTTGAATTTGGGTGTGGCTATTTTTTTATACCGGCTAAATCAAGCATAAATGCATAATTTAACGCGGCATCTTCTAAGCGTTTAAAACGACCAGACGCACCGCCATGGCCGGCTTCCATGTCTATTTTAAATAGTAGTTTATTATCATCTGTTTTGTAGTCACGCAGTTTTGCAACCCACTTTGCTGGCTCAAAATATTGAACCTGTGAGTCGTGCAAACCTGTTGTTACTAACATATTAGGGTAGTCTTGTTTACTAACTTGATCGTATGGTGAATACGACAACATATAATCGTAATATTCTTTCTCGTTAGGGTTACCCCACTCACCATACTCGTTAGTTGTAAGCGGAATAGTCTCATCAAGCATAGTAGTAACCACATCAACAAATGGAACCGCAGCCACCATACCTTTATATAGCTCAGGCGCTTGGTTTGCCACTGCGCCCATTAATAAACCACCAGCACTGCCACCTTGGGCAAAAATTTGCTCTTTATCGCCATACCCTTGAGCTACCAATGACTTAGTAACATCTACAAAGTCGTTAAACGTGTTCTTTTTAGTGAGTAATTTACCCGCTTCGTACCACGGGCGCCCTAACATTTGCGAACCACGTACGTGGGCAATTGCAAATACAAAACCACGGTCAAGCAACGTTAATCGTGCAGAAGAAAAACTAGGATCCATTGTTGCACCATACGAACCATAGCCGTATTGCAATAATGGGTTAGTGCCATCTTTTTTAAATAGCTCTTTTCGATACACCAAACTCACCGGTACTTTTACGCCATCGCGTGCTGTAACAAAAATACGCTCAGACGCGTAGTTTTCTGCGTTAAAGTCACCTAATACCGCTTGTTGCTTTAATAATGTTTTTTCGCCAGTGGCCAAATTGACATCATAAGATGAACCCGGTGTCGTCATACTGGTGTAATACACACGTAGCGTATCGCTGTTTAATTCGTTATTACCGTACGCATTAATCGTGTACGCACTGTCGTTAAAGCTTAGTGGTAACTCTTTGCCTGATGTTAAATTACGCGCAATCAGTGTTGATTGACCCATTTCACGTTGTTGATATACCAAGTAGTCATCAAATAACTCAACGTCTTCGAGTTTAATATCCTCGCGAGCAGGGATCACACTTTGCCAATTTGCTTTATCACCGGCTTTATCAATATCAACTTTCATAAGCTGAAAGTTAACCGCATTTAAATTAGTCACAATGTAATAAGTATTACCTAATTTTGAAATGCTGTATTCAAGGTTGGCTTCACGTTCAATTAAACGCTTTGGCTTAGCATTTACATCGTTTGCACTCAGTACTGATAAACCCGATGCATCAGTACTGCTATGCCAAATATAAATTTCTGAGCCGTCTTTGCTCTTGCTCATACCTGTGTAATAGCTCGTATCTTTTTCTTCGTATACAAGCTCATCATCGCTTTGTGATGTACCAAGCGTATGACGATAAACTTGATAACCGAGTAAGGTTTGCGCATCTTTTTTAATGTAATAAACAGTTTTATTGTCGTTCGCCCACACAACATAACCACTAGTGCCTTCAAGCGTGTCTTCTAGTAATTTGCCCGTGTTTAAATCTTTAATTTTTATATTGTAAACACGGCGACTCACCGTATCTTCACCATACGCCATTAAGTTATCATTTGGGCTTACATTTAGGCCACTAACCGCAAAATAGTCATGGCCTTTAGCTAATTCATTTACGTCTAAAATAACTTCTTGATCGGTGCCTGCAAAATCACTACTGCGTAAGTAAGTAGCATACTCATTATCGCCGCGAGTTTGCGACGAATAATAATAGTTACCTTTTTTAACTGGCACTGAATCATCATCTTTTTGAATTCGCCCTTTTAGCTCTTCAAATAACGAAGTTTGTAACGTTTTTGTATGCGCAAGCATTTCATCTGTGTAAGCATTTTCAGCCTCAAGGTAACCAATTACCTTAGGAGCTTTACGCTCATCATCACGCATCCAATAATAATTATCGATGCGAGTATCGCCATGGATTGTCATTTCATATGGCACTTTCTTCGCAATCGGCGGCATGACTTCGGTTTGAGCAGCTACATTTTCAACCTTTGCTGATTGCTCAGCGTCAGGGGCTTTATTACACCCCCCTAAAATAGCTAAGGATATAAAAGTAAGAACAAATGGAGTGTGTTTCATTGATCAGAATCTCTGTAGTTTTTATTTTTGTTAAATATACCTAATATTTAATAGCACAGAGATTTAGTTTGTGAAGCTATGTAAAAAGGGAGCCGAAGCTCCCTTTTATAAACATTTAAGTTAGTACATTACTTTTGCTTACGACGACGCATAAATGCAAACGGTGCAACTAGTAATGTTAGCCAGGCTAGTGAACCTGAAGAGCTTTTCTTCGCTGGTTCTGGAGTAACAACAGGTGCTACTTGCGCTGTAATGCTAACCGCTACCATTACAGGTTCAGATACATTACCACGAACATCAATAGCAACAACTTCCATTTCTGCAGATGTATCACCTGCTAATAAAGTTGTATCTGCAACCACAATTTGTCCATCTGCATCAACAGCAAGACCAATATTTGTATTTGATTGTACGTAATACTCTGAAATGGCCAAATCTAACTCTGACTCTTCAATAGTAAGCGCACCTACTACGGTTCCATCCGCTGCATCTTCTGAAACACTAAACTCACCACCAACCAGTTTTGGTGCTTCAACGTCTGGTAATTCTAGGTCTTCAGCTGCCATAACTTTAATAAGGTTAGTGCCTGAACCTTGCGATAGTGCAAACGGACCACTTGCAGAAACAACCGCTTTCTCTCCTGGCATAATTGAAGAAACGGCTTCGCCCGTTTCAAGTGAAGTAATCTGTACCTGAGGTTGTACACCAAATACCGTTGAACCTGTTACACTATCAGTTTCAAAGTAAACACCTGTTTGATAGCTAGGGTAGCCCACTGATACCTTAAAGTTCATTGGCTCGCCAATCATTGCTGCATCAATATTCATCAACTCAGAACAGCCAGAGAAGGTAATTGTATCTTCACCTGCCGCATGGTAAAGCGGAGTAGCCCATGCCAACGTATCATTACCCGCACCATCAGTTGTACCAATTAGAGTACGACTACGACCAGGGAATGCAGTCTGACGACCACGATCGTTATAGTTTTGCATATACTGATCTGAGACACCGTTATTATCTGTGTCGATTTCAACTCTGTACCCAGCTTGGAATACATGTGTTAATGGATCTCGCAATTGAATGGAAGAAGTTATAAATACACCTGAATCACACGCTTCTGAATTAAACGCAGAGAAAGTAGTAGACAGGATATTAAACTCAGCCTCTTCAATTGTTTTTTCTGTTCCCACTGCAATTACACTTTCAGCTTGAGGCGTAATTTCTGTTTGACCTGTGTTTTCAATAACTAATGCCATTTCATTATTAACAACTTCAGGTGAGTAACTTAATTCAGTCGCCGCCTTTGGCATTGCATGATAAACAAGGTGTAAATCATGATCGCTATCTGTAGATGCGTCATCGAATACTAACGCACCATCAAATTCGATTGATGTTAATGCTGCACTTCTTGCTGCAATGTCATCTGCACTGAATGGGTTTTCTAATTCCCATACAGGTAATTTAGTTGGGTCAACCGTCATTGTAATATCAAAGTTAATCGCTTGACCTGCAGGAACTGTTACAGACTCAGGGAAATCCCAACTAACTGCGTTAGTATCAATATCACTTTGATAACGCGCTTCTGTGCGAAGATTATAAGTTTTTGCATCTGCAGAGAAGTTCTTAACGGTTACCGTTTTAGTGATAGAGCCTGTTTCTGCAAGGCTCACTAAACCATAAGAAAGCGCAGCTTGTTTAGTATCAAACTTTCCGTCATGCACCCATGCCGCAACTGGTAGATTAACCGCCTTAGTAACGTCAACCAAACCAGCACCTATCATACTAATTGGTGCAAGCTCTGAGTCAGGGTTTATATCAAGAGGTTCATTGGTTACATTTAAGTTCGCAGCATTCATTATTGTTGCTTTAATCTCAAACGCATTGCGCTCTGGATGTGCTTCACGGATCATAGCAACCGCACCGGCTGTAATTGGACCTGAGAATGACGTACCCGACACAGGATTAGTCCCCGTTTGAGTACCTGCTGCTGCTACATCAATACTTGTGCCTGGCGCTGTAATTTCTGGTTTTAATAAACCATCCATCGAAGGACCACGCGATGAGAATGTAGCAACCGCACCAGCTGTTGCTTTAAATTCAACACTAATATCAAATGTTGCAGGACCGCCAGCAGCCAGCTGAGCTTTTAATGCTGCGCCTGCAGCAAAATTAATTCCTACATTTTTAATTGTAACTGCAGCATCAAAACCACCCATAGATGCAGGAGTACCATCATCTACATTGTTTGCAATCATTACGAACTCAGCACCTTTAGCCTGAGCATGTAAAACTTTATCAGTAAAGTTACATGATCCTCGGTCAATTAATACTGCTTTGCCAGTAAAGTCCACATCCGCAGAGAACTCAACACAACCATCCTGATTTGCTTCAGGGTAAACTAAATCAATATCAGCACCTGAAATAGTATAGGCTTCTTGTGGGCCAAAACCTGATGGCTGGATATTACCTTCAAGGCCTGCAATAGCGCCCTCAGCAATACCAACTTCAGTTGCTGGGTGAGTCATAGCACCGACAGATAGTGCATTAGGTGTAGTACTTGGACCACCAATACGGAACGGGTTGTCACCATCGTTACCAGCAGAAATGACCATATTTACGCCTAACTCAACTGCACGTTGAACTAAGTATTGTGTACCACCACCAGTGTAAGTGTCACCAAACTCACCTCCAAGAGACATGTTCATTACATCAACACGGTCTGAAATATCACCATCACCGTTAGGATCCATTGCCGCTTCTAATGCTGCTGCTTGTGCTGCACTTGGACAACCACCACCACATACAGAATATGCATATAACTCAACATCAGGTGCAATACCGTTTACTGAGTTTGCAGATGATGTACCGTGATTTGTTGGATCACCCGTTGATGGAGAGTTAGCCGCGTCATTTTCAATAGGATCTGCATCATCACGAATAAAATCGTAACCACCTTGCACGATACCTTGAGGCCATGCAACTGACGTTGGATCAGCCTGTGCAGCTAGGTAAGCCTCAACTGTACCTTCACCACCAAATGCCTCATGCGTATAGTCAATACCTGTATCAAGCACTGCAACACGTTGGCCTTTACCACTTGCAATACCATCAGTAATAAGTGGTTTAGCATTGATATATTCAGAGCTCGCAGCAACATGTATTTCTCGATCGAACATTGGTAAAACTTTAGCAACGCGATCATCTTTTGAAATTTGAGCTAACGCTTCTGGGGTTGCTTGAACAATTAAGGTTGGTGCTAAAATTTTAGTTTTACCAATTACTTTTGCATTAAAATCTAAGCTATTTAACTCAACAGTCATCATATCTTGAAGCTGCTCAATCTGCGCCGTTATTTCTCGATTAGAAGATGATTGGTAAGTCCCAGCAGCAACTGCATCGACAGACGTTTTTGCCTTAAGAACGATCATATGTGCAGAAGGTGCTTTTTTATCAGCAGCTATTTCCTTAATTTGCTCTGCGTATTTATTGGTCATTGTAGCGTCAGGCAAAGTCGCAGCATTAGCAATCGTTGCCACAAGTGCACTTGATACAGCTGTCGCGATTGCTGTTCTTTTAATTATATTGTTAGACATTGTTTCCCCTAAGATAGGTTATGTATTATTGTATTTGCTATATTTAATTCTTTGGCTATGTAACCGAATATAAAACGCCAACCTTTGTATGAGCAACAGCATTGCTACATTAAAATTACATAAAAAACAGAACACCTTACAAAAATAGCGTAAACAACTGATTTAAAACACCAAAAAGAAGCAACTAACTTTGTAAAAAAATGTAAACAAAAATGTAAACAAAAATGTAAACAAAAATGTAAACACTGAGAAAAAAATGAACAATGATGTAATTAATATTTTAACTATGGCTAAAGTCATTCAAACAGCCGTTGCCCCTGTTTTTTTAATTACGGGTATTGCAGCAACACTTGGGGTGCTATCCAACCGTTTAGCACGTATTACAGACAGGGCCAGACAGTTAGAACGAAAATTAAAAGTTAGTACGGATGAGGAGTTTAACTTATCCTTAACCACAGAATTAAGAGCGCTCCTAAAACGTTCTCGATGTATCCACATAGCCTTCAGCTTAAGTGTCTTAAGCGCATTATTAGTATGTGCCGTGGTTATGCTGTTATTTTTATCGCACATACAGTCGATTAATTTAGGCGTTACTATTGGTAGTTGTTTTGTTGGTGCAATGGCATTGCTAATATGTGCATTTATGTCATTACTTGGCGAGGTTTTTTTGGCAACCCGCAGTATGCGTCGAGGAATGATATTTGCCGATATTGATATGAATGATTAATAAAAAGCCCCGTGTAACTAAAGTTACACGGGGCTTTTTATTATTGATTTAAAATAAATTATTGCACAGTGTAGATAGTTTCTAACACTTCAATTCTAGCCTCTTTTGAAAAACCAGATGCTTTAAGCTGCTCTGAAGCCGCTAAAATATCTTGTCCTTCATTTACAGCCATAACCGCAATCTTAGTGCCTGGGAAAACAGATACTACCTTTAAGCCCGTTGCTGATGCAACATCGCTTGCAGTTTTACCGTCTTTTAACAGAATAGTAATGTTTCCTGATAATGTGCTTAAGTTATTAGTCAGAATATTGCGAACTAAAGAGCCTTTAGTAACTAATTCTGAGTCAGTAGCAACATTAACAATTGACATATCGCCCTTCTTCATCACTACATGCTCTTCTGCTGCAACACTAGACGGCACTAAACGTAAGCCTTTCTCTACTTTATAAGAACCAAAGTCGGCTTTATCAAACTTTAAGCTAGCAACCTGCTTTTTAGGTAACTCAAGTTCTTTATCAAAGCTAGTGTTAGCTGTTGCGCTTAATGAGATACACGCGGCAGCACTTAATACGATTAATTTATTAAATTTCATTTTTATAATCCTTACTCTTGACCTGCGTGACCGAATGCGCGAAGAGATACACCTTCAAGAACACTCGCTGAGCTATTATTGCTTATCCCAATTGCACTTAAACCGTTATCGCCACCGTCACTCAATGCAAAGCTATCTGCACTTGTATCTAGTAAGCGGATTTTCCAAGTACCTTTAGTAGACTCGCCGTAAAAAGCATTTGAAAGCATAACTGCGTCTTTTAATACATAGCCAATGCTCCAACCATTAGTGAAGCTGTATGCTGGGTAAAACAGTGCTTGTTTAGATGACAATAACACACTACGGGTACCCGCTGGTGATGTAACTTCAATCGCTAAATCGTTACCAGCAGATGTTTGTGTACCATCGCTTAAATCTAAGACCATCTCAGAGTTGCTAACATCAAACTTAAACTGCATTGCTTCAATATTCAGCTCTTCAGTCACTTCGATTTCTTGTGTTAAACCCGATGCGTTGTTATCTGGGATTTCAAGTGCTAGTGCATCCTCAGCAACAACTGAACCAAAACCTTTCCAATTCGTGATTACTTGCTCGCCTAATGAAGCTTCGTAAGATTTAGCCATTGCAACAGCTGCACCAGCATCAACTCGACCAAAGCCATATAAGTTATTAAAGCTATAACCGGCAGCATTTTCAACCCAACCGTCATGAGCAACAAACTCACCTTCACCTACAGTTAAATTAACAGCTGCGTTATCTGCATCAATTAAAGTACTGGTTGATGCTAATATATGGCGCACATCACGCCAAGTTAGTTCAGGGTTGGCTGAAAGAATTAACGATACCACACCTGATGCATTTGGCGCAGCAGACGATGTACCATTAAATGTAGATGTGTAGTTACAACTTGCGTTATCTTCATGCCCTGGGTAATTAAATGGGTATTGGCTTGCAGCAAACTCTTCACCATAGGCTGCAGCCCAAGCGGTGATAGAACGGCCATTGAAGCCTGAATAACCATTAATACAAGTCATTTGATCAGTTGTAACCATTGCTGGAGCCCAACGACCATATTCACCCGCTGGCGCTGAAACCATTAAGTTAGCACCTGCAGTTGAGTAGCTAGTGTGCTTACCATTTGCATTTACAGCTGCGACACTTAAGTAATAAGGATGACCTTGGCTAGGTTCAAATGCACCATTATAACAAGTTAACCCTAACTCGTTAGCACCGTTATCTTCACATAATGAACCTTCGCTCTCATCACCAACAAAAGAGTTACCGCTCGATTTCATGTTTAGTGCACCTTTACCATCACGAAGGTAAAGATTTGGGTAAGACTCTATTGTTTCATCAAGCTCTGAATAAGCAATAAATGTCGGGAATGTAATACCGTAACTACGGTTAAACGCCGAAATGCTTTCAGACGTGCTAATACCACTTCCAGGGAAACCATGTACAAGTAGATCAGTTTGCGCTACTTTCTCACCACCAAGGTAGTTCATACCAATTAAGCCTGTATCAGGTGCAACACCACGACCGCCTTTACCATTCCAACCTTTTGCTGCAATTAAGCCTGCAACACTAGTACCATGGTCACCGCTGTTAGATGTGCTTGTAGGGTCAGTACGGTCTAATGTTTCTGCGTCCAGGTTTAAAGAGCGGTTAGGCAATACGTTATCAATTAAATCTTCGTGGCGAATTTCCATACCTGAGTCAACAACAACAGCAGTCATGCCCGCACCTGTAACACCTTGCGCATAAGCAGCTGCTACGTTCATGTCTTCACCAACAACAAGCTCTTCAGCTTCTGACTTAGCGAAGTCTTCATCAAAACGTGCTTGTGCCTCTTCTTCAGTAAAACCACGTTGATTAACATATAAATCAATAAGGCCTTGTTTCATCTCATCGCTTAAGGCGTAAGCTTTTTGGCCTGTATTATTCAAGTGCCATTGTTGATTTGCTAGTGGGTCACCAATAGTACCTGAAACCATAATTTGTGCAGATGCTGTTTTACCGTTAGCTGTCACCGTGTAATCGATTACTGCGTCTTCAGTTGTGACTGGCACGTAAGTAAATGATGTACCATCGACTGTTAATGCACCGTGGCTAAACATGAACACGCCGTCTTCAGCAACGACAGCTTCACCGTTTTCAGTAAAGCTGAATGATAATGTATCACCATCAAGGTCACTTGCATTAAATTCGGCAGTTACTGGGATCCATTGTTTTTGATCGCTTACAGCAACATCACTCGCTTTTGGTGCTACATCAGTAACAACTGGGGCTTTATTGTTATTATCATTATCGCTTCCACCACACCCTGATAGCGAAATTACTATTGCAGCAGACAACGCTGACAACTTAAAAATATTATTTTTCATAAATGCTCTTAATTGGTTATTTTTATGATAACCGAATGTACACAACCCCAACACCATCAACAACAAGGTATTTACAAACATTCACAAAAAAGACGAGTTAAAACTGATTATTTCCAAGGTCCGTCAATTTATATCAAAGTAATAATCTATGCATTCCCTTGAACTAAAGCCTGAGCTAAGATACAAAGATAATCAAATAACCGTCAAAGGAGTAGAGCAAAGTGAAATTGAAGCAAGTATTTATCGGGGCGTTACTATCTACATGCGCATTTAGCGTGTCTGCAAATTCTGCATTTAAAGAGCCGAGTGATGCGATTGAGTATCGCCAAGCTGCATTCTCTATGATTTCAGTTCAAATAGGCGATATGGGTGCTATGCTTAAGGGTAAAATTCCTTTTGATGCAGAGCAATTTAAGCAGCGTGCAAATAACGCAGCGGCATTGTCTAAAATGCCTTGGGAAGCTTTTTACGCAGGTACTGATAAGGGTGATACATCAGCACTTCCTGCGGTATGGTCTGAAAACGATACTTTTATGAAAAAAGCGACAGCATTTCAACAATATGCTGATGAACTTGCTGTAGCAGCTCAAACCGGTGACAAAGCTGTTATTGGTAAAGCGTTTGGTGCATGGGCTAAAGGCTGTAAAGATTGTCATAAGCAATTCAAAGACTAATATATACGGTGTATTAAGAACAAAAATGGCGCTGTATTAGCGCCACTTTTTTTAACTAAGCAAATAACTTAAATGCTCACTTCCCCAGGTACTCATTAATAAAACCAGTAGTACCAAAAATATAACCCATGCAACCCATGGTGACTTTGTCTCTGGCTCTGAGCTTTTTGTTGCTAGTGCTTTATTACCGGTGATCATTGCTTTGACCAGAGGCTTGCCTTTAATTTTGTAAGCAATAATAGCCACAACATGCAAAATAATCGCATAAAATAAAATATCAAAATTAATATGGTGCAGCCAATTGGCCAAATCAATCGTATCACTCGATACATACTGCGCTAACGGGCCATCTGTTAAAATACCATCACTGCTCATTAAACCGCTTACTAGCTGCGCTATGATCAGAATAAAAAATAATAACACCATATAACTACCTGGTGCAGAATGGCCCACCTCATTTGTTTTTTTGCCAGCAAAAGAAGCAAGCACCGATTTAGGAGAGTGCAGTAATACCGATATTTTTGCTGTTTTACTGCCAAATAGGCCCCATATAATCCGTGTTGAAATAAGCGCTAAAGTAAAAAAGCCAACCACAAAATGAAGTTCGATCATGCCCTCTTCTGCACTAAAATAAAGCGCAGCAATACTCAATACTAATAACCAATGAAAGCTTCTTACAAAGCCATCCCACACTTTTACCTTAAACATTGCACCTTCCCTAAAAAAAAGTATCATCTAAAACGCTAACTATTTTAGCTTCTCAATATTAAGGTATCCCGATGAGTCTTTCCACCTATGCACAGAGTCAAACACATGCAGTCAATTAAAAAACCAGTATTAAAAGGCTTTTTAGATATGCTACCGCTGTGTTTAGCGGTTATTCCTTGGGGTATCTTATGTGGCTCGTTGGCAATACAAAACGGCTTTACTCCCTTTGAAACTCAAGCCATGTCACTACTGGTATTTGCGGGCTCGGCACAGCTGGTTGCAATAGAGCTCATTGCTGGTAACACCCCTCTACTAACCATTCTTTTTACCACGTTTATTATTAGCTCTCGCCACTTTTTATATGGCTTGGCGGTTCGTCACAAAGTAATTGAGCAGCCCATGCGTTGGCGCCTGCCTGTCAGCTTTGTGTTAACTGATGAACTATTTGCTTTTTCGCACCACCCGCGCGCCTATCGTACTAAAATCCGTTTAATTTATGCATTGAGCGCAGGTTTTAGCTTTTATATTACGTGGAATATTTGGACCCTGATTGGCATTGTAGCCGGTACTATGCTCCCAGACCTCACCAATCTAGGACTCGATTTTGCAATTGCAGCGACTTTTATTGCCTTAGTAGTTCCAGGGATAAAAAACTTAGCTACTTTAGTCACTGTTATTGTTGCAGGGATCAGTGCCACTTTATTAAAAAGCACAGGCTTTGAATTGTGGTTAGTATGCTCTGCGCTTCTAGCAATGAGCGCAGGTTACGTTGTTACCCGATTAGTGCAAAATAAGGAGGACAAAAGATGATGACCACTATTTTACTAATGGCATGTATTACTTTTTTTACTCGCTATTTATTCTTACACCGCGCCTTACCATTTAAAGTAGGGCCAAAAATGCAGCAATTTTTAAGCTTTAGTGCACCTGCGGTACTAACGGCGATTTGGGTGCCAATTGTATTTATAAATGACGAAGGTATAAACCTAAACTGGCAAAACCCTTATCTCAGTGCAGCTATCGTTGCTGTTATTGTTGCTTACAAAACCCATAATATTTACTTAACGACCTTGGCCGGAATGGGGCTGTTTTTAATTTTAAATTAGCAGCAAGCGCTCTAGAAGTGACTTAGACTTTGTAGATCATCACACAAAGGTTAGACTATGCAAAATAAACAAATAATAAGCGTATTTATATGCACCCATTCCATCAACTAAAGACTACTAGTCTGCAAGGCCAGCCAATCGACTTTAAAGAGTTTGAAGGCAAAGTTGTATTAATCGTAAATACCGCAAGTGAATGTGGATTAACTTATCAATATCAATCATTGCAAGCATTACACGAAAAATATGCAAGCCAAGGTTTGGTCATTATAGGCTTTCCATGTAACCAATTTGGTCAACAAGAGCCTGGCGACGCTAAGCAAATAGCGCAAGGTTGTTTAATAAATTACGGGGTTAATTTTTTAGTCGCAGAAAAAGTGAGTGTAAATGGCCAACATACAGATTCAGTTTTTCGCTATTTAAAATCTGTACTCCCGGGGTTTTTAACAAGAAAAATTAAGTGGAACTTCACTAAGTTTTTAGTAGCGGCAGATGGCACACCCATTAAACGGTTTGCGCCCATTACCAAACCTGAAAAACTAGAAAAAGTAATTGAAAAAGCATTACTCGCAGCTAAGGCTTAACCCCAAAAAACTATAAAGAGGCACAAAGCCTCTTTATTGCCAACTACAGCGCTTATTTGTACTAGCGACAGCCTAATCAATATAATCGTTTAAGTCATCTTCACCTAGGTTTTTACGCAAGCGTTTTTGCTCAAGGTAATCCTCTAACTTTCTTTTCACCTTTTGCTTTTTCTTGTCGTGTTGATTACGCCCGACCATTTCGTATTCGTCTTCAACAAAATCATCATCTAGCGCATCGTAACTAAATGTCTTACCCACAACCCACTCCATAAAGTGTTTGAGACCAATTACGGATTTCTATATCGCGATAATTGGTGAAATTAAAATGTTCAACATAAATTAGCTGTACAAATTTACGTCAAAATAAAGCCACATAGCTATCCTAAATAGTCTCTGTGTCAGTATTGTGAATAAATAGCGTTAAATTTGAATTGTGGAAAGTGAGAGTTTTTTATCGTATCGATAAATTTTATTTATTAGCATTTAATTGTTGGTTATTTTGACCACATTTTAGTATTTTCAATGAGTACACTTTCGACTTTAGAGCATTCAAAGAATCTCAAGTCATTGTTTTAAAATATTAAAAATAATTGGCACCAAACTTGTTATAAGTAAATTATCATCAGCAAAAAACAGAGAATAAACATGAAAAAATTATTATTAGTTAGCGCAATAATGTGCACCCCAGTAGCAATGGCTCATAACACGAACGACTCTTCAATTTCATTTAGTAACGATGAATGTAACGTTGAATTTAAGAATGATGTACGCATCAAACCCAATGAGTTAGAAATTTTTAAAGCCAATAATCAGCGCATGCTATTTACCGCTGAAGGTGAGCTGTCTATCAATGGCGAGCAAGTAGCATTAAATAGTGCACAGCGCCAAGCAATGACCGACTACACAGACAATTTACGCGTACAATTACCTGAAGTGGCCAATATTGCCCTTGAAGGGGTTAAAATTGCAGGTGTCGCATTAGAAGAAGTTGCCAATGCGTTTAATATTGACGGCCTCGATAATATTTCAACCTTAATGGACGATATTCATCAAGAAGTCGAAAGCACCTTTTATCAGCAAGGTACTTTTGTAATGGGTCAACAAAGCTTTACTCAATTTGGTGAAAACTTTGAACAGCAGTTTGAAAAGCAAATAGAAACAGCGGTTGAATCAGCAGTAATGGAATCAATGGGCAGCATTTTAGTGGCATTGGGCTCTGAGTTAATGAGTTCAGGCGGTGACATGCAAGCATTTGAAGAGCGCATGGAAAATATGGGCGCACAAATAGAAGAAAAAGTAGAGCTGCATGCCAAAACACTAGAAAAGCGTGCAAATTCATTATGTGATGACTTTGTTGAAATAGCGCAACAAGAAACGCAACTAACCGCTCAAGTTCCTGCACTTAAGGGCTATGAGTTATTTACTATTAAACAGCATTAATAGAGTAATACCCCACATTAATCTCCCTTTGCGACATTTGCTTTTAAGCTATGCCGCATTTTGCGTTTTATATCCTACTTAAAACCATTTAACTCAAATAATAGACCGTTGAGCGGATCTACTCTTGCTGTGCAGCATTGTTTTGTGGCTTCATAGTAAAATACAAACCAAAGTATAATCTTCGCTTCGCTCTAGATCACTTAAAATACCGCCCAAGCTGATGATTGTAAGCCCTAATTGCAAATATAATTAAACCCATCTTTTTAGATTTATATCCATGAGATGGTGCGCTCCCCGGTTAGAAGCGCTTTAAAACGCAACTAACTCCAAAGTGCCTAGTAACCTAGGCACTTTTTTTATAATTTAAAAACTTCGCAACACTATTTTTTATCGTTTATTTACTGCTCTTATCTGATAAATAATTAACCGCCTATAAATAACATGTTAAATCTTTGAATAAAGCAAAACTAAGCCCAACCAATACAAAATAATTTAATCTGAATAAATATTCAAAAAACTCTTTTTATAAACAGTTTAAACTCAAAAAAATCGAAAAGACCCCATATAAAAGCGACATAGCAATGAGCCAGGATGAATAATTATACAAAAAATAATAAATCAGTAGTTGAACGATAAATTAATAAACCAGTTTCGGATTAAAAAAACTAATGCTTCACCAGCAATTTTTATCGCTTTATTTTTAACCACCCTGCGTGCAAAATGCACATGTTTTCAACAGACACAACCACGGAGCGAATAAAATGAATCCAATTAATACACTTAACCAAACAGCCACAACTCACGTTGCCGTTAAGCCAACTAATCGCAAAGCAAAAATGCTAGCTAAACTTAATCGTTACGGAAAAAAATTAGCACTTGGCGGTGCAATTCAATACAAATAATCACCCAACCATGATTTTGTATTGTTGCAGCAAACACCCAACCTCTAAATGAAGACTCTTCTTTAGCTCCTCCAGTTTGCTGCCAGCCACCTCATAGCTAAAAATCACCTTAAATCTTCATTATTTATAAAAAAAACCGCATTTACGCTCACTTTTTAAGCAAACGATCTTTTTGCTATTTACACAGACTACTCACCTAAGTATTATCCTGCATCACGACGTGGAGAGATGGCAGAGTGGTCGAATGCACCGGTCTTGAAAACCGGCAGGGGTTTATAGCCCCTCTAGGGTTCAAATCCCTATCTCTCCACCACTTATTTTTATTAATTGGTTTTATCCCGATTAATAACACGCAGAATAATGCGTCGGAGAGGTGTCCGAGTGGCCGAAGGAGCTCCCCTGCTAAGGGAGTATAGAGTTTGTAGCTCTATCGAGGGTTCGAATCCCTCCCTCTCCACCATTACTGAATATAAACCACTTAATTGTGGTTTTTTTGTGCCCAAAAATAAGCTTTGCTGCTAATTGGGAGGGTGAGAGCCCTCGACTGGGTTCGATAAAGTGTCTGGAATAGTTTAGGCCGCTGCAAGCGTCGCGCAGCGATTGATTACATGGATGTAAGCAAGTCTATCCCTCCCTCTCCACCATGACTGAATATAAGCCACTTAATTGTGGTTTTTTTGTGCCCAAAAATAAGCTTTGCTGCTAATTGGGAGGGTGAGAGCCCTCGACTGGGTTCGATAAAGTGTCTGGAATAGTTTAGGCCGCTGCAAGCGTCGCGCAGCGATTGATTACATGGATGTAAGCAAGCCTATCCCTCCCTCTCCACCATTACTGAATATAAACCACTTAATTGTGGTTTTTTTGTGCCTAAATTTTTAACAACCTATGGAATTGTTCGTTTTGAAAAGCGTACTTGACTTAGGCTATTAAATTAAACAAATTGTATGGTGTTACAACTTAGTGCATTATAAATGGTACTTTAAACCAGCTTAGGTTTAACCATGGCAAAGCTAATATTACTACTGTGTTGTTTAGGTGCCTGCACTGTCAGCATGGCAAATGAAGTGACGGTTTTTAAATGCACCATTAAAGGGGTGCCGACTTTCAGTCAAACTCCATGCGCTAAAGACGCTAAAGTGATCACGCTTAAAAACGTCAACATTATGCAAACCAATGCATTGCAATCTGAAAACGCCCTAGTTATCGATACCTCAGTTGATGACTACCTTGAGGTGCAACAAATAGAGCGCGATATTGTGCAGCTTGAGCTTAAAATAAAGCAATACCAACAAGAATACGCACAAAAGAAACAGCAAGTCGGTTACATGACCCAAGATAAAGCAAATCGTTTAGGCGCTGATTCGATTGCAGATGCAATTGCTACAGAAACTGCGGTACTTAAACAAAGATTTGAACCGCAAATAAAACAAGCACAACAACAAATAGCGGCACTCACTCAAAAAAAACAACAGCTTAATCAGCAGCCTTAATTACCTTTTTCACCGTAGCAATAAACGCTTGTATCTCTGACACTGTATTGTATATGTGCGGTGAAATACGAATACCGAGTTTGCGCACATCCACACTTATGTTTGCTGCCTCCAATGCCGCTAATACGGTTTGTTGATGCTCTGCAAAATCTAAAATAGCGGTACCACTACACTGATCTTTATCGTTTGGCGATACTAAAAAAGCAGCTAGCTGCTGCTGAAGTAACGTTAACAACGCCAAATTATGCGCTCTTACTTTATCCACACCAAACTGGGCAATATATTCAATGCTATCAGCGGCAATAACATAAGGGAGTATAGAAGGCGTACCACCCCAAAACCTAAGTGTTTTAGCGTTATATTGAAAATGCGTAATATCAAACTCGAATGGATTTTGATGTGAAAACCAACCAACATCCTTTGGTTCACATTGCGTTATTTGCTGTGGATTTACCCATAAATAAGCAGCTCCTGGGCCCCCGCATAACCACTTCACACTTGAGCCAATCATAAAATCGGCATTTAACGCCGTTAGGTCTATAGGAATAACCCCTGCCGATTGCGCCACATCAATTATTGAGAGTGTGTTTGTCGCTTTACTAAGCGCCACAATATCGTTTAGAGGTGCTTGTACACCCGTATTAGAATAAACATGACTCACAAACACACCATCAATCTCTGGGGTTAAATATCGCTGCCATACCTGCCTATCACTTAGATCTTCATGCTCGGGGATGAAACGTATTGTTGCACATGCAGGGAGTGCTTTTTGCATTACAAACCCCATACTTGGAAAGTCGGCCTGCGCCATTAATACCGTGCACTGTGGTTTATTAAATACGGGGTGCGACATAAGCAATTTAGTTAAACCACTAGATAAGTTAACCTGAGGACAAAACTGCTCAATTGGCGCATTAAATAGCCGCCCTAATGCACCCGTAAAATTTTCTATAGCTGGTAGCCATTGCTGCCATGGCTCTTTGGCACTTTCCTGCCAAGGAGTAAAAAACTGCTCAGTAGCATTTTCTAAAGTACTTTTTAAAGGTCGACCAACAGAGTGGCTTAATAAATAGCAGCCCCTTGGCATACAAAAATCATTTTTAGCCATATTAGTTAATCCACTGTTTTAGCGTATTTAAGTCATCAAAACGCGTATTAATATCGTCTCGCTTAGCTGCTGCACGTCTATCCCTTAATTTAGCTAAGGAATCGAGTAATACTGGCAAAGGCGGTCCACTGGCAGTGACTTTATTAATATGCTGTTGTTGCATTTGCTCTGACGGTTGGGCAATAAACTTTTCGACCAGTTGGTTATGATGACCGATAGCGGTGTCACCATGTAATTTACACACTTGTATAAATAGTTTGCCGTGCTTTTGAAACCACTCTGTATGTTTATATTGCTCGGCTTTTAAGAAGTCATCCATAAAGCTTTGCATACGCATGGCTTCTCGCAATATTTGTTGATCTTCTGGCATCATATATAAAAATTTATCCACCAGCATTTGCGAGTAACTCGGCTCATTTGCACTACAAAGTCCTAGCAGCATATCAATAACATTAATGCCGGCAAAATCTCCCGCATTTGCACCACGGTAAACTTCTTTACCTACCCGGTAAGGCTTGTAGTATGGGCGTACACAATTAAAAAAACGCTCGGTATCAAGTTGAGTATACAAGGCATTATTCGACGCTATTACATCAATAAGTGCCGTTTTAACCACCTCAAGTAGTTCAGCAGTGACGGGATGTGAAATGCCTAATGGCAATATTTTTAGTAAAGCATCACTCGCACGTTTATACGCTAAAATACCTTGGGTGTTGTAATCTAAAAAAAGGGCTTCATCATCAAGATTTGTAAACCGTTTATAGGTGCCATTAATGGCTTTATTATGGGTGGTTAAATGTGCGGTTGCAAAACGAGGGGTTACTCCAATAGAAGCACCAATATGCATAGCAAGCGCCGATGCTTCTATCAGCGGTGAACTATTCTCTCTGCTTGGCTCTGTAATTTCATGTCTACGACAAGCCGCCATAAACAAGCCTACATTACCAAGTAAATCAAATGCGCTATCAAACCCTTCGTCGGTATTACCTTCGGCTAATAAATCTCTGATCAACGCATTACCTTGCTCTTTCAAAGTCTGCTTTAAGTTATCCCCGACCCCTTCAACATTTGCCTTATCTGCTTGCTGCCAATACAACTCCTCTAATTGAGAGTTTAGGGCAACAAACTCAGACCTAATCCAATTATCAAATTTAGCTGTGTAAGAACTCATGACTACATCCTGTTATTATTATTTTTTAATGTTAACAAAGATCCCAGAGGTTAAAGCGCTAAAAAAAATAGTAAAAGCAGCCATTGTTAGCAATAATCACTATCATTAGATAGATAAATAATAAGATTCTACAACTATGTTAGATAATAAAGATCAGCAGCTACTCGTTGCCTTGCAATCTCAAGCTCGAATGTCGGTATCAGAATTAGCCAATACTATTAATCTCTCGGATACTCCTACTCTAAGGCGCATTAAAAAGCTTGAGCAAGAACAGGTTATTATTGGTTATCACGCTGCTATTAACCCTAAGTCACTCAACCTTAATGTACTGGTTTATGCTTTCGTGCGACTGTGCCAAAATTCAGTGAGTGCCGCACAACAGTTTGAACAACATGTAGAAAAGCTACCGCATGTACTTGAGTGTTCTGTGATCTCAGGCAGCCACGACTATTTATTAAAAATTATCTCTCAGGATTTAGAAAGTTATGAGCAGTTTGTAAAGCACCAACTAGGAAGCTTAAGCTGTATCGCCAACATAGAATCAACCGTTGTATTAAAGCAATCATTCAGTAAAAAACAGCTACCACTTTAAAATATACGCCTAGGTTAGGACCGTTTATTTTCGAAGTTAATTAGGTAATAATTAGCTTTAGTATAAGCTTTTTGATTACACCTTTTTATAAACTAATCTTAGCAGCTCAAGTCTAAATAAAGATGACTCAGTATTTCTTTTGCCATCAAAATCAAACCTAAAAACAACGCTAATTTGAAAGTATTATATTTAATCAACATCTTGCAAAACCTCTATAACTCGATAAGCTCTCAGAATGTCTTTGCGTATATTGCTATGTTAAATGAACACATACCCACATATAAAATTTATCAATAACTTAATAATAATCACGCGCTATAACTTAAGCACCTCTTTTTCCTTATGTACTTATGCTCGCAGTACCAAGATAAGGCTATTATTATGAGCCACTTTTCTCACCAATGGTTTAATAGCATCAACCAGATTGACGCAACAAAATGGCATCATTTTTTTGGCGATGATCCTTTTACTCAACACGCTTTTTTATACGCACTTGAACAAAGCCAATGTGTAAGCGCAAAAACAGGTTGGCAGCCTCATCACTTAGCCGTTTATGAAGGCGATGAACTCATTGCGCTTGCCCCTGGCTACTTAAAAGCGCACTCCTACGGTGAATATGTATTTGACTGGGCATGGGCTGAAGCTTATGAAAAAAATGGCTTAGATTATTACCCTAAATGGCTATGTGGTATTCCCTTTAGCCCGATTGAGGGACAAAGAATAGGTATTATGCATAGCAATCCAAAGCTAGTGTATAAGTACATAACAGAGCAACTTAATAGCCACTGCGTAGAACAGGCATGGTCAGGCTGGCATGTAAACTTTTGCGACAAAGCACAAGCCACCCATCTTTATGATACCGGTGCTATGCGAAGAATCGGCGTGCAGTTTCAATGGGTTAATAATAACTTTAAAGATTTTGACGATTTTTTAAAAACCTTTAATGCCCGAAAGCGTAAAGCCGTTAAAAAAGAGCGCGCTAAAATCACAGAGCAAAATATCAGTATTGAATGGCTCAAAGGCGAGAAAATCACTACCGCTACAATGCAGCTTTTTTGTGAGTTTTATCAACGCACTTATTTAAAACGATCGGGTCATTTAGGCTACTTAAACAGTGATTTTTTTAGCTTGTTACACGCTTTAATGGCTGACAAATTGCTCATTATGCTAGCCAAAAGAGACCAGCAAGTAATTGCCGCCACCTTAAGCTTAATTGGTGATAATACCCTTTACGGCCGTTATTGGGGTGCTAGTGAAGAGATAGATTCGCTTCACTTTGAGCTGTGTTATTACCAAGGGATTGATTATGCTATTAAGCATAACATTCAGTGCTTTAATGCTGGGGCACAAGGAGAGCATAAAATCGCTCGTGGTTTTCAACCGATAATCACTTACTCTGCCCATCACATTGTTCACCCCGATTTTAATAATGCCATTGCAGATTACTTAGAACGCGAATGCCAACATATCGAAATTTACAAACAACAATGTAGCACTTTATTGCCGTTTAAAAATGAGTAACTGATTATTTGCAGGCATCGCAGTATCGCTGAGTAACTTAAGCCCATATTGCACTGCAAGCTGCTCAACCGCTTCGAAATCACGAATACCACTAAGCGGATCGCGACTTTGCAATAAACTATTAAATTCATCATTACTGGGGCTGGTAAACTCCCCTTTATATTTGAAAGGGCCATATACACACACCACTCCTTGCTGGTTTAAGTGCTGATTTACTCCAGCAAAAAAACGCGTAATTAACTCCCAGCTCACTATGTGAAAAGTATTAGCAGTATATACCGCATCCACTTTATTTACTGGCCAAGAATAGTTTAGATCAAGTAATAAAGGCGGATGCAAGTTTGCCAGTTGCACCTCATCATGCCATAACTTTATTCCTTGATGATTAACCTCTCGATCACTGGTATACCATTGTAAATGTGGCAATTTTTTGGCAAAGAAAACACTATGCTGACCCGTCCCCGAGCCTATCTCAAGTACTGATGCTGCATTTTGCAATGCAGGCTGCAAAGCCTTAAGTATATGATTTTTATTATTTTCGCAGGCTTGTGAAAACGGTTTGGTCATACTGATGCACCTAAATTGCAAATGAATGCACAATAGTAAAACAAATTTCAGCTATTCTGTCGTGAGTAAATTGACCAAAATAATAAAATAACATCAATTTCAATACGTTAAATTATCTTTACCGAGCTGGTACGCTATATGCTTTTATTAAATTACTCACTTAATGAGTACTAAACTACAAAAGGATAACATTATGTATATTTCACCTTATACCGCAGTAGATGCTGCAATGGCAGTTACAGACAAAAGCCTAGATAAAACGAGTTATGAAACAGATTGTAGAGCAACGGTTATCGACTTACTTTCTCATGTAAAAAATACTCAAAAGGCACAAAACAAACATGAAACAGACCAAATATTTATTCTTGGCTACAATTAAAATTCTGTTTAGCCTTGTAACCGGCTGTTTATATAAATACATTATTTAAGTCGACTTAAAATCAGTTTAAGTCGACTTTTTATTTTGTTCCATCATTAGCTTACCTTGACGCCCTCTACTTTTTAGCTATACCGTTGTAAATAGTAATAACAGCACCATATCTTTTTATATAGCGTAGTTAAATGTCATATATTCTCTTTTATAGGAGTACTAATGAGTAACTTTAGAACAGAATCAGATAGCATGGGCACACTCAACGTGCCTGCTGACGCACTTTATAAAGCACAGACCCAACGCGCCATCAATAACTTTACGATCAGTAGCCTCACAATGCCGCAGCAATTTATTATTGCCTTAGCGTATATCAAGCAAGCCGCTGCAATAGCCAATTTCAAACTAGGCCATTTAGATAAAACGAAAGCAAATGCGATCGACCATGCCTGCCAAGAAATTATTGATGGTAAGCATTATGAGCATTTCCCCGTTGATATTTTTCAAACTGGCTCAGGTACTAGCTCAAATATGAATGCTAATGAGGTCATTGCGAGCTTAGCCTCAAAACAAGCTAACCAAGCTATTCACCCAAATGACGATGTGAATATGGGGCAAAGCTCTAATGACGTTATTCCCACTGCGATTGCTTTGAGTAGTGCGATCAGCGTTGATAAAAAATTACTGCCAGCACTAGCAAATTTAGCAGACGCCTTAGAGCAAAAAAAAGCAGACATCGGTCACATAGTTAAAACTGGGCGCACTCATTTAATGGATGCAATGCCAATAACTTTTGAGCAAACACTCAGCGCATGGCAATCGCAGGTTAAGCATGCAGCTAGCAGTATTGAGCATGCACTAATACGTGTCTGTGAGCTAGCGCAAGGTGGCACAGCAGTAGGTACAGGTATTAATGCCGACCCACAATTTGCCGCTCTATTTGCCACACAGCTAACTGAAAAGGTAGGGATTCAATTTACCCCTAGCGATAACTTTTTTTATAATATTGGATCGCAAGATGCGATTGTCGCTTTATCAGGACAGCTAAAAGTCTATGCAGTTGCACAAATGAAAATAGCCAACGATTTACGTTGGATGAACTCAGGCCCACTTGCGGGACTTTCAGAAATTGAACTTGAAGCATTACAGCCTGGCTCATCAATTATGCCTGGTAAAGTGAATCCGGTGATCCCAGAAGCCGCTGCAATGGTTAGCGCCCAAGTCATTGGTAACGACGCAACTATTACGGTTGCAGGCCAAGCTGGCAACTTTGAGCTTAACGTAATGCTGCCGGTAATCGCTTACAATATTTTGCAAAGTACCGAGATACTCGCTAATAGCGCGCAAGTGTTGGCAGATAAAGCCATTGCTAGCTTTAAAGTTAATCAAACTCAGATAGATAAAGCATTAACTAAAAACCCGATTTTAGTGACTGCGCTAAACCCTGTTATTGGCTACGAAAAAGCAGCAAAAATTGCTAAGCAAGCTTATCAGCAAGCACAGCCAATTATTGATATCGCTGAGCAAGAAACCGACCTATCTCGATCAGAATTAGAGGCATTACTCAATCCAGCTAAATTAACGCAAGGCGGGTTAACTTAAAAACTCTCCTTATCACCTCTTTAATATGTTGATAGTAGAGTTTTTATTGCTGTAATGAATGCACAGTGTATGATAGTGATGAATAATTCATCACTATCAGGAACGATTATGCGTACTCCATTACTCGCTCTACTGCTACCGCTTTGCTTAACGGCGTGCTTAGAAACAACCTCAAATAAAACTGAGCAAACTAAAACCAATGCGGTAGAAAATACGTCTACGCCGATACCGCAACAAAAATTACCACAAGCGAATAAGCAAAATAAAATAGCACAGCCATTACCTGCTGATGCAGCAAAAGAAGTGTCGCTTGATGATATTAAAACAGCAAAAGCTAAGCTAAACAGCCTCATAGCAGATAAGCAATGTTCAACGAGTTCACAGTGTAAAGTGAATGCTGTTGGTAGCCGTGCCTGTGGTGGACCGAGCGATTATATTGTGTACTCTACACAAAGCGCCCCCCAAAAACAGGTTTCAGCCCTAAGCGATACAATTACTCAATTGGAAAGTACTTATAATGCGCAAAAAGGCATGATGAGTATTTGCCAACATTTAACTGCGCCTAGTACCCAGTGCGTTGAAAATAAATGTGTTAAACTTGAAGGCTCTGCGGTAAGTGTATTTTAAGGATTAGATTATGAGTTGTTTGTCATCCGTAATTAAACTATCAGCTGCCAGTGTTGTCATGACTATGCTGCTTAGCGGTTGCAGTAGCGCACTAACACCAAGCACAGCTCAAAACGCGAGTGAATCTGTTTTAAATACTCAGCTTAATGAGCTTACAAGTAATAAAAGCTGCACAGCCAGTTATCAATGTAAGGTGTTAGGTGTTGGCTCGCGTGTCTGTGGGGGGCCGAGTAAGTATGTTGTGTATTCAACATTAAATAATTCTCAAAAGCATGCCGAGCAATTAGCACAAAAAATCACTCAGCAAGAACAAAAAAATAACACTGCGCTTGAGTTCGATGACTGTTCACCAGTGCTAGAAGTTCACTCTTTATGTATTGATAACCAATGTAAAACCGTTAATTACCAGTAGCAGTTCGTTTCGGTGTTAATTTAATAGTGGTATTAACACCGAAATAACCACTACCATGAAAATACATACACCAGCCTTAAAAATGTATTCCAAAGGCATGTTCTTTTGTACCCAATAAGCATATATAAAACGCACAAAGTAGCTTGCCGCTGTGCCAAATAACGCAAACATAAGTAAGTAGGCAATCAATATAATATTCACAGCTGCACTTCTTTAGAAATAATAACCTCAGTGTAAGTATTTTATATAAAGAAGGCAAAAGGGTTACTTAGTCTTTTTTGTATGCTCAATGAGTAGATCTGCTACCTGTTGCTTTACCGCTCTTTTATCATCTACTGCAACTTCAAACCGACTAGCCAATTGCGCTATTTCATCATCATTTAAATTAAACGATAAACGCTGCCGTGTTTTTTTAGACTTTACATCAAGGCCTAAAATTTTGCGGATCATATCTGAGGGAGTAAGTTCTTGGTCGATAGCTTGTTTTTTTATCGACTTTTGTACCTCACTACTCAAATCAAAGGCCATTTGCGTGGCGCGCACAGCTTGCTCTTGGCGCAACCACTTGTCTTTAGCATCACTCACTGGGCATCTCCAGGAAACAAGTCAACGATATCGCTAATTGGGCGAGTTAATGTCAGTGATACTTCTGTTTCACCTCCCTCCCAAATTTCGATATTAACGCTATGCCCTTCATCGGGTGACGCTAAACAAATCATTTCACAGGGTTCACCACCGTCTTGCTCATAGCGAGGTAGCGCTTGGCCACGAAAATCTTTATTATGAAAATAACATACATAAGGTGATTCGCTTTGTTGATAACTGCCAGCTAAAAACTGCATTAAGCGCTCAGGCGTATTTTTAACTGTAATATGCGTTAACGATTCTTCATCAAAAATACGTGAAAACTCATCCAAACCAAATACTTCATCAACATCATCACGCTGAATCTTTATTGAGAAATTAGCCCACTGCTCACCATCGTTTTGTTCTATTTGTAAAAACACCACTTGGCCTGTGTTAGTTTCAAGTACGAATTCAGTATCACTACTATGTTGGTACTGATACGTTTGCACATCAATAACGCGAAGTGTTTGGCCTTTGAGCCATGCAGGATAAGCAAACGAGTCAATCACTGTAAACATGTCACCTTTTTTAAGGTCACTCGCGTGATTAAGCTGACGTTCTGGCTTTTTTTTAGATTTGAAAAAATTAAACATATAAGGTGCCTCTGTAAGCAAAAAAGGTAACGGAGCAAAACTCGGTTACCTTTTTAATATGGTTCTAAATGTTAGCTATTTTGCTTCGCTTTAATGCGCGCTAAAATATCAGCACTTTTTGGATTGGTATCACCAATACCCGCTTCAGCCATTTTAGCTTTTAAATCATCGCCATTAACATCTGCTTCTAGAGACTTTGCAGCACCTAATTGATCAGTACGGTCTTGTTGGCGTTGCTTAATGCGCTCAAGCGACTGACGAGCTGATGTCATCGACGAGCTATTAGTATTAAGCGTGCTATTTACAGCCATTGTCGCTTGTTGAACGCTTTCTGTGGTTTTAACCATAGTAAGCTGACGCTGGTTTTCTTTAATTGATTTTTCAGCATCTTTAACTTGCTGCTTCAAGGTCACTATGTGATTAGTAAAGCCCGCTAATACTTGCTCGTGTTCGGCTTTCTCAGCTTCAAAGTCACCAATTTTTTCTGCAATTTCTAATGCTAATGCTTCATTCCCTTTTTCAAGGGCTTGACCTGCATACGCTTCGTGCTCAGCAATTGATGCATCTACTGCGCTAATTTTACGTTTGGTTTGCATCTCTTTAGCCATTACTTCTGTCAGGCTTTTTTTAGCACGATTTAGTGCATTTTGTGCATCGGCAATTTCTTGTTCAAAAATACGAATACCATTCGCATCAACAATTGCTTCGCCCGCTTCACGCGCGCCACCACGTACCGCTGTAAATAATTTTTTTAAAATACTCATAATCTTAACTCCAAAAACTTGTTTATATCCTATTAGGTAAAGCGAGAGCCATATACTATTAGCAATCAGCACTTACCTAGGCGGGTATCCTAATCGTTTAAATACAAGGTCACGGCTTCTAGTGCATCAATTGCGTTATCCGCTAACGTCACTAGTTCGTGGGTAACGTCATCTAATGATGAATTTACCGAAAGTGCACCAAAAATCGCATATTTATTATCGATTTTGGCAAATGCACTTAGCGGAATTGGTACGTTTAAACGCAGTAGTGTTTCGTTTAACTCGTCGCGTAACTCGCTTTTTACTTCGTCTTCACCAAACAAGTAGCTAATACATAATAATTGCTCTTGTGTTTGGGTAACAAAAATTGGAAGCTCATCGTTTCCATCAACAATGACTTGTAAAACATCTTGCTCACCTGGATTGGCAATCAAGAAAGACTCAAAGTTAGCACCCTCAGTTTCAAAAGACGCTAATTTTATTGAAAGTTCATTTAATTCCATGTCTCTGCCTTTTTGTCGTTTGACATATTATGTCTGAGTTAAGATTCGCATGGTCGACATATTATGTCAACCGTGTTTTATTAATTTTTATACAATTCACTTTCTATTTGCCAAGCAGCCCGGTAATAATCATATAAACGACCAGAACCTAACCTATTGACTTCAATATTGTTAACTTGTTCAAAATAGTTATTAGGAAATGCAAAACTGGCTAATAAATATTTTTTACTAATCCACCGAGATGGCACTGGCATATCCGTTATATTGCTAATACGTGCACTTGGTGATTGCCCCATTTTAGTAGCAATAGTCCACCCCCACTGGCCAAACGAAGGGATGTTTTGCTGATATTGCTCTACATAATCAAAACCTGCGGCTTTAACGGTTTTAGCAATACTTAAAAATGCCTTTTTTGCATGATAAGGCGAGGTTGACTGTACCGCCATAGCACCATCAGGTGCCAATAATTGACGCACATGGTTATAAAAATAGTCGCTATACATCTTATTCAGATCGGGATGATTAGGGTCTGGCAGGTCAATTAGGATAGTATCGAACTGCTTAGCCTGATCCAGTAGCCTCTCAACTTCTAAAAATGCATCACCCACAATAATATTTGCTCGGGGGTCATGCATCGATTCATTATTGAGTGCCACTAATCGCTGTTTAATATCATCAGGCGGTGTGTATTTGTTATCTTTATGACCAAATAAATTGAGTAGCTGTCCATCTAAATCAATTAAAGTCACTTCCTCAACCGGCCACTTTAATACATCACGCATGGCCAATCCGTCACCGCCACCAATAATCAAAACACGGTCATGACGATTAGATGCGAGCATTGCAGGATAAACCAGCATTGAGTGATATATTTGCTCATCTACACTAGAGAACTGCAAACGACCATTTAAGTATAGATCGGTGATTGGCTGTGGCTGATTTTTACTTAAGCGTTCGGTTAACACCACATGCTGGTATTTCGTTGCTTGGGAATAAATAACTTTATCTTTGTATAGTACGTTACTTAGATTATCCATCCAGCTACTACCAAACTGCAAAATAAAAGCGAATAACACCAGCAGTAATATATGGCAAACCAATAGCAACTTAGCAAAGCGTACATAGCTATGGTAACGCCATAAAAAGGCAAGGCCGGCAATAATGTTAAATAGCGCTGTCCAAGCAGCGGCTTGCATTATTGGCATCGCGAGCATAATACTCACCCAAATTGCCGCGCCAATACCGGCGCCAATATAGTCAGCCCCATATATAGTGCCGGCGTTATTTTCTAAAAAACGTCCATAAACATGCTGGCGAATACGCGCAATAAGCGGTATTTCCATACCAATAAATAGCCCTAATATTAAGCCAAATACATAAGGTAAAAAGCGAGACCACTCTTGCAGCTTTTGAAACACATAACCATTAAGAATAACGTCAGGTGGAATATTAAAAATACTTGAGAATAAATGAGGGAGTGAATAACTAACAGCAATGATACTGGCAATGGCTAATATACAGCCCATACCTATGAGCGCAATAATGCTTTCTAGCCAGGCAAATGCGGTAAAGGCATCTTTAAACCAACGCGCTAAAAATGCACCCATCCCCATAGCTACAATCATAGTGCCTATCATGGCGTAAATTGCACTCTCAACTGAGCCTAGTACTCGGCCAGCGTAATGAGAAAGTAAGTATTCATAAATAAGGCCGCACCCTGCGAGTACGGCCATAACAGTGATCAGTAAAATATCATGCCCAAGTAAATTAAATTTACTTGGGGAAGCTTGAGTTGATGACACGTGATTATGCACCCAGTAGTGTGGCCATAGTGATCCCGACAGCAAATGACACTGCTGCAGAAATAGCGGCAACACCCACATTCTTTTGACGATTCACTTCATCTGAAATATTACACCCAGCAAGAATGATTTTAATCGTCAGTAAGTGCAGTAAAATGAAAGCAACCAAACTAACAACGGCACTTAGCGCCCAGTAAAGTAAACTCGCGTTAATATTATCGGCAGCATAGGGAGCAATACCTGTTGCAGCAGTAATGGCTAATGCACTACCAATTAAAAAGCCGGCATAGCGAACACCTACTGCTAAATTACCATCAACAATGGCTTGTTGTAGGCAATCACCGCTTTTATTGGTGCGTTTAAATAATTGCACTCGGTATTGGCTTACTAAAAGCAGTACCACACTACCAATCACAAAAGCGGCAATCACAATAGGAATGCCATGCCAGCCTTCGGTAGCAACCCACAATAGTGCAGAGCGAATAACCACCGCAACACTAACTACATGGCCAAAATCAATAATTGACGCAGTAACGTTACCTTTGACTATTTCGTTATGTAAGCTTACTTTACGCAATGCCACTTTATCTTGAAAAAAGTGACCCAGCTTTATAAGCAAAATTGCTAATGCACCATAGCCAAGCATTAACAGAGCTTCTTTTTGTAACGTAGCAGCAAAAGCACCACTACTTACACCCGTTAATACAATCGCAAGGGCAACTAAGCCAGCGGCAAAGCTTATTCCGAATGCAAAGTTATCTCGCTCGGTAATTTCATCATTAGCATGTAAATTAGACACCCAACCTTTAATATACTTTAGGCTCACAAACAGTAAGATGATAATTGCAAAGTCTACTGACAGTGCTTGCAAAGACCACATAGTTATTCCATTAAATTCATACATATTATTCTAACTCCAACGTTATTCTTTACTTACCACGACTTACGCCGCGCGAGGTTCTGCTACTGCTATTACGAACCGATCCTGAATTATTGCTATAACTACTCGCTCTTGAGTAACTGCTGCGACTTTTAGGCGGCGTATAACTGCTGCGACTCAAACCTGATGCACCTGTTTTTTTACTCGCATAAGGACTAGTAAACTGCTTGCCTTGGCGTTGGTAAGATTGTCGTGTACGTGTTTCTAACGCACTTTGGGTTTTTATTTGTTTAGGGCTTGAGTAACGAGTACGACCATAGTCATTGTAGTAACTATACTTGCGGCGTTTACTCCAACTTCCGTATTCAACTCGGTCAAATACATCACCCAAAATACGGTACATGCCGTACCATTGCCAAAAACTAATACCGCTACTATTCGTTTGCCAATTACCATAGTTAGGATTACCTACCATTTGGTTACCAACCCCTTGGCCTTCAGCTTTTTGGCTTATAGCGCCAACTCGTGCCAAAGAGCCATTCGACATATCCGCAAGCATATTAATAGGATCGGTTAAGGCATCAGAAAATAACGTTGGCTTGGCCGCCTCACGCAATAAATCAATATTGTATAAAGTGTCTTCGTAAGGAGGAATTAAGTAATTACCCTTAATATCATCAAGACGTTGGGTTAAGCCACTATAAAGGGCTCCTTGGCGTGTGGCATCAAGGCTAACGACATCAACAACCTTACTGAGTTCAGGCTGCTGTTGTTTAAGGATACGACTGTATTCTTTAAGAATAATCGCATTACGTATACTACCATTATCAAGTGCTTTACCAAGCTGAGTAAGCTCGACATCGGCCTTTTTAATGGACTCTTGAATTGTTTGTTGTAGCTGTTCTTCTTTAGATTGACAACCAATCAGTGCTGTAAACAAACAAAACAGGCTGAGAAGTTTCCAAGCTTTTATATTCGACATTCATGTCACCTGATTTACTAAATTATCCTAGATAGTTTTACACAGGACAGTTATTAAACCAACAATGAAATTGCAACAAGATGATAATTTAGGGACTAGTTTAAAGATGCAAGGAGAATAACTAAGATCAGTAAAGACGGAGTGCTGATGGTAATACTTCAAAACTGAGGGCTGTATACTGACTATATTTGGAGTGGGTGCGCTACTTCGTTGTGATGACGCAGTAGAATGCCTTAGGGTCGGCTCTGATCAATTCTCTTCCTTTAACCTAATACCTTCTTTTACTTTATTCCAAACGTAAAAAAGCCCGACTCATCCTCTGTCGTGTTCTTCGTGTTCTTTTATCCGTGGGTTTCGTGATACTCAACCCATGCTACGGTTGTCTGATTAACGCAGTGCAACTGATAGCTGACGGCTGATAGCTAATATTTTCACTTTCCTGCAGACGTAAAAAAGCCCGACTCTTTCGAATCGGGCTTTCTACTATTTGGAGCCTGGTAATGACCTACTTTCACATAACAAATGCTACACTATCATCGGCGCTGTTTCGTTTCACTACTGAGTTCGGCATGGGGTCAGGTGGGTCCAAAACGCTATTGTCACCAAGCAAATTTGGTGTCAGTCCGTATCGCTACGCACTAACTAAAATTTGGAATTTCTGATAATAAAAGTTTTCAGTAATCTACTTTAGTCTATTAACTTCTTCGCTTGTTTCACTATCACATAAAACGCGTTTGGCGTTGTATGGTTAAGCCTCACGGGTAATTAGTACAAGTTAGCTTAATGGCTCACACCACTTCCACATCTTGCCTATCAACGTTGTAGTCTTCAACGGCCCTTCAGAGACTTTAAAAGTCTAGTGAGAACTCATCTCGAGGCCTGCTTCGCGCTTAGATGCTTTCAGCGCTTATCAGTTCCGAACGTAGCTACCGGGCAATGCCATTGGCATGACAACCCGAACACCAGCGGTTCGTTCACTCCGGTCCTCTCGTACTAGGAGCAACCCCTCTCAATTCTCAAACGCCCACGGCAGATAGGGACCGAACTGTCTCACGACGTTCTAAACCCAGCTCGCGTACCACTTTAAATGGCGAACAGCCATACCCTTGGGACCGACTTCAGCCCCAGGATGTGATGAGCCGACATCGAGGTGCCAAACACCGCCGTCGATATGAACTCTTGGGCGGTATCAGCCTGTTATCCCCGGAGTACCTTTTATCCGTTGAGCGATGGCCCTTCCATTCAGAACCACCGGATCACTATGACCTACTTTCGTACCTGCTCGACGTGTCTGTCTCGCAGTTAAGCTGGCTTCTACCATTACACTAACCGTACGATGTCCGACCGTACTTAGCCAACCTTCGTGCTCCTCCGTTACTCTTTGGGAGGAGACCGCCCCAGTCAAACTACCCACCAGGCACTGTCCGTAACCCCGATTCAGGGGCCAACGTTAGAACATCAAAACTACAAGGGTGGTATTTCAAGGACGACTCCACAAAAACTAGCGTCTCTGCTTCAAAGTCTCCCACCTATCCTACACATGTAGGTTCAATGTTCAGTGCCAAGCTGTAGTAAAGGTTCACGGGGTCTTTCCGTCTAGCCGCGGGTACACAGCATCTTCACTGCGATTTCAATTTCACTGAGTCTCGGGTGGAGACAGCGTGGCCATGGTTACACCATTCGTGCAGGTCGGAACTTACCCGACAAGGAATTTCGCTACCTTAGGACCGTTATAGTTACGGCCGCCGTTTACCGGGGCTTCGATCAAGAGCTTCTCCGAAGATAACCCCATCAATTAACCTTCCGGCACCGGGCAGGTGTCACACCGTATACGTCATCTTGCGATTTTGCACAGTGCTGTGTTTTTAATAAACAGTCCCAGCCACCTGGTCACTGCGGCTCCAATCAGCTTAGAGAGCAAGTCTCATCACCAATCGGAGCGTACCTTCTCCCGAAGTTACGGTACGATTTTGCCTAGTTCCTTCACCCGAGTTCTCTCAAGCGCCTTAGTATTCTCTACCTGACCACCTGTGTCGGTTTGGGGTACGATTCGGTATAATCTGAAGCTTAGAGGCTTTTCCTGGAAGTATGGCATCAGCAACTTCATCACCGTAGTGACTCGTCTCGTGTCTCAGCCTAACAGCAACCCGGATTTACCTAAGTCACTAGCCTACACACTTTCACATGGACTACCATCGCCATGCTTGCTTAGCCTGCTCCGTCCCCCCATCGCAATTATACCAAGTACGGAAATATTAATCCGTTTCCCATCGACTACGCCTTTCGGCCTCGCCTTAGGGGTCGACTTACCCTACCCTGATTAACATGGGATAGGAACCCTTGGTCTTCCGGCGTGCGGGTTTTTCACCCGCATTATCGTTACTCATGTCAGCATTCGCACTTCTGATACGTCCAGCATACCTCCCGGTACACCTTCAACCGCTTACAGAACGCTCCCCTACCACTCAGAATAAATTCTGAATCCGCAGCTTCGGTGCATAGTTTAGCCCCGTTACATCTTCCGCGCAGACCGACTCGACCAGTGAGCTATTACGCTTTCTTTAAAGGATGGCTGCTTCTAAGCCAACCTCCTGGCTGTCTGGGCCTTTCCACATCGTTTCCCACTTAACTATGACTTTGGGACCTTAGCTGGCGGTCTGGGTTGTTTCCCTCTTCACGACGGACGTTAGCACCCGCCGTGTGTCTCCCGGATATTACTTTACGGTATTCGGAGTTTGCAAAGGGTTGGTAAGTCGGGATGACCCCCTAGCCTTAACAGTGCTCTACCCCCGTAAGTATTCGTCCGAGGCTCTACCTAAATAGATTTCGGGGAGAACCAGCTATCTCCCGGTTTGATTAGCCTTTCACTCCTAACCACAGGTCATCCCCTAACTTTTCAACGTTAGTGGGTTCGGTCCTCCAATTGATGTTACTCAATCTTCAACCTGCCCATGGCTAGATCACCGGGTTTCGGGTCTATACCTTGCAACTATTCGCCCAGTTAAGACTCGGTTTCCCTACGGCTACCCTAATCGGTTAACCTCGCTACAAAATATAAGTCGCTGACCCATTATACAAAAGGTACGCAGTCACCCTCGAGGGGCTCCTACTGCTTGTACGTACACGGTTTCAGGTTCTATTTCACTCCCCTCACAGGGGTTCTTTTCGCCTTTCCCTCACGGTACTGGTTCACTATCGGTCAGTTGGGAGTATTTAGCCTTAGATGATGGTCCACCTATATTCAGTCAAAGTTTCACGTGCTCCGACCTACTCGATTTCACTTAAAATGCGTTTTCATGTACGGGACTATCACCCTGTATCGTGGCACTTTCCAGAGCCTTCCATTAACACATAATAAGCTTAAGGGCTGTTCCGATTTCGCTCGCCGCTACTATCGGAATCTCGGTTGATTTCTTTTCCTACGGGTACTTAGATGTTTCAGTTCTCCGCGTTCGCCTCGTTAACCTATGTATTCAGTTAACGATACCTGCAAGCAGGTGGGTTTCCCCATTCGGAAATCCTAGTCTCAAGTGCTTTTTACTAGCTTGACTAGGCTTATCGCAAGTTAATACGTCCTTCATCGCCTCCAACTGCCAAGGCATCCACCGTGTACGCTTAGTCACTTAACCATACAACCCAAACGGGTCTTTGTTTTGTGACAGTTTAACTTCGCCAGAAGTTAATATTGAATACTAAAGTAGATACCAATCAACAAACGTAAAACGTTTATTAAATGGCACTGAATGATACTGCTATCATTCTTTTTTACTTTTGAAAACTCTGTACAAATACAATGTATTCATACGAATTTTATTATCAGCTTTTCCAAATTTTTAAAGAGCAGAGAATCAAAAACTTCTCAAAATTAAACACACTCTATTCTCAGGTGATTGTGCTACCCGATAAAAGAATATTTATTTTTAAGAAGTAAAGTGGTGGAGCTAAGCAGGATCGAACTGCTGACCTCCTGCGTGCAAGGCAGGCGCTCTCCCAGCTGAGCTATAGCCCCACATATGCTGGTCTTACTGTTTGTATACCGACTTCTTTTTAAGACAAGGCGTAAGTTTAGGCCGTTTAGTTCACTAAACAACGAAGCTTACAACGAAGTATTAAGAAGAAGTGGTGGGTCTGAGTAGATTTGAACTACCGACCTCACCCTTATCAGGGGTGCGCTCTAACCAGCTGAGCTACAGACCCAAACAATAAGTGTTGTTCTCTTTACAATTAACAATCATCTGTGTGGACACTACGAACAAATAAGTTCTAAATCGTATAAGGAGGTGATCCAGCCCCAGGTTCCCCTAGGGCTACCTTGTTACGACTTCACCCCAGTCATGAATCACTCCGTGGTAAACGTCCTCCCGAGGGTTAGACTATCTACTTCTGGAGCAACCCACTCCCATGGTGTGACGGGCGGTGTGTACAAGGCCCGGGAACGTATTCACCGCGTCATTCTGATACGCGATTACTAGCGATTCCGACTTCATGGAGTCGAGTTGCAGACTCCAATCCGGACTACGACGCACTTTAAGTGATTCGCTTACTCTCGCGAGTTCGCAGCACTCTGTATGCGCCATTGTAGCACGTGTGTAGCCCTACACGTAAGGGCCATGATGACTTGACGTCGTCCCCACCTTCCTCCGGTTTATCACCGGCAGTCTCCTTAGAGTTCTCAGCATTACCTGCTAGCAACTAAGGATAGGGGTTGCGCTCGTTGCGGGACTTAACCCAACATCTCACAACACGAGCTGACGACAGCCATGCAGCACCTGTATCAGAGTTCCCGAAGGCACCAAACCATCTCTGGTAAGTTCTCTGTATGTCAAGTGTAGGTAAGGTTCTTCGCGTTGCATCGAATTAAACCACATGCTCCACCGCTTGTGCGGGCCCCCGTCAATTCATTTGAGTTTTAACCTTGCGGCCGTACTCCCCAGGCGGTCTACTTAATGCGTTAGCTTTGAAAAACAGAACCGAGGTTCCGAGCTTCTAGTAGACATCGTTTACGGCGTGGACTACCAGGGTATCTAATCCTGTTTGCTCCCCACGCTTTCGTACATGAGCGTCAGTGTTGACCCAGGTGGCTGCCTTCGCCATCGGTATTCCTTCAGATCTCTACGCATTTCACCGCTACACCTGAAATTCTACCACCCTCTATCACACTCTAGTTTGCCAGTTCGAAATGCAGTTCCCAGGTTGAGCCCGGGGCTTTCACATCTCGCTTAACAAACCGCCTGCGTACGCTTTACGCCCAGTAATTCCGATTAACGCTCGCACCCTCCGTATTACCGCGGCTGCTGGCACGGAGTTAGCCGGTGCTTCTTCTGTCAGTAACGTCACAGCTAGCAGGTATTAACTACTAACCTTTCCTCCTGACTGAAAGTGCTTTACAACCCGAAGGCCTTCTTCACACACGCGGCATGGCTGCATCAGGCTTGCGCCCATTGTGCAATATTCCCCACTGCTGCCTCCCGTAGGAGTCTGGGCCGTGTCTCAGTCCCAGTGTGGCTGATCATCCTCTCAAACCAGCTAGGGATCGTCGCCTTGGTGAGCCATTACCTCACCAACTAGCTAATCCCACTTGGGCCAATCTAAAGGCGAGAGCCGAAGCCCCCTTTGGTCCGTAGACATTATGCGGTATTAGCAGTCGTTTCCAACTGTTGTCCCCCACCTCAAGGCATGTTCCCAAGCATTACTCACCCGTCCGCCGCTCGTCAGCAAAGTAGCAAGCTACTTTCTGTTACCGCTCGACTTGCATGTGTTAGGCCTGCCGCCAGCGTTCAATCTGAGCCATGATCAAACTCTTCAATTAAAAAGTTTTATGTCTTTCGACAGCTCAATGAATTCTGAATTTATTTAATATCTTTCGATATTGAATTGACTGTGCTGCAATTCCTACCTAAGTAGTTATTGCTGTTGGTCACTCAGTTTCAATTGAGACTCTAAATTTGTTTGCCTCACTACCTAAGTAGCTTGGCTGTTAGAACTCAATCTGTACGAGTGCCCACACAGATGATTGCTTTATATTGTTAAAGAACGTTGCGACGTTGTCGCTAGGGATGCGTATAATACATCCTTTATTTTTCGAGTCAACACTTAATTTCAAACTTTCTTACGATGATTTAAACTCAAGTTTTATTTAACTCTCTGAGTAGTTCGTGCCTCGCTATGCGTTGGCGTTCCCCGTCTCAGTGGGGTCGCATTATAGGGAGAACAGATTTTTACGCAAGTACTTTTTTAAAGAAAAACTAAAAAAACACACTGTTCGGTTAGTATCTGAGCGAAAGCACGTGAAACTGGTAGTTTTATAATCAATATAGGCTTTGCTGGCACTAAAATAAGCGCTACTGTTACACTAATACTCTTAATATGTTTAATTTAAAGGTGCATATATGGCAATACGTTCTTATAAAGGAATCACTCCTGCGTTTAATGAATCTGTTTATGTAGACGAGTCGTCTGTATTAGTCGGTGATATCACTATAGGTGATGATAGCAGTGTATGGCCGTTAGTTGCTGCCCGTGGTGATGTTAACCATATTCGTATTGGTCAGCGTACTAATATACAAGATGGTAGCGTTTTACACTTATCAAGAGCAACAAAGAATAATCCAGACGGCTACCCACTTATTATTGGTGATGATGTAACCGTTGGTCATAAGGTAATGCTACATGGCTGCATATTAGGTAATCGTATACTCGTGGGTATGGGCGCTATTATTATGGATAATGTGATTGTAGAAGATGAGGTTATTATTGGTGGCGGTGCTTTAGTACCCCCTAATAAGCGTTTAGAGTCTGGTTTTTTATATGTAGGTAGCCCAGCAAAACAAGCTCGCCCATTAACAGAGCAAGAGCTGAGCTTTTTAAAAGTGTCTGCTGATAATTACGTGCAGCTTAAAGATGAATACTTAGCTGAAGACGCTAGTTAATTTAACTAACTAAACTCACTTCTATTTGACCTGCCGAGTTATAGCATTCATCTTCGATAAGCTGCTCGGCACGTTCTTCATAATCAAAACGGTATTGCTCAAAATAACGCGTTGCATGACTCTCATCGGCTAAATTTAAACTACTGACAGCAATCACACACTCAACTAGCATGCCATTTACTTGTGCAAAA
Source organism: Pseudoalteromonas sp. Scap25 (assembly GCF_013394125.1). GTDB lineage: Bacteria > Pseudomonadota > Gammaproteobacteria > Enterobacterales > Alteromonadaceae > Pseudoalteromonas. The sequence continues at coordinate 34,463 of NZ_CP041327.1, read as the reverse complement.
AAAACTAATTGATGAGTTGGCTCTCTAAATTCGAGTCGATCTATAAACTGTATTGCTTGATTCATTTAAGCACTCCCTGCTTTAGTGCAGTAATAACAGGAACAATCTCAGGCATTTTATTTCGCCATACATAATAAGCTTGGGCGGCTTGCCCTACTAGCATACCACTGCCATCTAATAGCTTAGCTGCTTTATTGTGTTCGCTGACCCAATTCATGAATAGCGTATTTTGCGTGGCGTAAAACATATCATAAGCCATTTCACATGTGCTTAAGTGCTTTTCGCTTAACGCAGGTAATTCGTTATTCATGCTGCTCGAGGTTGAGTTAATAACTAAATGATAATCAGTAAAAGGAAGGTCGTCAAAACCATATCCCGAAACATTGCCATGCCCAGTAAAGAGCTTTGCCAATGTTTGGGCTTTGTGTACTGTGCGATTAACAATAACTATCTCTGCGGGATTTTGCTCTAGTAAAGGTAAGATCACTCCTCGAGCAGCGCCACCCGCACCAATGATCAACAGGCGTTTACCTGTTATCGTTATTTTATTGGTCAGTAAGTCGTTAACAAAACCAGTGCCATCAGTGTTATCACCGAGTAAACTGCCATCATCGCGCTTTTTAAGGGTGTTCACTGCGCCTGCCAGTTTAGCAACTGGGGTGAGTTCATCGGCTAAAGCAAAAGCCTGCTCTTTAAAAGGAACAGTGACATTGGCGCCTTTTCCCCCTTGCTCAAAAAAAGCAGCGACTGTTTTTTCAAATCCATCGATAGGTGCTAATATTGCGCGATAGTCGATTTGCTCTCCCAATGATTTTGCAAACTGCTGATGAATAATGGGAGATTTTGAATGTTTGATTGGATTTCCAAAAACCGCATATTTGTCCATTTTAAACAACCTCTTCGCAGTTTTAGTACTGCCTATTAACGATGATAAATTTATGATTAAAAGACTCTTTTCAAGATCAAAGCCGTCTACAACTACGCAAGCACCTACGCCAGATAAAACCCCGTATGAAATCATTGGTGGAGAAGCCCCCACGCGTGCAATTGCCAATAGATTCTACGATATAATGGCCAGTGATGAATACGCTAAACCGTTATATGATATGCATCCTCAACCATTAGACAGAATTCGCCAAGTATTTTTTGAGTTTTTATCCGGTTGGCTTGGTGGGCCTGACCTATTTGTAGAAAAACACGGCCACCCGATGCTGCGTAAACGTCATATGCCGTTCCCTATTGATCAAGACTTACGTGATCAGTGGATGTATTGCATGAATAAGACCTTAGATATAGAAATAGATAACCCTGTGTTACGCGAAGGCTTACGTCAGTCACTGGCTCAGCTTGCCAGCCATATGATTAACCAGCATTAACCTACCTCGTTCTTTAATTGGGGATTATTTGCGCTAAGTCAAAACCCGCTTTTCTAAAATATAGATAATACCCTATCAAATAATTAGAAAAGCGTGGCACGTGTGAAATCAATCCAACATAAAATTTATGCTTTATTAGCTCTAACTGGCGTTATTGTATTGATAGCCAGTATTTTTAGTAGTGCTAGCCAACAACGCACGCTCGCCCAGGATACGGTGGCAGAAAACATTAAGCTGCTTGCCGATAATTATTTTGATTCAATAAACACCATGATGCTAACCGGTACTATGGCTAATCGAGAATTATTGAGCCAAAAGTTACGCAAACATCCTAATATAGAAGATGCTCATATTATTCGCTCCGATATAGTTAATAATCTGTATGGTTCCGGAAATAAAAACCAAACAGCAAGTAATAACAACGAACGCGAAGCACTAAAGGGTAAAGAAAGCTTATTTATAGAGCAAAACACCGATAGCCGCAGTATGACCTACCTACGTCCTATGTATGCTAGCTCTGATTATAAAGGTACTAACTGTTTAGGCTGCCACCAAGCGCAAGAAGGCGATGTACTAGGCGTGGTAAAAATTAGTTATTCCTTAGCTGATATTGATAATGAGGTAACTTACAACACCTTAGTAACCACCAGCCTACTTTCTACTATTTTTATTATTGCCTTTGTGCTGCTAGGTATAGTGTTTAGAAAAATATTTATAGTGCGCCTTAAAAAGCTCGGCCATGCAATGCACTTAGCTACTACCAATAAAGATTTAACCTTACGCATTGAAGATAACGCCGAAGATGAACTCGGCTGGCTTGCCACCAGCTTTAACCAAATGATTGCTACGTTTAAAGATAACATTGCACAGGTATCTCACTCTTCAAAAGTGCTTATTCATTCAGCAGAGAAAATTTATACCTCGGCCGATACCACCGAACGCGCTATTTTAGAACAAAAGAAAAGTACCGACTCGGTAGCCGCAGCAATTAATGAACTAGAAAGCTCATCCAATGAAGTAAGAAACACCACCCATTTTGCTCAAGAAAAATCTGAGAACAGTAATGAACTAGCACAACAAAGCATGCAGGTTGCAGAGCAAACCGAACTCAGTATTAATCAATTAGCAGAAGATGTACGCCAAGCGGCAGATCAAGTAAGACAGCTGCAAGAGCAAACGCTTGAAGTGGGAAAAGTACTTGAGGTGATCAGCAGTATCGCCGAGCAAACAAATTTATTAGCGCTTAATGCTGCCATTGAAGCTGCCCGTGCAGGTGAAGCTGGCCGAGGCTTTGCCGTTGTTGCTGATGAAGTACGTACTTTAGCAACTCGAACTCATGCATCTACTGATGAAATACGTCGCACCATTGATAAGCTGCAGTCAGAAGCCGCGCAAACCGTTAAAACCATGGGGGAGTCCTGTGCAGAGGCAGACGAAAGAGCGCAACAAGTACAGCAAGTTGCACAAGCTTTAAAAGATATTTCAGGGCAAATGAATGAAATAAATGAGCTCAATATACAAATAGCCGATGCAACAGAGCAACAAAACCAAGCTGCTGAAGAAATAAATATAAGTGTTGTTGGTATTAGCGATAACGCCGAGCAATCATTAGTGGATGCCGATGAAAATCAAAAAGTCAGTGAAGAGTTACTCAACTTAGCTCGCTCGTTAGATGAGCAGGTACGCAGTTTTAAACTTAAGCGATAATTTTAAAAGCCAGTCAATAAGCCGTTTATTGACTGGCATATCATTCTTAGCCCAGTGCTAACCAATCTCGAGGCTTTAAGAAATCTTTATATAGTAATGCCTCTGCGCTGTCTTCGGCTGGGGTATAGTTATACTCCCAACGGGCTAAAGGTGGCATCGACATTAAAATAGATTCCGTACGGCCACCGCTTTGTAAACCAAACAATGTGCCACGGTCCCAGACTAAATTAAACTCAACATAACGACCACGGCGGTATAATTGGAAGTCACGTTGTTGTTCGGTGTACTGATCGTTTTTACGACGTTCAATAATAGGAACGTAAGCATCTAAAAAGCCATTACCCACCGATTGCATAAATGCAAAGCTTTGCTCAAAACCTAACTCATTTAAATCGTCAAAAAATAAGCCGCCTACGCCGCGGGTTTCATCACGATGTTTTAAATAAAAGTATTCGTCACACCATTTTTTATATTTTGGATAAACATCATCGCCAAATGGCTGACACACATCGTGCGCAACTTGGTGCCAATGCACTACATCTTCAAGTACAGGGTAAAACGGGGTTAAATCAAAACCACCACCAAACCACCAAATCGGTTCTTCACCTTCTTTTTCGGCAATAAAAAAACGTACATTGGCATGGCTTGTTGGTATATGTGGGTTTTTAGGGTGAATCACTAACGATACACCACACGCATGAAAACTACGTCCTGCAAGCTCAGGTCTATGTGCAGTGGCAGAGCCCGGCATAGAGGCACCAAATACATGAGAGTAATTAACTCCCCCTTGCTCAATCACATTACCATTGGTAATAACGCGAGTACGACCACCGCCGCCCTCTTCTCGCTGCCAGCTGTCTTCAACAAATTGTGCTTTCCCATCTGCTGCTTCTAAGCCTTGGCAAATGGTATCTTGCAAAGCCATAAAGTAGGCTTTTACTTGTTTTAATAATTCGCTTTGCATAGTTAACCTCTGAATATATTGCCTGTTGTGGCATCTTTAATGGTGCTTGGTTGTGTATTACCACCTAATGGTTCATCAACATAAAAACTAACCTGATCTGCAAACTGCTGCTGCGCCTCAATAATACTTGTTACCGTTGCTTGACCAGTTAAATTTGCACTTGTTGATACCAATGGTTTACCAAACTCTTGGCATAAACGTTTAACTGTAGGATGGTTAGTTACTCTCACTGCAATAGTATCAAATTGCCCTGTTAACCACTTCGGCGTGGTTTTAGCTGCAGGCATAACCCAGGTAATAGCACCAGGCCAACTTGAAAAAATATCAGCGCGTTTGTCCATGGGCAACTTAGCGTCATCCACGTACTTTAATAATTGCCCGTAATTGTCAGCAATTAAAATAAGCCCTTTTTCAACTGGGCGTTGTTTAATATCAAGTAAACGCTCCACCGCTTGTTGATTATCAGGATCGCAACCTAAGCCATAAACAGCTTCAGTTGGGTATAAAATAACATCGCCTTGTTCTAAGCTTGTTATTGCAGCAGATAAAGAAGAAAGGTCAGACAAAATTGTCTCCAGAGATATTTATGTTATTCAGTGGCAGCAAACTTATGCATACAGCTTTTTTGTGGGCATTGTAACACAACACCACTCGCGGCTTTTTTTTCAGTAACAACTGGCCAGTCACATACAGGACACGCTTGAGCTACAGGTTTATGATTAAGCGTATATTTACAGCTTGGGTAACAGTCGCAGGAATAGAATACTTTACCAAACTTATTACTGCGTGAAACTAAATGCCCTTTTTTACATTTAGGGCAACTAATCACAGGCTCTTCACTTGGCGTATCGTCATGCTCACTGGCAATATAATGACATTCAGGGTAACCGGTACAGCCAATAAACATACCGTAGCGGCCATTTTTCACCACCAGCGGCTTGCTACACTCTGGACACTCGCTGTCCTCAAGTACTTTTATTTCATTGCTATCATGATGTGCAAGCGGGCGAATAAAATCGCACTTAGGGTAACTAGCGCAGCCTAAAAAAGGCCCAGATTTACTATTACGAATGACGAGTTCTGAACCACATTGCGGGCATATATCATATTCTTTTTCTAAGGCGTGTTTATTGGCCGAGAAAAGTGAATGATCGATTTTACTCATGTAAATCCTAGTGGTTGGTGAATTTTCGCCTAATATACCCAAAACCCTTAAAGATACAAGCTATGGCAGTCGGTTTGTTAACGCTGAAAATAATAAAACACCCAATAATGGTTAATGTAACACTTCGCTAGGCTCATCAAAAATAAGATCTTCCATTTGCTCATACGCCTGCTGAGAATCAGGGGCATTGAATAACACCATCAAAATTAACCATTTTAAATCTTCTAAAGTAATGGCTGAATTATCAAGCGCCGCCAAACGATCCATCACCATTTCACGAGTGGTGCTATTAATAACGCCGGTTTGTTCAACAAACATTAAAAAGCCACGGCATTCAGTATCAAGAACTCGACACTCGCTATCGGTAAAGATTCGCACTGCATGCTGCTCAGTGGCTAATAAATAAGGCGACTCATTACTATATTGTAATGCGGCAAGTTGATCTAACCAGTCAATAGCTTTGTTTATTTCCGGCTTGTTAAACCCAGCGCGCAGTAGCTCATCAGTAAGCTTACTTTGCTCAACAAAAACATCGCTTTCGCTGTGAACATAGTTTTCAAATAAATACATAAGAATATCAAACATATTATCCTCCAGCGCTTGATTTAATATAGCCGTCTAATACTCGCTCAATTTGATCGTCTAACTCTAAATCAAGCAATCGCGCTTGTACTTTATCAATTGGCCACTGCACTCGACGCATAATATCGTCCACACTAGTCACCTCAAACCCAATACTATTAAGTACCTCACAATCTGAGGTTACAGCATCAGTTAACTCTTTATAGTTTAGACCAGAAGGGTATGAAAAGTTCATCTCATCAAGGATATCTGCGACGTTCTCAACCAGCTTAGCACCTTGCTTAATTAAAAAGTGGCTGGCTTGTGCCAGCGGGTTTTTAATTGAACCGGGTACCGCAAAAACCTCTTTATTCTGTTCAAGTGCATAACGTACGGTGATCAGTGAGCCGCTTTTTATTTCGGCTTCAACAATTAAAACGCCTAAGGAGAGCCCTGAAATAATACGATTGCGCCGTGGGAAGTTGTGCGCATTGGCAGCCGTACCAGGCAAAAACTCACTAACCAATAAGCCTGTTGCTAATACTTGCTCTGTGAGTAACTTATGGCGTTTAGGATAGTAAATATCAACGCCTGTCCCTAGCACTGCAATGGTTTTGCCATTTCCTGACAGTGCCCCTTTATGGGCAGCACCGTCAATACCTCGCGCCATACCTGAGGTTACTGTTATGCCAGCAAGGGTTAACTGGTGTGCAAACTCAGCAGCAATTTCAAGCCCTGTAGTCGTTGCGTTTCGACTGCCAACAATGGCTATTTGCGGCGAAGCCAGCAAGCTGATATCCCCTTTACAAAAAAGTAATAGTGGCGCACTGGCTATTTGTTTTAGCTGTTCTGGGTAGGTGGTATCAAAAATACTAATAACAACAATGTTTTGTTGGCTGATCAACTGCTCATAATGTGCAACTTGCTGCCAGTTAGTGTTAAGTAAGTTGCTAGCTTGGTGAGCCGTTAAACCAATGTTTACTAGCTCAGCGTGTGATAAAGAAAACAGCGATGCTAAACTGTATTGTTGAGACAGGGCTAAGAGCGTTTTAATCCCTAGCCCTTTGCATAAGTAAAAGGCAAGCCAATGATTTAGCTTGCCACACGATTGTTCCATGTTCCCTCCTAGAACACCGACTCGCTACTTAATGAATAACTGCTAAATCTCCAATGCGAATTGGGTGCTGATTTTTAGTGATCAGCGCATAACTAACTTTGTCATACACTTTAAAAATAATCATTTCACCAACTTTTTCAGCTGGCATTTTCCACGTTATGCTGTCTTCATCAGTTTCTGAGCCGAATAATTCGCTAGTAGCCGATACCAATTTTTCTAAACGACTTGAATCTTCGGTATAGCGCGGACCTCGAGCACCATCAATTACTTTAGGTGATTGGCGTTCAATATCAAGTACATGGCCCACTTCAACTTGTTGCTCAGAGCCTAAGTTTAGCACCACCACATCCATCGTGCTAAATTCTCTCACTTCACGAGGAGATGCAATTACATGGCCCTGCAGCGGCTGGGTAGGACGATGCATATTAAAATACACTGGCAGCATCTGCCCTTCCATGGCGGGTAATAAAAAGTCACCTTGTTTAATTTCACGTTTTACTGATTCAACCCTGACTGAGGCAGGTTCGCCATTGGCGGCATCACCAGCTCTAAAGGCCCGGGCCATACCTACATAAGATGCTCTACTCGCTAGTTCTTCACCTGTTTTAGGATCGGTGTAAGGCGCTCCTTCATGGTAAATAGCATAAGCCTGATGGCGCTTTAAATTACCTTTAACATATAGAATATGATCAATAGTTTGAGTTTTAGTATTTTCGTTTGCACCTAAAATATAGGGTTTTTCTTTTACCAAATCGCTGTTTATCGCTTGTTCAAATGACAAATACGGTTTAATCAGCGCAAGCGGTAATGTAGTGATAGCGTCTTTCCCTTTAGGAGTAATACGCCCTATAGGTGATAGCTTTCTATACGCTTTATTAATTACTAAACGCGGATTACCGTCTGTATCGTAAATTAATGCTAACGCATCGCCCGGGTAAATAAGATGAGGATTGCCTATTTGCGGATTCATTTGCCATAACTCAGGCCACAGCCACGGCTCGTTTAAATATATCGCTGAGATATCCCAAAGCGTGTCACCTTTTTTTACAACGTACTGTTTAGGCGCGTCTTTTTTTATAGTTAGTACATCTGCTAGCACAGGAAAAGTAGCACTTAATGCAAGTATTATTGCAATGAATGGAGATTTCATTGAGCTTCCTCATAGTGTTTTTTCATTATTATTAATCAAAACCTGTTAAAGGGGAACGTGAATGGCTAAAATAAGAACATACGATACCCTAAATTTAAGCATAAGTGTAAAAGGTAACTATGGCTAGGTTAGAAGTTTTAAGATTTCCAGATGAACGTTTACGTACAATCGCAAAAGAAGTAACTGTTGTTGACGACCAAGTACGTGAAATCGTCAAAGATATGCTAGAAACTATGTACGACGAAAATGGTATTGGACTTGCTGCTACGCAAGTTGATATTCACCAACGTATTGTGGTGATCGATGTATCAGAAGAACGCGATGAACCACTGGTACTTATCAATCCACAAATTATCAAAAAAGATGGCTCTACCGTGAGTGAAGAAGGCTGTTTGTCAGTTCCTCATTCGTATGCAAAAGTTGACCGTGCAGAGACTGTTACCGTGGCTGCACTCAACGAAGAAGGTAAAGAGTTTGTTCTTGATGCCGACGAATTATTAGCGATTTGTATTCAGCATGAGCTTGATCACCTTCAAGGTAAATTATTTATTGATTATTTATCTCCATTAAAGCGCCAACGCATCCGTAAAAAGCTTGAAAAAGAAGCGAAGTTTGCAGCGCAATAATAAGCACCTTAGTAAATAATTAGGAAACTCAGTGACACAACCATTACGCATTATATTTGCCGGTACGCCGGACTTTGCTGCACGCCACCTGCAAGCACTCATCAATAGTGAACACCAAATTGTGGGCGTTTACAGTCAACCAGATCGTCCAGCGGGTCGCGGAAAAAAACTAAAAGCCAGTGAAGTAAAAGCGCTTGCACTAGAACATGAGCTACCTGTTTTTCAGCCGCAATCTCTCAAAACAGATGAGGCACTTGAAGAATTAAACAGCCTCAATGCCGATATCATGATTGTGGTTGCCTACGGTTTAATTTTACCTAAAGCCATTTTAGATGCCCCGCGTTTAGGGTGTTTAAATGTGCATGGCTCTATTTTACCGCGCTGGCGTGGTGCCGCGCCTATTCAACGTGCTATTTGGGCAGGCGATCAGCAAACCGGTGTAACGATAATGCAAATGGATGAAGGGCTAGATACCGGCGATATGCTGCATATTAGCCGCTGCCCTATTGATAATACTGAAACCAGTGCCAGCTTATACACTAAGCTTGCTGAACTCGGGCCTGATGCATTAATCGATACCATAAATCGTTTAGCCAACGGGGAAATAACGCCTGAACCACAAAACGATACCGATGCCAATTACGCTAAAAAACTCTCAAAAGACGAAGCCAACATTGATTGGTCTATGGATGCCGAGCAAATCGAGCGCAACATTCGTGCCTTTAACCCATGGCCAGTATGCTTTACCCAAATGAGTGGTAATACGGTAAAAATATACCAAGCAAATGTGGTTGAACAATCAGGCGCATCTGGCACTGTCTTAGCAAGTGATAAAAACGGTATCGTTGTGGCTTGTGGTAAACACGCTTTATCTATTGGCGAATTACAACCACAAGGCAAAAAGCCAATGGCAATTAATGATTTTTTAAACGGTCGTAGCGATTGGGTCACACCCGGCACCGTATTAGGCGAAAATAATGAGTAATGTAAGCAATGTCAGAGCGCTAGCCGCTGAAACTTTATATAACGTGGTTGATAAAGGCGCATCGCTTAATCAAGAACTCCCTTTCGCTAGCCAAGGCTTATCACCTAAAGATAAAGCCTTACTGCAGCAAATTTGCTATGGAGTATTACGTTACTTACCTAGCCTAGAAAATTATTGCCAGCATCTAGTCGAGCAACCGCTTAAAGGCAAACGTCGTATTTTCCAGTTTTTATTGTATGTAGGCATTTACCAACTACAACACATGCGTGTACCGCCGCATGCAGCAATTAGCGAAACGGTTAATGCGTTACAACAATTGCGCGCTCTTGGCTTAAAAGGGCTTATTAACGCCATTTTACGAAGCTTTCAACGTCAGCAAGTTGAGCTTGAAGAAAAAGCCAAACAAATTCCGGTATGTTTATACAACCACCCAAATTGGTTTATAAAGCAAGTAAAAGAAGCCTATCCAGATCACTGGGAAGACATTCTAGAAGCAAACCAACAGCAAGCGCCAATGTGGCTGCGAGTGAATCAATCGCAGTTTAGCACCCAAGAATATAGCGAAATGCTAACCGCTAACGATATTGAACACACTCTAAACCCTGATTTTATTGATGGCATTAAACTAAGCAAACCACGCGATGTGTTTTCACTTCCTGAGTTTGATACCGGTGCTTGTTCAGTACAAGATGCGGCAGCGCAGCTTGCAGCTCGCTACCTAGACCCACAAAATGGTGATGCAATACTTGATGCCTGTGCAGCGCCTGGTGGTAAAACCTGCCATATTTTAGAGCTTGCCGATGCAGATGTGCTCGCGCTTGATAGCGATGCCACACGATTAGAACGTGTTAAACAAAACTTAGAACGAATTGGTTTGGGCGCCGACTTACAATGTGGTGATGCATCGCAACCTCACACTTGGTGGGATGAAGATCAGTTTGATCGTATTTTGTTAGATGTACCCTGCTCTGCAACGGGCGTAATTCGTCGTCATCCAGATATAAAATGGCTACGTCGCGCATCCGACATTAACGACTTATCGACCCTACAAGGCGATATACTCGATAGCATTTGGCCATTGTTAAAACCAGGCGGCACATTAGTGTATGCAACTTGCTCGGTACTTCCTCAAGAAAACCAACAACAAGTTGCTAAGTTTTTAGCTAATAACGACGATGTGGAGCATATTCCTCTGCACAGCGAAGACACAAAAACCACACCAGGCTTACAGCTGTTACCAGGTGAAAGTGACGGTTTTTACTACGCTAAATTAGTTAAAAAAGCCTAGTATTGCAACGCAACACATTTAACTACCTCGCTTTGAGGTAGTTATTATTTTGATGTAATTAGTATTAATAATACGGGTACATAATGAAAATAATCATACTCGGTGCTGGACAAGTTGGCGGCACACTCGCAGAAAACTTAGTGGGTGAACAAAACGAAATAACCGTAGTTGATATCGACGGTAACCGCTTGCGTGAACTGCAAGATAAATACGATTTACAAGGTGTTGCAGGCCACGGCGCCCACCCTGACGTGTTGAGTCGCGCAGGAGCTGAAGATGCCGATATGATTATCGCCGTAACCAGCTCAGATGAAGTAAACATGGTGGCATGCCAAGTTGCTTACAGTATTTTTAATACGCCAACCAAAATTGCCCGCATTCGCTCTGAGCAATATTTAAAATACCGCGAAAAACTCTTTCATAATGATGATTTACCTGTCGATCATTACATAGCCCCAGAAGCACTCGTAACTAAATATATTCGCCGTTTGATAGATTACCCTGGTGCATTGCAGGTATTACAATTTGCCGACGGCATGCTCTCTTTAGTAGCTGTAAAAGCCTACTATGGCGGTTTATTGGTAGGCTATGCCCTATCTACACTTAAGCAACATATTCCTAATGTAGAAACCCGGGTAGCCGCTATTTACCGTCAAGGCAAGGCAATAAAACCGCAGGGTACTACTGTAATAGAAGCCGACGATGAAGTATTTTTTATTGCCGCCACCAAACATATTCGTGCGGTAATGAACGAGCTACAAAAACTGGAACGCTCGTACAAAAAAATTATGATAGCCGGTGGCGGTAACATTGGTGCTGGCCTTGCACGCTCACTAGAAAGAAACCACAGCGTTAAATTATTAGAACGCAGTAAAGAGCGCGCAGAGCAACTCTCTGAAATGCTCGACAACACCGTGGTATTTTGTGGTGATGCGTCCGATCAAGAGTTGCTCTCTGAAGAACACATTGAACAAGTTGATGTATTTATTGCCGTTACTAACGATGATGAAGTGAATATTATGTCGGCCATGCTCGCAAAACGCATGGGGGCACAAAAAACCATGGTGCTTATTCAACGAGGTGCTTACGTTGATTTAGTACAGGGCGGTGAAATTGATATTGCCATTTCACCACAACAAGCGACTATTTCTGCGTTACTTACGCACGTGCGCCGAGGCGACATTGTAAATGTGTATTCACTGCGTAAAGGGGCTGCAGAAGCCATAGAGGCAGTTGCCCATGGTGATGAAAACACATCTAAAGTAGTGGGTCGCGCGATTGCAGATATTAAATTGCCAGCAGGTACCACAATAGGTGCAATTGTACGTAATGACGATGTACTAATTGCCCACGACGACACGATAATTCTATCAGGCGATCATGTAATTATGTTCTTAATTGATAAGAAACACATTAACGTGGTTGAAAAGTTATTCCAAGTTAGCGCTATTTTTCTATAATTAAACTGCTTGAGTTAAGTAATCAACAAACACAAAAAAGCCGCTGACTATTAAGCGGCTTTAGTGGAGTATGATGGGGTAATACTTATTGTACTCTTGCAAACTCTTCTTTAGAAAGTTCACCATTTCCGTCAGTATCTAAGTCATCAAAAATGTTCATGAGTTGTTTATTAGCAGCCGCTTCCTGCTGACTAATTACACCGTCGCCATTGCTATCAAAAGAGGCAAAGTCTACTGCTGCGTATGCCGCTGATGATGATAATACTAAAATCGCAAGTGTTGTATTTAATGCTTTCATAATAAGTCTCCTTAAAGAGGGAAATCCTTTTCTGAGATCCCTGTGCAATGAAAAAAGTTAAAAATTAAAAGTTTGCAAACTCAGCTTTAGAAAGCTCACCATTACCGTCAGTATCAAGCTCAGTAAATGCGGCCGTTAAATCAGCATTTACAGCAGCTTCGCTTTGACTAATAACCCCATTACCGTCGACATCAATTGTGTCAAAGTCGCTAGCGGCAAAGGCCGCTGATGAAGAAGCTAGCGCGATCAGTGCGAATGTTTTGTGTAATGTTTTCATAATTTAATCCTTCAAAATGTAATGCTTTGTGCTATTGGAAATGTCAGGCTATAACCGTCCTTGCCATTCTTTTTCATAGGCTCCCTTGCCTACTTAGGTTGTCTTTGGCAACTCAGAATATACCCAGCTTTAGCTTATGCTTTAGAAAATTCTGCTTTTGATAGCTCACCGTTTTGGTCTGTATCAAGCTCTGAGAACATACTCATTAGCTTTGCATCAACTGATGCTTCACTTTGGCTAATAGCACCGTTACCGTCAGTATCAAGTGTATCAAAATCGCTGGCAGCAAAAGCTGCTGATGAAGAAGCAAGTGCGATAAGTGCGAATGTTTTGTGTAATGTTTTCATAATGAGTATTCCTTAAAATCGTTTAAATAATGTGGGAGATTTAGCTCCCAAAGTTTAATAACTTAGGGTTATGCTTTAGAGAACTCTTCTTTTGATAGCTCATCGTTTTGGTCAGTATCAAGCTCTGAAAATAGGCTCATTAGTTTTGCATCAACTGATGCTTCGCTTTGACTGATCGCGCCGTTGCCGTCAACGTCTAGCGTATCAAAATCGCTTGCTGCAAAAGCAGCTGATGAAGAAGCCAATGCGATAAGTGCTAAAGTTTTATTAATGCTTTTCATAATCAATCTTCCTTCAAAGTTTATGTTTTATGCGATTAAGTGTTTTACTTCAAATCACGTTTCGTTCAATACAACCTGACTATTACAACTTCGATGCCAACAATGAAAAGTATTTTATTTTCAATGGGTTAACCTTAAAATAGCTTTAAGTAGCATTATTTCACTCGTTATTTTGTTGCTCTTTAGCAACAGTGAATAAAGCGATAAAATTAAAGTCTTAAAAAACAATGGGTTGGTTTTTATAAAAACACCACACGATCAGTGAAAAACCACTAACAAAGCGAGTTAATTAAACAAAAAGGAAGGTTAGTTGAGATTTATTTTGTTATAAATAAAAAACTATAATTAAAAAATAGATTTAAGTTACTGTTTTTAAATAGTTTAAAAATAAATTTAAGATGACGTTGAAAATTTACAGCCGCACAAGGCTATTTGTTGCAAAATGACGAAATCACGTGAGTATGCTGAGCTTATAATAGAAGCTTGTTCAACTTGATATGCCCCTAAACTATTTCAACTTCAAGCGCACTAGGGTCAATAAAGTGATCTCCCATTAACGCTTTCATTTGCTCTTCACTGGCAAATAATCGAATCCCACAACAGATACCGCTAGCATGTTTTTTTACACTGCATATTTGCCCCTCATGCTTAGTATCGCCATCAAATACAACCGTACAGCGCATGTCTTTTAACTCATCGAGTTCTTGGGTGGTTTTAATATCGAACATAACACCGGTGAGCGAAATGTCTTTTATAACCCCTTCAAAGGGAGGCTGCTCATCGGTTAATGTTAACTTAGCAGGAAACAACGTGGGTATGCGTGCTTGTGAGCGAAGCGCAAACAACTGTACTTGTGAAGGGTATTGAATAAACAACAATTTAGCAGGGTGAGAGGCAACAGACATAAGTTGCTGACGAAAAGCAATAATGTGCCCACCACTGCCCTCTATAAGCGCCCTTACCACCACCATAACACCATCACGCAGGAAATCACTTGCCATGGGGAGTCGCTTAGCGCTGGGATAGTTTAAAATAATAAATTTGTTTTCTAATAAACCAATAAACTCCGTTTTTACACGTCGGCTACTGGTTGGTGTCAGTATTTCTACATCGACTATGCCACCTGTGACGATTTGGTTTAACTTTTCCAAATTGGTTTTTTGCATAGTTCCTTCCTAATATTTAAAACCTTATCCGCGCCAAAATGTTGGGGTGAATAGCACTAACAGTGTAAATATCTCTAATCGGCCGAATACCATAGCGACTGTTAGTATCCATTTAGCGGCATCACTAATCGCACCATAATGAGAGGCTACGTCACCCAAACCTGGGCCCAAGTTATTAAGGCATGCTGCCGTCGCAGAGAATGCGGTAATGTTGTCTAACCCTGTGCCCATTAACGCTAACATTATAATAATAAAGACTAGTGCATAAGCTGAGAAAAAGCCCCATACCGCTTCAACTACTTTGTCGGGTAAGGCTTTACGCCCGAGTTTTATTGAATATATTGCTCGAGGATGTACTAAGCGGTTAAGCTCGCGCACCCCTTGCAAGTACAACAAAAACACACGAACAACTTTCATACCACCACCGGTAGAACCAGCACAGCCGCCAATAAAGCTAGAAAAAATAAGTAAAATAGGTAAAAACAACGGCCAAGCTGAAAAATTATCTGTGGCAAACCCTGCAGTACTACTAATAGACACCGCTTGAAACAACGCCTGATCGAGGGTTTCATCACCATTTGCATAAATATCATGAGACGAAAGCACAGTAAAGCAAATTACCACCAGCGCTAACTGAATACACAAGAATACTTTAAACTCAGGGTCGCGAATGTACACACTAATATTACGGCTTGCTACAGCGGCATAATGTAGTGAAAAGTTAATAGCGGCTATAATTAAAAAGAACACACAAATAAAGTTAATTACAGGGCTATCAAAGTGCCCCATTGACGCGTCATAAGTAGAAAAACCACCAATAGCAACTGTAGAAAAAGCATGGCATATAGCGTCAAACCAGTTCATCCCTGCGCTCCAATACGCCAAAGTACACGCAAGAGTAATAGATACGTAAATATACCAAAGGTGCTTAGCTGTATCGGCAATACGCGGGGTCATTTTGGAGTCTTTTACTGGGCCAGGAATTTCAGCTCGGTACAACTGCATGCCACCGACGCCAAGCATTGGCAGTATGGCTACTGCTAATACAATGATCCCCATCCCACCAAACCACTGTAATTGCTGGCGATAAAATAATACCGATTTAGGCAAGTATTCTATGCCAGTTAATACGGTCGCCCCTGTGGTAGTTAAGCCTGAGAAAGCTTCAAACACTGCATCGGCCAAAGAGAGGTTGGGTTCTTGTAAAAATATCAGCGGCAATGACGCAAACGCCCCTAGTACCAACCAAAACAAAACCACAATTAAGAAGCCTTCGCGTGCTTTTAAATCACCATGCTCATGCCTATTTGGATAGTAAGCCATTAAGCCAATAATAACGCTAAATATAAAGGCTAAAACAAACGGTACCCCTCCGCCATCTTTATAAATTAAAGACACGAGTGCTGGTGGCACCATTGTAATACTAAATAGCGCGACCAGTTGGCCAAGAATTTTTATGATGGTACGAAATTGCATTGAGCGTATCGCTTTTTTATTAGTAAATTAAAATAACTACTGTATGACTCGAAAATTTAATCTGTAGTGATTAAATAGGATGGATGTAAGACTATTACTCTTTGATTGTTAACTCAACTGCGCCGTGACTTAAATCAAAAATATCTTTGCATGCTTGCTGTGCTTGGCGGCTATCAATAGTAATACTCCACTCAATATTTGCCGTAAACTGCTTTTCAATATTAAGTACCTGAAAGTTGGTTTTTAAGTGCTGTTCTATTGCGCCTTGCATACTGTATTCACTAAAGCCAACCAGCTCAATGCTGGGTACTTTTACCACTGTTTGTAATTTTGCTAAGGCATTATTAAGTGAGCCACCATAAGCACGAACTAATCCACCGGTACCAAGCTTTATACCACCAAAATATCGTGTTACCACAGCAGTTACTTCACCTAGACCAGAGCCCACCAGCACGTTGAGCATAGGTTTACCGGCGGTGCCATTTGGCTCTCCATCGTCAGAAAAACCATAAACATGGCTTCCACCAGGATTACCCGCAACATGCGCCCAACAATTATGGCGTGCATCACTGTATTTTTCTTCAATGTTTTTAATAAAGGCTTTCGCAGAGTTTAAATCAGGCGTGTGGCCTATATGCACAATAAAGGTACTTTTTTTAATTTCTTCTTGATGAAAAACATCGTCGGCTGGGTATTTATATTCTGACATAGCGCTTACTTGGCTGTTAAATTAAAAATGGGGCCAACAGGCCCCTTTCGTGAATAATATAAACTGTTACTAGTTAAATATTAGTCGAGTAATAAATCACGCGTCATATTTTCTAGGCTGTCTTCGTGAACAATAATATTATCTTCAATACGAATGCCGCCAAATGGTTTAAACGCTTCTACTTTTTCCCAGTTAATAAACTGCTTGTTGTCTGTTTGTGCTAAATCACCCAACAAAGAGTCGATAAAGTACAAACCTGGCTCAATAGTAAACACTTGGTTTTTCTCAATTAAGCGAGTGCAGCGTAAAAATGGATGACCCTCTGGTGGTGCCTGATGTGCACCGGTTTCATCACGCATAAAGCCACCTACATCATGTACCTGTGCACCTAAATGATGCCCTAAGCCATGAGGAAAGAAGGTTGAGGTAATTTGACGCTCAACAATTTCAGCTGCAGGTAACTTAACAATATCAAAGTCACTTAGTAACTGTGCAATGCGGTTATGGCAGTCAATATGTAGCTCGCCATACAGTACACCTGGTTTTAAGCTTTTGCCTAACTCAATCTGATGCGCCGTCATTGCTTTAACTAGATCAGCAAACTCGCCTTGCTTTTTAAAGTCGTAGGTACGGGTAATATCTGCAGCATAACCATTAAAGTTAGCCCCCGCATCAATTAAAAATGAGTTATGTGTTTGCGGTGCTTTTGGCTCAAAATGGGTGTAGTGCAAAATAGCGCAGTTTTCGTTAAGGGCCACAATGTTGCCATATGGCATTTCATTTTCGCTCTGACGCGTTGCCATTAAGTACGCCTGCTGAATATCAAACTCGCTACCACCATTAAAAAACGCATCACGCGCCGCTTTGTGGCCATCTACCGCAATACGGTTCGCATTACGTAAACATTCAAGTTCATATTGCGTTTTATAAGCGCGGTGATAATGAATATAGTTAAGTACTGGCTCAGGATTCATAATGCTAAAACCAAGTGCTTGGGCCACTTCTAGGTATTCGCCAATGTAGGCAAATTTAGCTTTATCGTAAGGAAGTAGCTTTTCAACCTGATCAGGCTTTAGTAGCAATTCAATATCGAAGTACTCTGCCCAAAAATCTCTTGGTTCATCAGGTACCTTGTGCCAAAAGTCAATTGGACGATAAAAAATAAGCTTTGGCTTATCGCTACCATTTACCACAATCCAGCAATGCGGATTATCAATAACCGGTAACCACGCTTTAAAATGGGGGTTAACTTTAAACGGGTAATACATATCATCTAAAAATTGGCGCTTAGCTTGGCCTGAATGAATGACTAATCCTTCTAACCCTTCTTGCTCACAAATAGTACGTGTACGCTGCTGCAATGTTGCAATATGTTCGGCGTATAATACGGCTAATTTTTCCATAATAAACCCATCTGTTAAATTTAACTTGCTCTGAGTCTATCACTTATAAACAAAGCGCTCAAAAAAGAGGGATAGTTACCGTGTAAATATCCCTCTGCTGTTGTAGATTTATTTTTACTACCCGCCCATGGTCATCTCTAATAGTGGCGCGAGTAAATTCCCCTCTCGGCCAAGGCGAGTATGGTAAACCTGCCGATACGCAAATACGTTTTTTACGTAGTCTCGAGTTTCTCTATATGGAATAAGCTCAACCCATAACTCTGCAGGCATCGCTTCTTCTGGTAACCAACGCTTAATTCGATGATACCCGGCGTTATAGGATGCTGTTGCCAATACCTCATTACCGTGATTTTTCATTTTTAAATACTGTAAATAACGGGTGCCAAGTCGAATATTGGTTTTTGGCTGATACAACCGATGGTTAGATACATCGCCTTTGTTAATATATTTTGCGGTGCTTGGTAATAACTGCATTAACCCGCGTGCATTTGCATGAGAACGGGCATCGGGTGCAAATGAGCTTTCTCGACGCGCAATAGCGATACTCCAAGTTAAATCTATTTTGCTACGCTTACTGTAGCGCTCAAACATGTCTTGAAACGCAAATGGAAAACGCAAATCAACATAATCCCATGCTTTTATTTTTGCTAGGGTAAATATTGTACTATCAAACCAATCAAGTTCTGCCGCAAGCACTGACGCTGCTAGCTTTTCATCATCTTCAGAAGTGTTGGTTAAATAATTCCATTCACGTCTGGCCGCTGTAAATCGCTCAAGTTCATATAGTGCCTTAGCACGCTTAAAGCCTGGTGCATTACTGACTTTTGTCACTAAGGCTTGATTTACATTGACTGGTAGCTCATTTAAATCAACCGGTAACCCTAAGCGAGCAGCGGCTAAAAAACCGTAATAATCACGGTTAGCGGCTACCTTGCTCCAAATTGCCTTAGCTTTTTCATGCTCTGCGCGTTTGTCATAACTATAAGCAAGCCAATACTGTTGCCCTAAACTAAGATTTTCTTTACCGGTAAAAAATGCAGCAATGCCTTCCCAATCTTGAGTTTTAAGCATATTGGCTAGTTGCCATTGCATTAATTTACGATCTTGACGCGCTTTAGGGACTTTATTTAAATAAAAGCTCGCCTGGCTATGGCCGCTCGACGCCAACGACAGCGCAAAGGTATAATATACATCCGCCTTTTCATCATCAGCAAAATCAAACATGCCTTCAATTTTTTGCCACGCCTTTAATGCCAGCTCTTTATCACGCCAAATTAAACGCTTAATACCATAAAGCGCTATTTCCCCTTCTTTGGCTGTTTTACGTTTATAGCGGTAAAGGCCTGCAGCAGCACTAGGATCGCGCCTTACCTTGGAATATAAATCAGCTAAATAACGCTCCTTGGCTGGCAATAAGGTTTTTAAATAAGGCAATAAACGATAAGAGCCCCCTTGTGCCGCTAAAGTAACACGCTGCCACACAACATCAGGGGTTAAATAACCATTTTGTCGCCAACGCTTAAAAAGCCCGTCACATTCACTGGGCTGTGACTCGCCAACCGTCCAAATATCGGTTACCTGCGAGAGTATTGCTTTTTTAGGCGCACCAAGATCAAGCTGATAACTAAGGTGGGTACAACTAAGCTCAGTGTCAGAGGTTTCACGGTAGTTTTTAATAAATGCTGCTTTTTTATTTCTGCGCTTTAAATAATTTAACCATGCTTTGCGCACTGGCCACTCTAATGGAGTGTGTTCATAAATAGTGAGGAAGTTTTCTATTTCTGTTTGGTGTTTTAAACTGGGGTAGCGCTGCCAATAGGCTTTTTCTACATAGGGCTTAAGTGGGTAAGACAATGAGTCTACCGCTTCTTTAAAGCTATTGTAATCGCCATAGCGGGCTTGTTTTTCTGCATCTAAAAATGCATCAAGTTCGGTATTTGCGTTGGCAGAGGGGAAAGAGAAAAATAGAGTCGCTGCCGCTACGCTTAATAAGTATTTTTTCATAATGTCCTTTAGGGCATAGTAACCTTCAAGGCTGACGAAGTGTGGCGAAGAGTAAGTAAACAACAGCACATACACAGCTGTACTATTTATTCTAATAAAACCCAAGCTATGAACACTAAGACAGCGCAATAAAATGAATAAAGAAAACTTTCAAACCCACCTTAGCACCAAACCAGCTATATTTTAACCAGACGTTTGTAACCAAGATAAATTTTTCGTTGCATTTTTAATTTAAAGCAAGCACACTGGTCTGAATATGAACTCATCGTACCAGTCTTAGTTCATCAACTAGGGAGAATAATAATGTTATATAAAAGCGATTCCTTTGAAGTTAGCTTCGTGAAGGAAAACATCGCCGAGTTTAAGTTTTGTGCTACAGGTTCTGTAAACACATTATCTCAACAAACTCTTTCAGATTGCGCGGCAGCATTAAAAGAATTAGCCGCTAACACTGATATTAAAGGCATGATTTTTACCAGTGATAAAGACCACTTTATTATTGGTGCCGATATCTTCGAATTTTTACCTACTTTTACTAAGCCTGAAGCAGAATTAGTAACGTGGATCAAAGATGCAACTGACGTTTTTGATGCAATTGAAGACTTACCATTCCCAACACTCAGTGTTGTAAACGGCTTGGCGCTTGGCGGCGGCTGTGAGTGGGCACTTGCTACCGATTATCGTGTTGCAAGTGACTCAGCAAAAATGGGCTTACCAGAAGTTAAATTAGGCATAATGCCTGGTTTTGGCGGTACAGTGCGCCTTCCGCGCATTATTGGTGCCGATAACGCGATGATGTGGATCACCACAGGTAACGAAAATCGCGCTGCTGACGCCCTTAAAGTAGGTGCATTTGACGCGGTAGTTAGTGCCAACAAACTACAAGAGTCAAGTTTAGCAACACTAGAATTAGCGATTGCTGGCAAGCTAGATTGGCAAGCAAAACGCGCTGTAAAATTACAACCGCTTAAATTAAACCGTGTTGAGCAAGGCATGAGCTTTGCAATGGCAGAAGGTATGGTAATGGGTAAAACCAAAGGCCACTATCCTGCTCCAGTTATGGCAGTTCGCACTATTAAAGCAGCAGCAAACAGCTCACGCGCCGAAGCAATGGCGATTGAAAATGCCAACTTTGCAAAACTAGCACGTACTAGTGAAGCTGCTGCTCAAACGGGTATCTTTTTAGCAGACCAATACATTAAAGGTAAAGCACGTAAGTTTGCTAAACACAGCGATGTAGAAATTAAACAAGCGGCAGTATTAGGCGCAGGTATTATGGGTGGCGGTATTGCATACCAGTCTGCTTATAAAGGCACACCAATCATAATGAAAGACATCCAACAGGATGCGCTAGATTTAGGTATGGGTGAAGCATCTAAACTATTAGGTGCAAAAGTGAAGCGCGGCCACATGCCGATGGAAAAAATGCTAGCAACGCTTAGCAAAATCAAGCCAACGCTTAACGATGCAGACCTACAAAACGCCAACATTATTGTTGAAGCCGTAGTAGAAAACCCTAAAGTGAAGCAAGCCGTACTTGCTGATCTTGAAAAGAATATGCCAGAAGGCACGGTACTTACGTCAAATACATCGACTATTTGTATCGACCTACTTGCAGAAGCGCTTGATAAGCCAGAAAACTTCTGTGGTATGCACTTTTTCAACCCAGTACCAAAAATGCCATTAGTAGAAATTATCCGTGGTGCAAAAACCTCAGATAAAACGATTAATGCCGTGGTTGATTATGCCCTCAAACTAGGTAAATCACCGATTGTTGTTAACGATTGCCCAGGCTTTTTTGTAAACCGTGTTTTATTCCCTTACTTTGCTGGCTTTAGCAAACTAGTGGTTGAAGGCGCTAACTTTGCAAAAGTAGATAAAGTAATGGAAAACGTGTTTGGCTGGCCAATGGGCCCGGCTTACCTACTTGATGTTGTAGGTATTGATACGGCTTATCATTGTACTGGCGTAATGGCAGACGGTTTCCCTGAGCGTATGGCACGTGCAGATAAAGACCCAGTGACTGTTTTTGCTAACGAAAAACGTTTTGGTCAAAAGAACAAAGCAGGTTTCTATAAGTACGAAACAGATCGTCGCGGTCGTCTTAAAAAGTCACATGACCAAACAGCGATTGAACTACTTGCACCAATTACAGACGCACCAAAAGAATTTGATAAACAAGAAATCATTGACCGTTGTATGATCCCAATGATCAACGAAGTGCTACTTTGTTTACAAGAAGGCATTGTTGCTTCTCCTCAAGAAGCTGATATGGCACTTGTATACGGTGTTGGTTTCCCTCCATTTAGAGGCGGCGCGTTCCGTTACTTAGATCAAACAGGTTTAGCTAACTTTGTAGCAACTGCTGACAAATACGCTCACCTAGGTGCGATTTACCAAGTATCAGAGCAAACTCGCAAGTGGGCTGAAGAAGGCCGTGTTTTCTATAAGGTGGAAGGTTAATATCATGAATAATCCAGTAATTGTAGATTGTATCCGCACACCAATGGGTCGCTCAAAAGGCGGCGTATTTAAAAACAAACGTGCGGAAGACTTAAGCGCTCATTTAATGAAAGGCTTATTAGAACGTAATCCGGCAGTTGACCCTGCGTCAATTGACGATATTTATTGGGGCTGTGTACAGCAAACATTAGAGCAAGGCTTTAACGTTGCACGTAACGCATCTCTACTTGCAGGCATTCCACATTCAGTGCCAGCAACCACAGTTAACCGTTTATGTGGCTCATCAATGCAAGCATTGCATGACGCTGTTCGCGCAATTATGACTGGCGCTGGCGACACATACCTAATTGGTGGTGTTGAGCACATGGGTCACGTACCTATGACTCACGGTAACGACTTTCACCCTGGCCTAGCTACATCAATTGCACAAGCATCTGGCTCTATGGGTTTAACCGCTGAGTACCTTGCAACGCTTCACGGTATTAGCCGTGAGCAACAAGATGAGTTTGCTTACCGCTCGCATCAACGTGCACATGCTGCAACAGTTGAAGGCCGTTTCCGCCGCGAAATTTTAGCAATGGAAGGTCACGATGCTGACGGTTCACTTATTCTTGTTGAAGATGATGAAGTAATTCGTCCAGAGACAACAGTTGAAGGTTTATCGCAGCTGCGTCCAGTATTTAACCCTGCTACGGGCTCTGTTACTGCGGGCACATCTTCTGCACTTTCTGACGGCGCATCAGCCATGTTAGTAATGAGCGAAGAAAAAGCAAAAGAATTGGGCTTACCAATTCGTGCACGTATTCGTGCTATGGCTGTTGCCGGTTGCGATCCATCAATCATGGGTTACGGTCCAGTACCTGCAAGTAAAAAAGCATTAGCACAAGCCGGTATTACCATTGATGACATTGACGTAGCTGAGCTTAACGAAGCATTCGCAGCACAATCACTGCCTGTACTTAAAGATCTAGGTTTAGCAGACGTGGTTGACGAAAAAGTGAATTTAAACGGCGGCGCTATCGCACTTGGTCACCCTCTGGGTTGTTCGGGTTCACGTATTAGCACCTCGCTTATTCACTTAATGGAAGACAAAAACGCAAAATACGGTTTGGCAACTATGTGTATTGGTTTAGGCCAAGGCATTGCCACTGTATTTGAACGTGTTCAAGACTAATTAGTTTTTAACATGTAAAACCATCTTGGTGATTAAAAGGCGAACTAGCGCAAGTTAGTTCGCCTTTTTTATGCCACCAGCTTTTGCAGGTTTAAAATGAATAATATGATCGGGTGCATTAAACTTATTTCAGATTATCTATTAATAAGTTGAGCTGTTTTGTTATACGTAAAATAGTTAACCAACAGCTTTATTTACGCTAAACTACCCGACCTAACCAAGCCGCGACTATTTTTACAGGTAATTTTTATGAGCTTTGATAACCCCGATCACCAATTAGATGCCATCGGCCTTCGTTGCCCAGAGCCGGTGATGATGGTACGCGCTGCGATTCGTAAAATGAGCGATGGTGAAACACTGCTTATTATTGCCGACGACCCTTCAACCACCCGCGACATCCCCAGCTTTTGTACCTTTATGGATCACACGCTAGTGGCTAAAGAAGTTGAAGAATCACCGTATAGATATGTGGTGAAGAAAGGGTTGTAATCAGCTATCAGCTATCAGCTATCAGCTATCAGCTATCAGCTATCAGCTATCAGCTATCAGCTATCAGCTATCAGCTATCAGCTATCAGCTATCAGCTATCAGCTATCAGCTATCAGCTATCAGCTATCAGCTATCAGCTATCAGCTATCAGCTAAAAATTAAAAAACCGTGTTTGTTAAATCAAGCACGGTTTTTTATTTTATATTTAAGCTAACGACTGACTGCTTATAGCTTACTGCTCTTACTTCTTAGTTATCGTTACTTGCGGCTTATCGTAGTCACTAAAATCAATGCTGACTATGTACGACCCTTTGATTGCGGGTGTGTAGCTAAAGTAATTATAAATGGTATTACAATCGGCGCGCGTTGATTGGCCAAGTGTTAGGCTTTGTCCTGATGGCTGTGAATCGCTGTAGCCACAGTTAAAACCTTCACTAAAATCTGCATCGGCTATTTTAAACTCGTACACTTTACCTGGGGTCGAAAATTTAACTTGGGCTTGGTAAAGCGAAGGGCCGACTTGTTTAAATTGATATTGAGGTTCTGCATCCCATAATGTGAAATCCCCTCTTAAATAAATACTGCGATCCAATTCTTGCTGCGGCAACACGTCGTTAATCGAAATTTGGCTGGTACAGGCCGTAAGTAAACCAGCCATTGCTAACGTTAAAATTCGTTTTATAGAGATCATCATTTGTATCCTTTGCATACAGTGAATACTAAAAAGCCAGCATAATGCTGGCTTTTTAAATAGCTATAAGCTGTTATTTTTGTAACACAGAAATATCTGCAATTTCTAAAAATAACCCGCTAAGCTGGCTTAAAAGCGCAAGACGGTTTTGCTTAACTGCTTCATCGTCAGCCATTACCATGACATTGTCAAAAAAGTTATCAACACTCTCACGAATGCCTGCTAATTGGCTCAATGCCTCTTGGTAGTTTCCATCGCTGTACAGTGGTGCTAAATCAGTGGCAAATTTTGCAACTTGCGAAGCAAGCACTTTTTCAGCATCATCACTTAATAAGCTCTGATCAACATCACCTTGCGTTGTAATGTTATTTTTAGCCAGAATATTACTTACACGCTTATTAGCCGCTGCAAGCGATTCTGCGGCGTCTAATGTACGGAAATGACTTACGGCTTTAACTCGGCGATCAAAATCAACAGGCTTGGTTGGACGACGCGCCAGTACGGCTTGAATCACATCTACTTCAATACCTTCATCTTGATACCAAGCACGGAAACGCCCTAGCATAAAGTCAAACACATCTGTTGATACATTTAGGTTAGTTAGCTTTTCACCAAACAGAGTTTGTGATTTAGCAACCAGGTCTAAAATATCAAGCGGTAGCTGTTTTTCTACCATGATACGTAATGCACCAATAGCAGCACGACGAAGTGCAAATGGGTCTTTATCACCTTTTGGTGCTTGGCCTATACCAAAAATACCCACCAGCGTATCAAACTTATCGGCAATGGCGACTGCACAGCTGATCAAATTAGTTGGTAAGTTATCACCGGCAAAACGTGGCATGTATTGTTCGTTTTGTGCCACTGCAACTTCTTCTGCTTCACCATCGTGACGCGCGTAATGCATTCCCATTACACCTTGTACGTCGGTAAATTCCATTACCATTTCGGTCATTAAGTCTGTTTTACTTAATAAGCCTGCACGCGCTGCTAGCTCTTTGTCGGCACCAAGTTGCTCGGCAATGTAACCAGCTAGTTCACTAATACGCTGTGACTTGTCTTTAAGCGTACCAAGTTGTTTTTGGAACAATACGCTATCAAGAGACTCTAAACGGCTTTCTAATGTTTTCTTTTTATCTGTTTCAAAGAAGAACTGTGCATCAGCTAAACGCGGGCGCACTACTTTTTCGTTACCAGAAATAACTACACTAGGATCTTTACTTTCGATGTTAGAGACAAACAAAAACTTATTTAAAAGTTTGCCGTCTTGATCTAATAACGGAAAGTATTTCTGATCGTCTTTCATGGTGTAAATAAGCGCTTCAGCAGGTACATCTAAAAATGCTTCTTCAAATGTGGCTGTTAGCGTT
Organism: Pseudoalteromonas sp. Scap25; assembly: GCF_013394125.1. Classification (GTDB taxonomy): domain Bacteria; phylum Pseudomonadota; class Gammaproteobacteria; order Enterobacterales; family Alteromonadaceae; genus Pseudoalteromonas. The sequence continues at coordinate 7,916 of NZ_CP041327.1, read as the reverse complement.
ACTGGCCATTCTACCAATGAAGTAACTTCTTCAAGTAAGTCTTCATCCATAGCAACAACGGCATTAACTGCTTTGGCTGCATCTTCTATTTGCGCGCGAATCTGTGCTTTACGCTGTTCGTAGTCAGCAACAACGTAAGCTGATTTAAGTACATCAAACACATCATCAGCATGATCAATGCTAATTTTTTCAGGGTGATGAAAACGATGGCCTTGCAATTGATTACTCACTTGCTTACCAAGAATTTCACCCTCAACCAGTTCACTACCGAATAAAATAGTTACCGTATGCACAGGACGAATAAATTGTGTTTTATTCGCACCCCAACGCATTGGTTTAGGGATAGGTAGTTTAGCTAGCGCTTTGCTTATAGCGTCGGTCATTAACGTTTTGGTTTCTTGCCCTGCTACTTTAGCTATGTGCAATAACCATGCGCCCTTATCTGTTTCTAGTGTTTGCGCATCTTTTACTTCAATACCACAACCACGAGCCCAACCCATGGCTGCTTTAGTTGGGTTACCCTCAGCATCAAAAGCGGCTTTAGTTGCAGGGCCACGTTTTTCAACTTCTTTGTCCTGTTGTTTAGCTTCAAGTGCTTTTACTTGTAAACCTAAACGACGTGGCGATGCATACCAGTTCACACCTTGGTGACCTAGTTCTAGACTTTCTAATTCTGCTGTTAAGTTTGCAGCAAAGGCTTCGGCTAATTTACGAAGTGCTTTTGGTGGCAACTCTTCGGTGCCAATTTCTACTAATAAATTTTCTGCTGACATGCTTACTTATCCTTACACAGCGGGAAACCAAGTGCTTCACGTGCATCGTAATAACTTTGTGCACACGCTTTTGATAACGCACGAACGCGTAAAATATAACGTTGACGCTCAGTTACTGAAATAGCATGACGTGCGTCTAATAAGTTAAATGCGTGCGATGCTTTCATTACTTGCTCGTAGGCTGGTAATGGTAGGCTTGCTTCAATTAGCTTTTGGCTCTCAGCTTCACATTTATCAAACTGTTCAAATAAGTCGGCTACGTTTGCATGTTCAAAGTTATAGGTTGATTGCTCAACTTCATTTTGATGGAACACATCACCGTAAGTTACGCGCCCAAATGGACCGTCTGCCCATACTAGGTCGTAAATGCTATCTACGCCTTGAATGTACATTGCTAAACGCTCTAGGCCGTAAGTAATCTCACCCGTTACCGGTGAGCATTCTAAACCGCCCACCTGCTGGAAGTAAGTAAACTGCGTTACTTCCATACCATTTAACCAAATTTCCCAACCTAGGCCCCACGCACCTAATGTAGGTGATTCCCAGTTATCTTCTACAAAGCGAACTTCGTCAGTTAAGGTATCAATACCTACAGCAGCTAAAGAACCTAAGTAAAGCTCTTGAATATTGTCTGGTGATGGTTTTAACACAACTTGGAATTGGTAGTAATGTTGTAAGCGGTTTGGGTTTTCACCGTAACGACCATCGGTAGGACGACGACACGGTTGAACGTATGCGCTCGACATTGGCTCTGGGCCAATTGATTTTAAAAATGTTTGCGGGTGAAATGTCCCTGCGCCCACTTCCATGTCAAGTGGTTGAATAATGACACAGCCTTGCTGTGCCCAATAATCCTGTAAAGCCAGGATCAAACCTTGAAAGGTTTTAACGTCATATTTTTGCATATTTTGGCTTTTTACTATCTGAGAAGTAGCGTGAAAATTACCCTCAGTATACCTTGTGCACACTCAGGTTTTAAGCAGTTTGTGCGTTTGAAAAAATAAAAAAGGAGCCTAAGGCTCCTTTTTTGTGATTACGATAATGTTTTATACGTCTAAGTTAACCACACGCAGTGCGTTCGTTTCAATAAACTCACGACGCGGCTCAACTTGATCGCCCATTAATGTGGCAAATAATTGATCCGCTGCAACAGCATCTTCAATTGTTACTTGCAACATACGGCGTGCGCTAGGATCCATGGTGGTTTCCCAAAGCTGACTTGGGTTCATTTCACCTAGTCCTTTGTAGCGTTGAATGTAGATCCCACGCTTAGACTCTGCGATCAACCATTCCAATGCATCCACAAAGTTATCAACAGGTTTTGTTTTCTCACCACGTTGGATATATGCACCCTCAGTGATGATATTAGCAATGTTTTTACCAGTTACAGCAATACGTTGGTAGTCTCTTGATGTAATAAAGTCATAATGAAGTACGTGTGCTTTATCCACACCATGCTGACGAATATTCACAACTGGATAATACAAGTTACGCTCTGTATCGTGCTCAGTTCCCGCATGGAAAATAGTTGCATCTTCATCACGTTCAATTAAGTCATCAACCAGCTCTTTAGTCCAAGCAACTACCTTAGCTTCGTCTGAAAGGTGTTCTTTTTTCAGCTCACTTTGGTAAATCAAACGGTTCATAACTGTGTTCGGATACTTACGCTTTAAGCGCTCGATAACTTTAACCGTGTTTTGATAATCGTGAACAATTGACTCTAATGCTTCACCATCAACTGCTTCAGCACTATCACTAGTGTACAGTGCTGCATTGCTTAGCGCTAAAGATGTAAGGTAATCAACTAATGCTGGATCATCTTTAATATAACGCTCTTGCTTACCTTTTTTCACTTTATAAAGTGGAGGCTGAGCAATATAAATGTAACCACGTTCAACAATTTCCGGCATTTGACGGTAGAAAAATGTTAGTAGCAAAGTACGAATGTGAGAACCATCCACGTCGGCATCGGTCATGATAATGATGCGATGATAACGTAATTTTTCAGGGTCATACTCGTCACGGCCAATACCACAACCTAATGCAGTAATTAGCGTTGCCACTTCTTGCGAAGATAACATTTTATCAAAACGTGCTTTTTCTACGTTTAAGATTTTACCTTTAAGCGGAAGAATCGCTTGATTCTTACGGTTACGACCCTGCTTGGCTGAACCGCCAGCTGAGTCACCCTCCACTATGTATAGTTCAGATTGGGCTGGATCTTTTTCTTGGCAATCCGCTAGTTTACCCGGTAAACCAGCTAAATCCATAGCACCTTTACGGCGGGTCATTTCACGTGCTTTACGGGCTGCTTCACGCGCGCGTGCTGCATCAATAATTTTGCCAACAACAATTTTTGCATCCATTGGGTTTTCTAATAAAAACTCAGTGAATTTTTCAGCCATTGCTTGCTCAACCGCAGACTTAACTTCACTAGATACTAGCTTGTCTTTTGTCTGTGATGAGAATTTAGGATCAGGTACTTTAACACTAACAACAGCCGTTAAGCCTTCACGAGCATCATCGCCCGTTGCGTTACTGGTTGTTTTAGCTTTTTTGTTAAAGCCTTCTTTTTCCATGTAGTTATTCAGCGTACGTGTTAGCGCAGATCTAAAACCAGCTAAGTGAGTACCACCATCACGTTGTGGAATGTTATTAGTAAAACAGTAAATGTTTTCTTGGAACGCATCATTCCACTGCATTGATACTTCTACACTAATACCGTCTTCTTCACGTTCGTGAGTAAAGTGGAATACCCCTTTGTGTACAGGCGTTTTATTACGGTTTAAGTATTCAACGAACGCTCTAATACCACCTTCGTATTTAAAATGGTCACTCTTATTTTCTTCGCGCTCATCATTTAAAATGATGCTTACACCTGAGTTCAAAAACGATAACTCGCGTAAACGCTTAGCTAAAATATCGTAATGGAAATCTAGGTTAGTAAACGTTTCTGCACTTGGCCAAAAACGTAACTCAGTACCGGTTGTTTCAGAATCACCAATAGCTGCAAGTGGTGCATCTGGAACACCCATAGTGTAAAACTGCTCGTAAAGTTTACCTTCACGACGAATAGTTAGTTTTAACTTTTCTGATAATGCATTTACTACCGATACACCAACACCGTGTAAGCCACCTGATACTTTATAAGAGTTATCATCAAACTTACCACCAGCATGTAATACCGTCATAATAACTTCAGCTGCAGATACACCTTCTTCTTCATGTATAGAAGTAGGAATACCACGGCCGTTATCTCTTACAGATACCGAACCGTCTAAGTGAATTGTGACAAATATATCATCACAGTGACCTGCTAAGGCCTCATCGATAGAGTTATCAACGACCTCAAACACCATGTGGTGTAAGCCCGTACCATCATCGGTGTCCCCTATATACATACCAGGACGCTTTCTTACTGCATCTAATCCTTTAAGTACTTTAATACTCGACGAATCATAATTCTCAGACATGGTTAATCCCACTTATCTTGTTATTAGGTTGCCATGTTTCACGTGGAACATTTTTAGTTCTCGTTTCATGGGTTCCACCACAGCAGAAATACTTTCAGATAAAATTGAAGAAATAAATATTTGAGAACTGCAATGTGTCAATAACTGACCCACTTTCTCTTTTGTATCTTCGCTTAGCTCTGAAGGTAAATCATCTATTAGCAATATAGATTGCTTATCTGTCTCTGACTCAATCAAACTATTTTGCGTTACTTTTAACGCATACAACAATAGCTTTAACTGCCCGCGTGAGAATACATTCTCAACACTGCTGCCAGCGACACTAAAACTAAAATCAGCCTTATGAGGGCCTTTACTAGTAAAGCCTTGGCGAGCATCTCGCTCAAAGCTTTGCTCTAACGCATCAGAAAGAGATTCGGCCTCTTTCCAGCCTGCATTAAAGCTAATTTCTAGATCGCGTATTAGCGTTAATTCTGCACACATTTTATCAAAAAACTGCTGCTTAAACCTAGTTATATACGCGATTCTTAATTTATTTATTTGTTCAGCCAGTCTAACAAATTCTTTATCCCAAAACTTGATTTGGTCAAAATAATTCTTAGGCTTAGATTTCAACAATGCATTGCGCTGTTTTAGCACTTTATTAAACGATTGCCACAAGAAAAAAAACTCATGTTCCACGTGGAACAAACCTAAGTCTAAAAACTTTCTGCGCTCTTTAGGGCCACCAAAAAATAATGAATAGCTTTCTGGTGTGATAACTTGCACAGGCATAAGTTGAGCAAGTTCAGATACTTTTCGACTCGCCTTACCCTGTATTTTTAAATTGGTTTCACCCGTTTGGGTTTTACTTATCCCTATTGGAATAGATAAATCGTGTAACGCTTTTCGGCCATGAATAACAAACTGATCTTGTTGATGAGCGATGATGCTTTTATGTTTAGAGGTTCGGAAAGATTTGCCGTGAGAAAGGTAATAAATAGCCTCTAAAAGGCTGGTTTTTCCGCTGCCGTTTTCACCATAAATTATATTAACGCCATTAACTGGTTCTAGCGTCAGTGCCTCAATATTACGAAAATATTTGAGGCTCAAATGACTTAAGCTCATTATGTATTTATGATCTTATAAACGCATTGGCATAACAACGTACATAGCTTCTTCATCGCCAGCACCTTCTATAAGTGCACTACTGTTTGAATCGGCAAGGGTAAATAATACATCTTCGGTTTTTAATGTATTTAATACATCTAATACATAAGAGACATTAAAGCCTATTTCTAGGTCATCACCCTCGTACATTACTTCAACCACTTCTTCAGCTTGCTCTTGCTCTGGGTTGTTGGCTGTAATTTTTAATAAACCGTTTGATAAATTTAAGCGTACACCACGAAACTTTTCGTTCGATAAAATCGACACACGCTGAAACGCATTACGAAGCCATTCACGATTCGCGGTAATTACCTTATCGCCACCGCGCGGCAAAACACGACGGTAATCAGGGAATCGACCATCAACTAATTTACTCGTAAAGGTAAATTCAATATCAATAATACGAATGTGGTTGGCACCAAACTGAATAGTTACCAGCTCTTGATCAGCAACCATTAGACGCATAATTTCTTGCACGCCTTTGCGCGGTATAATTAATTGGCGCTGTGTATTTAACGACTGACCTAGTTGTTTTTGTGCAATAGCTAAACGGTGCCCATCAGTGGCAACTGTTTTTATATCGCTGTTATCAACTTCAAACGACATGCCGTTTAAGTAATAACGCACATCTTGGTTTGCCATTGAAAAGTGTGTGCTTTCAAGTAATTTACGCAACTCTAAACGCGTTAGTTGAAACTCAACCTCACCATCCCACTGCTCTAAATTAGGAAAATCTTCAGCAGCTAAAGTGGTCAATGAAAAACGACTTTTACCACTGGTTAAAAGTAGCTGATGGTCTTGCAAGCTTAAAGTAAGATCAGAGCCATCCGGTAAACTTTTACAAATATCGAGTAATTTTTTAGCCGGCAATGTAAGTTTAGTATCGGCAACATCGTCACCCACAAATACACTCGCCACTAATTCAATTTCAAGGTCGGTCCCTGTCATTGAAAGCTGGCCATTTTCTACCACGAGCAATACGTTAGATAAAATAGGTAACGTATGCTTACGCTCAATGGCACCCGATACTTGTACCAATGGTTTTAAAAATTGTTCTCTTGATATTGTTATTTGCATAATAAAGTCAGCCCTAAGATGACAATGTTCTTATTAAGTTTTGGTAATCTTCTTTAATCTCGTGGCTTTCGTCACGTAATGATTTAACTTTGCGACACGCGTGCAGTACTGTTGTATGGTCACGCCCACCAAAAGCATCCCCAATCTCAGGTAAACTGTGATTAGTGAGTTCTTTAGATAATGCCATGGCAACTTGGCGAGGCCTTGCTATAGAGCGGCTACGGCGCTTAGACAGTAAATCAGATACACGTATTCTATAGTATTCAGCAACCGTACGTTGAATGTTGTCTATGGTGACTAGTTTGTCTTGCAGCGCTAATAAATCACGCAGTGCTTCTTTTACAAAGTCGATAGAAATTGGGCGACCGGTAAAGTTTGCGTTAGCAATTACACGGTTTAATGCCCCTTCAAGCTCACGTACGTTTGAGCGTAATTTTTTAGCAATAAAAAATGCCACTTCATGCGGTAAGTTAATTTTACTTTGCTGGGCTTTTTTCATCAAAATAGCAACGCGAGTTTCAAGCTCTGGCGGCTCAATCGCGATGGTTAATCCCCAACCAAAACGAGATTTAAGGCGATCTTCAACCCCTTCAATCTCTTTAGGGTAACGGTCAGAGGTTAAAATAATTTGTTGGTTACCTTCTAATAATGCATTAAAGGTATGAAAGAATTCTTCTTGAGAACGTTCTTTATTAGCAAAAAATTGAATGTCATCAATCATTAATGCGTCAACACTACGGTAATAACGCTTAAACTCTTCGATCGCATTATTTTGCAGTGCTTTAACCATGTCTTGAACGAAACGTTCTGAATGCATGTAAACAATTTTAGCATCGGGCTTATTGGCCATAATACCGTTGCCTACCGCATGTAATAAATGCGTCTTACCTAAGCCTGTACCACCGTAAATAAATACAGGGTTAAATGCAGAGCCAGGGTTGTCTGCTACCTGAGTGGCAGCCGCTTTTGCTAATTGGTTAGATTTACCCTCAACAAAGCTATCAAAGGTGTAGTTTTCTTTAATGTTTGATTTATAACCAGATTTAGGAGCTGGTTCTACAACCGGTTTTTGTTCTCGAGGTTGTTGTTTTGCCGTTGATTGCGTGCTTGGCGCTGATTGTGTTTCAACCACCGGTGCAGCTTGTGCATTTAATAGCGGCTTACTACCTACATCAAAACGTAACTCGGGTGCTTCTACACCACAAATTTCTACCAATAATTCATTTATTCTATTTAAGTACTTCTCTCTCACCCAATCAAGTACGAAACGATTAGGCGCATAAATCGTCAAGGTATCTTCGGTACTTTCTGCTTGAAGTGGTCTGACCCACATACTGAATTGCTGCGAAGGCAACTCATCTTGCAATACATATAAACAACTTTGCCAAACCGACAGATACACAGTAAAACTCCCAGAGATATAATTTTTATTCCCGCACATCAA